>JALWSS010000017.1 GCA_026993525.1 Saprospiraceae bacterium
CGGTGGCATCATGCTGGCACCTGACAGCGAAGACCACCGCCGTTTTTTTACCGAAGGAAAGGAAATGTTCACCTACGCAAGCCGGGAGGAGGTGCTGTCAAAAATAGCAATGCTCCTCGGCCTTTCAGCCAACGAGGCCGCTGCCATCAGGGCCGCTGCCCGGCAAAGGTCGTTGACCGGAGGTTGCGATTACCGCCACCGGGCGGAGCAATTGTTCGGAGCACTGAAGCAGCAACTGGGTGCCAGGCAACCCGCCCCGGCCGCCAAAGAGACCATTAAATAATGAGCGCACTACAAAAAGTGCGCTCAGAGGTTTAGAGAGGTTTAGAGAGCTATCCATTACCCACAAATCCATCATTCCGGTTCTGAGAGCTCTGACTCATGAAGTAACCGAGGCTTGAAAAAGCATTCTTCGCCCCCATCAAACATCTTGAAACCCCTTGTTTCCTGTCCGGCGGCCAGACGGGCAACAAGGGGTTATCGGATGAACCCCCAATCACATCAAACATCTATACAGAGCATCAGCATCAATTTCAATTCACATCCCGAATTTGGCGCTAAAGCCATTCCTGATGTGATGTTTTGAATAGAAGTTGGATGTGTCCAGGGGTACTGGCAAGATTCCCGCCGTTGCCTGTCTGCCGACAAGGCAGGAAACAGCGGGTTACAAGATGGCTGATGTCGCCACGGATTTTTAGCACAGCCAGGGCACCAGGGTATAAGAATGAGTTTTTTGACATTCAATGAAGTCGGGTCGCAAAGGCACTTCCCGATGTGATGGGGATTTGTGGGTAATCGATAGGGTTTAGAGAAGTTTAGAGACCTGCCTGGCGGCAGACAGGGGTTGCGCTCGGTCGTCTCTAAACATTTATAAACCAATAATTTAGGATAAACTCAACTTCTCATAACCAACGGGACTTACGCCAATTTTAATAGAAAATGACTTTTTGCAGGGGACTCAATAATTCATTGGTAAGTATCGCTTGTTCCGGAAAATTCCACGCTTTTGCCCTGGCAGAGCAACTGGAGCGCCACGGCATGCTCCATCGCCTGTACACCTCTTTTGCCCAGCCGGTGAACGCCCTGGCCAGCCGCTTTGTGAGCCGGGTGGACAAAGAGCATATACCGCCGGAGAAATACGCCACCCTGGTGCCGGTGGCCGCCATGATGAGGGCCGGGGTGCCACCACACATCTACAACGATGTATTTGACCGGTGGGTGGCCGGCAGGCTGAAAGATGAAGCCGGGTTCAGGATGTTCGTCGGGTGGAGCGGCATGTCGCTTCGGGCCATCGAAAAGGCGCAGGCTCTGGGACGTGTGGCTGTGGTTGACAGGGGGTCTTCACACATCCTGCACCAGGAGGCCATCATGCACGAGGAGTACAAACGCTTTGGCATTGATTTCAGCATCCATCCGAAAACCAAAGCGGTGGAACTGGCCGAATACGAGGTTTCCGACTACATCTCCATTCCGTCGCAGTTTGTGAAACGCTCATTCCTGGAATACGGTGTAGCGGAAGAAAAACTGGTGATGAACCCGTATGGCGTCAGCAGTTTCTTCAAAAGGGACGAGGCCGTGTGGCAGCCCCGGGGCAACAAACCACTGAGGGTCTTGTACGTGGGCAGTTTGCTCATCCGCAAAGGCCTGATCTACCTTTTTGAAGCACTGAAAAAGCTGCCCCGGAACAGCTACGAAGCCTGGTTCATCGGCAAAGTGGACCCGGAGATGAAACCCACAGTGGACCAATACGCTCAGGACAACTGGAAGTTTTTCGGTCATGTGAATCACTACGACCTGGCCAGCCACATCAGCGCCTGCGATGTGGCCGTTCACCCCTCCTTGCAGGAAGGCCTGAGCATGGTCATCCCGCAGGTACTCACCTGTGGCGTGCCCATGATCGCCACTACCAACAGCGGGGGCGAAGATGTCATCGAGGAAGGCAAAACGGGCTTCATCATTCCCATCAGGGATCCCGGCGCCATTGCGCAGCGAATTCAACAACTCAACGACGACCGGAACCTGCTGGCGCAAATGAAAACCGCCGCAGCCCAAATCACCGCCCAGGACCACAGCTGGAATGGCTACGGCGACCGATGGGCAGAATGGGTGAGGGGGGTGTTGAATTGTTGATATGTTGAATTGTTGAGACTGTTGAAATGTTGAGATTGTTGAATTGTTGAATTGTTGAATTGTTGATATGTTGAGATTGTTGATCCCGAAGCCGATGCCGATAGTTGTCGGCATCGGCTTTCGGGAGTTGAGATTGTTGAGACGGGAAGGTTCCGCCCCTGTAGGGCATCATTTACGATGCGGCAGTCCAACGACCTTGAGGTTGTTGAAATTCAGCGAATGATATTGGCTTGACCTGCTTCTGAAAACCTGAAATCCAGGTTCCCAAACACGTATCCAAACAAACACGCATGAAAAAGCTACTCGTAACGGGCAGTTCCGGGCTGATCGGCTCGGAGGTTTGCACTTATTTCGCCGCCAGAGGCTGGCACATCCACGGGGTGGACAACAACCAGCGGGCGGTCTTTTTTGGCCCGCAGGGTGATACCCGCTGGAACCAGGAGCGGCTGAAAAGCAGCTTGCCGCACTTTACCCACCACGAGCTGGACATCAGAGACCGGCAGGGGGTGCTGGCGCTCATCGCCAGGGTCAGGCCCGATGCCATCGTCCACACAGCTGCGCAGCCCAGCCACGACCGGGCAGCCCAGATTCCTTTTGACGACTTTGACACCAATGCCGTTGGCACCCTGAACCTGTTGGAGGCCACCCGCAGGGTGAGCACGGCCATTCCGTTCGTGCACATGAGCACCAACAAGGTGTACGGCGATGCGCCTAACAACATCCCCATGACGGAGCTGGAAACCCGCTGGGACTACGCCGATCCACAGTACCGGGAGGGCATCCCGGAGACCTTCACCATTGACCAGAGCAAGCACTCTCTTTTCGGCGCTTCGAAGGTGGCCGCCGATGTGATGGTGCAGGAATACGGGCGCTATTTTGGCATGTCCACCTGTTGCCTGCGGGGAGGCTGCCTCACCGGCCCCAACCACAGCGGGGTGGAACTGCACGGTTTCCTGTCCTACCTGGTGAAATGCAACCTGGAAGGCCGGAAATACACCATCTTCGGATACAAGGGCAAACAGGTGCGGGACAACATCCACTCTTTCGACGTGGCCCGCTTCATCGAGCATTTCCTGGAAAAACCAAGGGTGGCAGAGGCGTACAACCTCGGCGGGGGCAAAGACAACACCTGCTCCATCCTCGAAGCCTTTCAACTGGCGGAAAAGCACACCGGTCGCCCCATGGTGTACGAATACAGCCACAAAGCCCGGGAAGGCGACCACATCTGCTATTACAGCGACCTTCGGAAAATGAAAAGCCACTACCCCGATTGGGACATCACCCGCAGCCTGGATCAGATCTTCGATGAAATCGTCCAAAGCTGGAAAGCGCGAATGAATGCGTGACGCGTAACACGTGACAATCGTGACGCGTGACGGAGTGCTGCGCTGGCCACGCTGGCGCCCGGATTCCTGTCCGGCGCCCCCTTCGGTTGCACGGATTTTTTAAAAACCTCCTTCCCAAAAAACCTCAAAGAAACCACCCGAACCCGAACAGCTAACGCTGGCTAACGCTGGCAGGGTTTGGAACCCTGTCCAGCGTTGGACGAACCCATTAAAAACCCTCCAAAAACCTCCACCGATGAAGTTGTTGTTCTTTCAGGAATTTCACATGGATGCAAAGGGTGGCGGCACATACATTTTGCGCCGTTTGCATCGGTTTGCGCCGGAATACGGTGTTGAGCCTTTCTATGTTTACGATATCAACGGTGAGGGTTTTTACGAAGCAGATGAATACCCTGGCAGGGCCTTCAGCACCCGTCGGCGGCAGTATCGTTTTGGGTTGGGGCGGCTGGCGGGCTTTGCCACCATTGCCGGTTTTGATCCGGGTGCCCACCGGCAACTGAGGCAGGTCATAGTGGATTTTCAACCCGATGTACTCCACCTCACGGCTCATGGCGTCAGCTTTCCCATCATGGCCCGGGCGGCTTTTGAGACGGGCAGGCCCGTTTACCTGAGTGTGCACGACCTGTGGCACCAGACCGTGCGGCCGTATATCCCGGAAAGCCTGTCGCATGGCATCTTTGGCCGCATTGCCCGAAGGGCGAAGGAAATCTTTGTGGTGAGTGATGAAATGGGCGAATACCTGAAGGCGCATTACGGAATCCGGTCCTGGAAGGTGGTGCATGACGGGGTGACCAAAGTCCATGAAAGGCAAGCTGTGGAGCGCCTTCCTGAAACCATCCGCTTGCTTTACGTCGGAATGGTGCACAGCCGGCAGATGAAAATGCTGCATCAACTGGTGCGCAGTCTGGGTGCCTTCCCCGACCGGCAATTCGAGGTTCATTTTTGCACCCGCACCCCTTACACCCCGGAGCTGAACCCCGGCAATGTGAGGATCATTTTTCACGGATGGGTTTCAGAGGAAGAGCTGGTTGCACGCAGCCACGAGAGCCATCTTGGGCTACTGCCGCTGAGCTTTGAGCCGGAAGACGCCCTGTTTTACCGCACCAGCTTTATGACCAAAATAACCTTTTACACGGCTGTTCAGTTGCCCATTCTTTGCTTCGGCCCTGAATGGGCCAGTGCTGCCAGGATTGTCAGAGAAGAGGGGCTGGGGCTGACCTTCACGGACAATTCCGACCAGGCCGTGGTGGAGAGCCTTCGGAAGATGCTGACCCTCACCGCACAGGACTACCGGCACTTCATCGGCAACATGGACAAAGCTGCCCGTAGCCGTTTCGATGCCGCCACCATTGCCCACCGCTTTTACTCAGCCATGGGTTTGACGAAGCAGACCAGCGGGGCAGCAATACCGGCAGAAACGGCGCATGCCGGGGCTTCAAAATCCATGAATGAGCAGTAACACTTCAGCGCTGGTGGCCATTTATGCGCACCCGGAGGCCTACCCCCCAACCTTGAATGCCCTGGGCGCAATGGCGGACAAGCTGGAAGAAATTGCGGTGCTGCACAGGCCCATCATGGAGAGCAACTGGAGCTATCCGCCAAACGTGTACCTGGTGCCCAGCGGGGCTGCCATGCACGTCAGGGAGCAGGAGCAGTTGCCGCTTTTGCAGAAGGTCAAACTCTTCGGAACCTTTGTGCGGGACTTGCGCAGGCTCATTGTCAGGCAACGCCCAAAACTGGTGCTGATCTACGATGCCCTGGCGCTTTTCGCCTATTCCCTCGTCAGAAAAACGCCGTTGCCAAAACACAAGACCTGGTACCACAACCACGATGTGCTGTTCGTTCCGCAAGGGCGCCTCTCGCTCAACTGGTTTGCCGGCAGGGCAGAAAAAAGGGCATTTTCCGGGCTGGACTTCTTCAGCCTGCCGGCCAATGAAAGGACGAAGTTTTTTCCCATGGAGCGCCTGAAAGGGCGCTACTTTTTTTTACCCAACCTTCCTTCGGTCAATCAATTCCGGAACATCAGCCCTGCCTGCCCGCCCGATGATGAGTTCCGCCTCATTTACCAGGGGCATGTGTATGCCGGTCACGGTTTTGAAGAGATCATCCGGCTGATGCCCTTCGAAATCAATGGCAAGAAGGTGAAGTTGTTCCTGGTGGGTTGGATAACGGAGGAATACAGGGCCGAAATAGCACGGCTGGCTGCCAAACAGGGCGCCTCCGCTTCGGTGGAAATTACCGGCGTGGTACCCTACCGGCAACTGGCCGAACTGACGGCCACCTGCCATGCCGGTTTGGCCATTTTCAATTTCGACAATCCCATGGCGGCAACCGCCGGCACCGCTTCCAACAAAATTTATGAGTACGCAGCATGCGGACTGCCGGTACTCTATTACGACGATGCGCATTTCCGGCAACACCTGGGCAGCTATTCTTGGGCTGTGCCCACGGACCTTTCTCCTGACTCGCTGCGCAATGCGATGAAAAAAATTGCCGGAAACTGGCAGCCCCTCAGCCACCATGCCCGCGAAGATTTTCAGCAGGAGTTGAATTTTGAAGCCGTGTTCCAACCCATTTTTCATCAAATTCTCCTCGCTGCGCAATGACGAAAGAACCCAATGCAATGATTTCAGTCGTAATCCCGGTCTGGCAGCCGGATGAAGTACATTGGCGGGAGTGCCTGGCTTCGGTGCTGGCCCAGACTTACCGTCCCATGGAGGTGATCGTTGCCGACAACGACCCGTCCCACGGCATTGCGAAGCGGGTGACAGATGACATGCCCGATGCCCGCCTGCACTACCTGCCCAACCCGGCGCAAACCGGCATTTTCAGGAACCTGAACTTTGCCTTGCGGCAATGCTCGGGGCAATTCATTCAGCTATTCTGCCACGACGACCGGATGCTGCCGGGCTTTCTGGAAGCACAGGTCGAAGGGCTGCGGCTGTTTCCTGAGGCAGGCTTTGTTTACGGCCAGTGCCACGCCATTGATGAGACCGGTCAACGGGTGCAGCTTTGCGAAGAACCCGCTCACCCCTTTTTATACTTTGATGCCGGGAAAACAAGCATGAGCCTGTTCAAATACGGATGCCTCCCGGGAAACCTGTCGGCAGTCATGATCAGGCGCACACTTTTGGAAGCCAACGGTTTTTTCGAAGAAAAACTCCAATACGCCAGCGACTTCCACTATTGGGCCACAGCCACCCGCTACGGTGGGATGGCCGTGAGCATGGAGCCGTTTTTTGAAGTGCGCCGGCATTCCAGGCAGGCCAGCCGGGTGCTGGGTGCCGACCTCTGGATGAGGGAATCGGCACCGGTCTATCAATTTTTATACGATCAATTGCCACAGGAACTCAAAAGCTGGACAACCCGCATGTACGCCAACGAGCACTTCGGGCAGCAGGCACTGATGGCGGTTATCCGGCAGGCCCTTCGTGGCCAGGGCCTTGCAGGTCTGAAAAACCTGCACCACCTGAACCGTCAGCCATTCAGCCTTTTCTGGATCGTGGTGATGACCTTACTTTCGCTTCGCAATGCCATCAGCTGGTTTGGTCTGAAGGAGGTGGATTTTCCGGGTAATGGAGCGTTGCCACCCGTTGGCTCAGGCAGTGGTGTGGCTTCTGCAAAAAGTATAGCGATAAAATAAATGCTTCCACCCAAGCTGACACAGGCCTTTCTGGTTTTGGCAGCGCTGGTATTGCTGCTGCACCCGAATCCATTGACGGATGTCGGGTTCATCTTCCCGTTTTCCATCGTCTTTGCGGTTTTCTACTTTCTGAAGTTGTTCCTCAACTTTGGCAAGAAGCTGATCTTCATTGAAGTGCTGGAGCTGCTCAATGTGATGTTCCTGCTTTTTACCCCCGCACTTTTTGCGCAATTGGATGAGGCCTACATGAAAGAGTACGACATCTACCTGCCGGTGGCGGAGAACTATTTCAGGCTGGCCATTCCTTCGGTAATGGCCATTCTGTTTGCCTTTTCCATTCCGCTTCGCAACAGGGAGGAGTTGGAATCCCTCACCCTGGAGGTGAAAGAGGAAGAGAAGTTTCAAAAGCTGGGGATGTTTCTCTTTGTTCTGGGAGTTGTCAGCACCGTTCTCAACAACGTCATTTCCCTCGGATTTGTGGGGGAGTTTCTTTCCGGCCTGGCCAAGGTGGGTATCCTTTACCTGCTGTTTTCCGGGCACCGGTTGGGTAGGCCCTTGTTTTTCGGCTTTCTCGGGCTGATGTTTTTGGAGGCCCTCGGCCGGGGAATGATCGGGGAGTTTTTCTGGTGGCTGACCCTTCTGAGCATGTTTTACCTGATGATCTACCCGATGAAGCTGTGGCACAAAGTGGCCGGGGCGGCGCTGTTCATCTTCCTGGTCGGCGTGCTCAACGTCATCAAACACGAGTACCGAAGCGCCGTGTGGTTTGAGCGGGGCGATTACGCCGGCATGTCCTCGGTGGATGTGTACCGGCATTTGCTGACGGAAAGATTTACGCTGGAAGCCATCTTCTCGCCAGAGCAAACACTGGCCTCCATGGGGCGCCTCAACCAGGGCTACCTCACCAGCATGGCCATCGAATACACCCCGGCCAATGAACCCTTTGCCAAAGGCGAAACCATCTTCGTTGCCGTTGCTTCCTCAATCGTGCCCCGGGCCCTGTGGCCCAATAAACCCGAAGCCGGGGGGGCTGCCAAAATGATGCGCTTTTGCGGCTTTGACGTGCAGGGCTCCGGTATGAACATCGGATTGTTGGGTGAGGCCTACGTCAATTTCGGCTTTGGTGGGGCAGCGGTGTTTCTGTTCTTTTTTGCCCTGTTCCTCAATTACATCTACACCTGGTTCCTCAAAGTGGGGCAGGAGCGGCCTTACATTGTGCTGTGGTTGCCATTGGCGTTCTTCGGGGTCTTGAGCGTTGAGACGGATTTTGTGACCGTGCTCAACCACCTCATCAAGTTTTTCCTGTTCTTTTTCTTCTTTGACCTGGCTGTGGCCCTGTTGTACAAAACCAAAGTCTATTGAGTAAAACTGCCCTCATCACCGGCATCACCGGCCAGGATGGCGCCTACCTGAGCCAGTTCCTTCTGGGAAAAGGCTACCGGGTCATCGGCCTGGTCAGGAGTTACCTGAACCCTCGTTTGGAGGGGCTGGCTTATCTCGGTATTGACAAAGACGTGGAGCTTGAATACTGCGACCTGCAGGACCACTCGCAGATCATCAACCTGGTGGCCCGCCTCAAGCCCGACGAAATCTACAACCTGGCTGCCCAGAGCTCCGTGTCCACGTCGTTTGCCCAGCCCATCAGCACCATCCATTTCAACATCATTTCGGTGTTGTACCTGCTGGAGGCCATCAAACTGGTCAACCCGAAGATCCGCTTTTACCAGGCATCCAGCAGCGAGATGTACGGCAAACCGGCCAGCCTTCCCATTCTGGAAAACAGCGTGTTGCACCCCCTCAGCCCTTACGGCATCAGCAAGGCTTCGGCCCACTGGATCGCCATCAACTACCGGGAAGTGCACAACCTGTTCACCAGTTGCGGCATCCTGTTCAACCACGAGTCATTCTTGCGAAGCGAAAATTTCTTCGTCAAAAAAGTGCTGCGCCAGTCCATCGAAATAAAAAAAGGCCTCAGAGACTGCCTCGAGGTCGGCAACATTGACATCCGCCGGGATTTCGGCTACGCCAAAGAATACGTCAAAGCCATGTGGCTGATGCTCCAGCAGGATACCCCGGACGACTACATCATCTGCTCCGGCAAGTCCATTTCCCTTCGTGAAATCATCGAACACATTTTCAGCCGCCTCGGCATCCCCCTGGAAAAGCTCGTGGTAAAAAAAGAGCTGTTTCGCCCCACAGAGATCATGGACAACTACGGAGACAACTCCAGGGCCCGTACCCGGCTCAACTGGGAGTATTCCCTGTCATTTTTTGACGTGCTGGATATCCTACTGGATGAGGAACTGAGGAACTGAGGAACTGAAGAACTGAGGAACTGAGGGATGAGGGATGAGGAACTGAAGAACTGAAGAATGAGTCCACTGCAAAAACCCCAAATTCATTAATTCCGACGGAAATTTGAATGCTCACATGCCGGACGGAGTCCGGCTAGATGAGGCACCGGACATCCCGAGTCCATCTCGGGAGGCGCCAGCAGTGACGCTGGTTCTGGACTCTGTCCGGGACCATATCTTGTCGGACTCTGTCCGACATTTTTCCAGAAGGAATAACCTCTTTTGACGAGAATACCACTTTTTGCAGTGCACTCAAGAATTGAAGAACTGAAGAACTGAAGAACTGAAGAACTGAAGAATTGAAGAATTGAAGAACTGAGGGATGAGGGATGAAAGGCTACATCGCTGCCCCAAACACTTTTTGGGCAGGTCCACACCCCCTACACTCTACACCCTAAACTCTACACTCTACACCCTACACCCTACACCACCATGAAACTTCAGGTCGTCTTTTTTCAACGCAAACCCCGCAGCAGCGGGAACTTCAGTTTGGAGTTCATATTTGAGGATGTGCGCAAGCGCCTTGCTGACCGGATAGAGGCCAGGGTGCACATTTCAAAGTACGTCAGTTCGGGCTTGCTGAAGCGGCTATACAACATGGTGGAGGCCCGTTTTCATCAAGGCCAGGTAAACCATGTGACCGGCGACGTGAATTTCCTGGCCATTTTGCTGGACCCCGACCGCACAGTGCTGACGGTGCTGGACTGCTACCTGATGCATGTGAAAAGCGGCCTTTCCAGGTGGCTTTACAAAAAGCTGTTTCTCGACTGGCCGGTGGCACGGGCACGGGTAGTAACCACCATTTCCAAGGCTTCCAAAGACGACATTATCAAATTCACCGGCTGCTCACCTGACAAGGTGGTAATTGTGCCGGTGGCTATTTCCCGGGCTTTTACATCCGTTCCGAAACGGTTCAACAAGGATTGTCCGGTCATTTTGCACATCGGTACGGCGCCCAATAAGAATCTGGAACGACTGGTGGAAGCACTTTCCGGTATCAATTGCAAGCTGTCCATCATTGGCAAGTTGTCAGAGGAGCAGGTGGCACTGCTGGAGCAACACGGGGTGGCGTATGAAAACGCTTTCAGCATACCCTTTGAGGAGGTCGTCAGAAAATACCGGGAATGCGACATGCTGGCCTTTGCCAGTACCTATGAGGGCTTCGGCATGCCCATTCTGGAGGCCAACGCCACCGGCCGGCCGGTGGTGACGGGCAATGTAACCTCCATGCCCTGGGTGGCCGGCAATGCCGCCTGCCTCGTCAATCCTTATGATGTGGACGCCATCCGCCAAGGCATCCTGAAGGTCATCAAGGACGATGAGTACCGGGAAACCCTGCTCCAAAACGGCTTCGAAAACGTCAAGCGCTTCGATCCCGATCGGGTGGCCGGTATGTACCTCGATGTGTACAGGTCAGTGGGCAGTGGGCAGTGAGCAGTACTCAGTGGGCAGTGGGCAGTGGGCAGTACTCAGTGGGCAGTACTCAGTGAGCAGTGGGCAGTGGGCAGTACTCAGTGGGCAGGAGGTAGTCGTTGTACCACACCCCTCCAACAACCTCCAATCCCGAGCTTGCCTCGGGACCATAATCCCTGTCTGCCGCCAGGCAGGCTCAATAATCCTCGATAATCCTCAACAACCTCATCCATGTGTGGCATCACTGGCATAGCAGGACCAGGGACCGCCGTTGACCGCCGGCGGCGGGCGACGGTAGTGAAGATGACCAGGTTGCTGGCCCACCGGGGGCCTGATGCCGAAGGCATTTTCGAGTCGGAAAAGGTGGCCCTGGGGCACAGGCGCCTGTCCATCATTGACCTGAGTGAGCAGGCCAACCAGCCCATGAGTGATGCCGGTGGTCGCTACACCATCGTGTTCAACGGGGAAGTGTACAATTTCCGGGAGGTGCGAAAGCGACTGGGCAACTATCCGTTCCGGACCAATTGCGACACGGAAGTGGTGCTGGCGGCTTTCAAGGCGTGGGGGCCCGGTTGCCTGGCGCATTTCAACGGCATGTTCGCTTTCGCCATCTGGGACGATGAGGAAGAGGCCTTGTTTCTGGTGCGGGACCGGCTGGGCATCAAACCCCTGTACTTTTCATTGCAGGGTGGTCAGCTTTTTTTTGCTTCGGAAATCCGCTCGCTGATCCATGGTGCCGGATTGAAAAAGGTGCTCAACCGGCAGTCGTTGTCGAGGTACCTGGCTTTCCAGGCCGTGCATCCGCCCGAAACGCTGGTGGAGGGCATTCAGCAGTTGCAGCCGGGCGAGTGGGCCGTTTTCCGGAACGGCAAAATTGAGAAGAAAAAATACTGGGAGCCGCAGGCCCGGAGCCCGATCATAGGGGATTGTGCAACGGCGAAAGAGCAGGTCAAATTTCTTTTGGGAAAGGCCGTAGAGCGGCGCCTGGTCAGTGATGTTCCGCTGGGGGCATTTCTTTCAGGCGGCATTGATTCTTCGGCCATTGTGGCGCTGATGGCGCAGGCTTCGGAGCGGGCAGTGGAGACCTTTTCCGTTGTTTTTGATGAACAGAAATTTGACGAGTCGGAATTCTCCGGCCTGGTTGCGAAGCGATTCAAAACCCGGCACCATCCCATCCTGCTCAGGCCCGCCGATTTTCTGGAGTCATTGCCCGATGCGCTGGCAGCCATGGACACGCCCAGCGGCGATGCCATCAATACCTATGTGGTGTCGAAGGTGACCAAAGCGGCCGGGATTACCGTGGCGCTGAGTGGCCTTGGCGGCGACGAGTTGTTCATGGGCTACGGGCCCTATTTCAAAAGTCTCCGCCTGGGGCGCATGCCTTTGTTCTGGCACTTGCCGGCTTCCCTTCGGAAAATGGCAATGAAGCTGGCCGGAGCGTTCATGCCCGGACACCAGCGTGAAAAATTGCAGGAAATAGCCGCTTCAGGCAGCAGTGCCGATCAGTTGTTGCCAGCGTTCCGCAAGGTGCTCACCGAAGCCAGCCTTCGGAAAATGGGGCTGCAACCGCCGCTACTGAACGGCCGTTTTCGTCCGGATGAGCGCCTGCCGGTGTACAGCCGCCTGACCGTTGCTGACCTGGCGCTGTACACCCAGGATGTGTTGCTGAAAGACACCGATCAGATGAGCATGGCCCATGCTTTGGAAGTCAGGGTGCCGTTTTTCGACCACGAGTTGGTGGAGTACGTTCTGCGCATTTCAGACGGCTGCAAGCACCCCGGCTACCCGAAGCAACTGCTGGTGGAGGCCCTCGGCGGGCTTTTGCCGAAGGAAGTGGTATTCAGAAAAAAACAGGGCTTCGATCTGCCGTGGAAGGTTTGGATGAAGGGCGCCCTGAAACCGTTTTGCGAAGCGAGGCTGGACAGGCTCAGCCAACGGAACTTGTTCGACTTCGCACATGTGCAACAACTCTGGGCCACATTCCTGTCGGGTAAGAACGACACCCTCTGGTCACGCATCTGGGTGCTGGTGGTGCTGGAAGATTGGCTGGAACGCAACCTGGATTGATTCAGGGGGCTGCATCTCGAGGCCTTCCGCCTGAAATTTGGATTTTCTCTCATATTTGCCGGCTCCTGACCACCGCAATTTCAAAGACCTGCTGATGACTCTTCGTCAGAAAAGATTTTCCTTCACGGTGCTGGGCGCGCTGCTTTTTGCCATTGCCATTCTGAAAAAGAGCTGGTTTGCCATCTGGCAGCCCACGGTGTACCTCTTGCCGGTTTTTCTGATTGGCGGGGTGGTTTTGCTGAGCATTTACGCAAGCCGGCTTTTGGGGCTGCGACCGGCAGTGCCACTGGCCCTGCTGGCGGTGGTGGAACTCTGCCTGGCAACTGACCTGCACCTGGCAGCCGTCAACCAGCATGAAGGCCTTTTGTCACGGGAAATGTTGCAGGACCTCTACCTCAATGAGCTGCGCTCAATTCCCTTTCTGACGAGCACCTCCGGCTGTTACAACGAAGATTTTTTCTACACCCTTCGACCCGGGCACAGCACTTTTGCCAACCTGGAATACATCAATTCGCTGAATGTCCACAGTTCGGGTTTTCGCACCGACGAAGGGGATCTTCAGGAGGCAGAGATCGTTTTTCTCGGCGATTCTTTCACCATGGGATGGGGTGTTGAGGCAGAGGAGAGTTTTCCGAAGGAAATGGAAAGATTGTCGGGCATGAAAACGCTCAACCTGGGCATGCCATCCTTTGGCAGTGCCCGGGAGCTGATGGCCTGGAAGAAGTACCGGCCGGCCGGCCCTAAGCTGGTGGTCTGGCAGTTTTGTGCCAATGACACCGCTGAAAACAGCGCTTTCGTCCACAGTGACTTCGAGCTGAAGATCAGCCCGCAGTGGACCTATGAAGCAGCCCGCCGGCGGAATGAATTGCAGCAGTATTACTACCCGTTGAAATACACCTCATCCCTGATGCGCTGTGGCTTGCGCCGTGTATTTGGAAGCGGGATGGAAGCCTCAACGGAGCCATGCCTGGAGCAGTTTTTTGCCATCGTCGCAAAGATGAGGGAGAATTACTCCGGCCCCCTGGTACTGCTGGACCTGGAGAGCAGCCGGCCCGACAGCAATTGGTATGCTGCCATGCTTTCTTACCTTCGGCAAAATCCGATGGAGCAGGTTTATCTCTTTCCGGTAAACGATTTGCTGACGAAAGATGATTTTTACCTCCTGGACGACCACCTGAACAGCGCCGGCCACCGGAAAGTAGCCGAAGCACTCTGGCAGTTTTTACGTTCAAACGATATTCTTCAATCTCAACAACCGGAGGTGAGCCTCCATTTGTAATCCGGTGAATGCCAAACCAACAGGCTGACCCAACACCCAGAATGGACACATAATGAAAATTTTAGGAATATCCGCTTTTTACCACGACTCAGCCGCAGCCGTCATTGACGGGGAAGAGATCATTGCCGCTGCACAGGAAGAGCGCTTCACCCGTAAAAAACACGACCCGGGCTTTCCCACCAATGCCGTTCGCTATTGCCTGGAGTATTCCGGCCTTCGTATAGATGAGCTGGATGCCATCGTATTCTACGACAAGCCGCTGCTGAAATTTGAACGCCTGCTCGAGACCTATTACGGTTTTGCCCCGAAGGGGCTACGCTCATTCATCATGTCCATGCCGGTGTGGCTGCGGGAGAAGATGTTCCTCAAAAGAATGATTTATGAGGAGTTGGGCAAGGTGCAGGATTTTAAAAAGAGCAAGGTCAGGATGCTTTTTCCTGAGCACCACCTGTCGCATGCTGCCAGTGCTTTTTACCCATCGCCTTTTGAAAAATCCGCCATCCTGACCCTGGACGGGGTGGGAGAATGGGCCACGGCTTCCATTTGCATTGGCGACGGGAAGGATATCAAAATACTGAAAGAACTGCGCTTTCCACATTCACTCGGCTTGCTGTATTCGGCCTTCACCTATTACCTCGGCTTCCGGGTGAACTCCGGCGAGTACAAACTGATGGGCCTGGCGCCCTATGGCATTCCGGAGTCGGAGGAAGTGAAGCGTTTTGCGGATACCATAAAGACCGAACTGGTGGACATCAAGCCGGATGGTTCCATCTGGCTGAACCAGGAATACTTCAACTACGCCACCGGCCTGCGCATGGTAAAAGATGCGGCCTGGAACAAGCTGTTTGGGTTCCCAAAACGCAGGCCCGAAGAGCAATTGGAGCAGCACCACTGCAACCTGGCCCTGGCCATTCAGCAAGTGACCGAAGAGGTGGTGCTGCTGATGGCCGAGGAGGCCAAAAGACTCACCGGCCTCGACAACCTTTGCATGGCGGGTGGTGTGGCGCTCAATTGCGTAGCGAACGGAAAATTGCTGCGCAAAGGCATTTTCAAAAACGTGTTCATCCAGCCGGCGGCCGGCGATGCCGGTGGGGCGCTGGGTGCCGCCCTGGCTGCCCGCCACCTCTATTTTGACCGGGAGCGGAGGCCGACAGGCAAGGCTGACACCATGAAAGGCTCCTACCTTGGCCCGGAGTACAGCTTCATTGACGTGGAGGTGATGGCCCGGAAATACAAAGCTCCTTTTATCAGGTTTGAAAACTTTGACGAGTTGGCCGGCAAAGTGGCCAGCATCATTGATCAGGGCCATGTGGTGGGCTGGATGCAGGGGCGCATGGAGTTTGGCCCCCGGGCGCTGGGTGCCCGCAGCATTCTGGGCGATGCCCGCAATACCGAAATGCAAAAGAAACTGAACCTGAAAATCAAATACCGGGAGAGCTTCCGCCCCTTTGCACCATCTGTGCTGGCGGAAGACGTGGCAGAGTATTTCGAGCTGGATGGCCCCTCGCCGTACATGCTGCTGGTGGCCGGGGTGAACGACAAGCACAAAGCCACCTTGCCGGACAATTATTACGACCTGCCCCTGATGGAGCGCCTTTACATCAAGCGCTCGGACCTGCCGGCCATCACCCACATTGACTTTTCGGCCCGGATACAGACGGTGCACCGGGAAACCAACCCCCGCTACCACACCCTCATTCAAAAATTCAAAGAACTGACGGGATGCAGCGTGGTGGTCAACACCAGCTTTAACGTGCGGGGGGAGCCCATTGTGTGTACTCCCGATGATGCCTACCGATGCTTCATGCGCACGGAAATGGACTACCTGGTGATCGGGGATTACCTCTTCGAAAAACGGGAGCAACCCGACTGGGACAAAAAAGACAACTGGCAGGAAGAGTTCGTGCTGGACTGACCTGTCAAACTTAAACAATGAGTCCACTGCAAAAAGGCATTTTACGTTGGAGTAAACTGAAATTTTGGCTGGAAGAGAGAAGATTAGGTCGAACTCTCTAAACCCCTCTAAACCCCTCTAAACCCCTAAGCGCACTTTTTGCAGTACTCTCAACCATAAAACAACATCATCATGGATTTTTTAAAAGACCTCTGGGGATTTCTGAAAGCGCGTAAAAAATGGTGGCTGTTGCCGGTCATCTTTGTGTTGTTGTTGCTGGGTGTGCTCCTCGTAATAGGAGGGGGCAGCGCCGTGGCACCATTCATTTACACCCTTTTTTGATTCCTCGCCGGGCCTTCTGCCCGGGCAAACATTCTGACGATGCAAAGAGAAAAATACCTGGAAACCTGCCTGGTGATCGCTTCCGGTTTGATGGTCATCTGGCTGATAAACGGTGCCAAATGGCTCATCTGGGCTGCGCTGGCAGTGAGCCTGGCCGGGGCATTCGTGCCCGTTCTTGCCAGGGGCATTCACTGGGTCTGGTTCAAAATTGCCGAGGGCATGGGATACGTCATGTCAAAAGTCATCCTGTCCATCCTGTTCTTTGGGTTCCTGACGGTGGTGGCTTTTTTCTACCGCCTGTTTAACAAGGACCTGCTGCAATTGCGACGAAAAAAAGACGGAAGCTACTGGTCGGAGCGGGATCACAGCTACAGCAAAAAGGATTTGGAGCAGGTGTGGTGATTGTGAGGATGTTGTTGGTTGATCCCGAGCTTGCCTCGGGATCGGTTGACGGTTATCGGTTGACGGTTATCGGTTGACGGTTATCGGTTGACGGTTATCGGTTGACGGTTATCGGTTGACGGTTATCGGTTGACGGTTATCGGTTGACGGTTATCGGTTGACGGTTGTTCCCGAGCTTGCCTCGGGATCGGTTGGCAGGAATACGCTGCTCAACACTGTTATCAACTCTGGTAACTCTGTGGTTGATTAAGGATTATAGAGCCTGCCTGGCGGCAGACAGGGATTATAGAGGATTATGACCCCGATATTCATCGGGGATGGAGGATTATGAAGGTTATAGCCGGTTTTCCGGGACTACTCTGTTAAACGCTGTTATTAACTCTGGTAACTCTGTGGTTGATTAAGTAGTGTCACCCGTCACGAGTCACCCGTCACGAGTCACCCATCACGAGTCACCCGTCACGAGTCACGAGTCACCCGTCACGAGTCACGAGTCACGAATTGAAAATTCTGCAACTCATACCCACCTACAAACCCGCCTATGTGTATGGCGGGCCGATTTTTTCCGTCAGCAAACTGTGCGAGACCCTGGCTGCAGAAGGCCATGAGGTGCGCATGCTGACCACCACTGCCAACGGCCCCGGTGAACTCCGGGTTCCGACCGGGGAAAAAGTGATGGTGGACGGGGTGGAGGTGTATTATTACCGGCGCTTCACAAAAGACCACACGCATTTGTCGCCGGGCCTGATATGGGCCGTGTGGCGCCAGTGCCGGCGGTACGACGCCGTGCACATCCACGCCTGGTGGAACATTCCGGTATTGATGGCGGTGTTGGTTTGCTGGCTGCGAGGGGTGCGGCCGGTGTTGTCGCCACGGGGCATGCTGAGTGATTTTTCCTTCGGCAAAAGCAATCCGTTGTCCAAAAGGCTCATCCACCGTTTTGGAGGTGCTTTTCTGCTTCGCAAAGTTAAAATGCACCTCACTGCAGAAGCCGAGAAGCAGGAAGTGGAGCGGCTGGGTTATCCGGGCGGGGTCGTCATTCCGAACATCATTGACCAGGCCGGGGAGCCGGGGCCGCCATTGCCCCGCAATCATCCCCCGGAGCTGCTGTTCCTTTCCCGCATCCACCCCAAGAAGAACCTGGAACTGCTGTTCAGGGCATTGGCAAAAGTGCCGCACGAATGGCACCTCAGCATTGCCGGTGACGGCGAAGAAAATTACATCGGCGAGCTAAAAAAACTGGCTGCTGAGTTGGGCATTGCGGAGCGAATTGAATGGTTGGGTCACCTTGCAGGCCAGCAGAAGTTTGGCCATTACCGGAAGGCGGACCTTTTCGTGCTGACCTCCCACAATGAAAACTTCGCCAATGTGGTCATCGAAGCGCTGTCTGCCGGCACACCGGTTTTGCTCACCGAAGGGGTAGGGCTCTCAGACTATGTAAAAAGAAACGATTTGGGCTGGGTTTGCGAAGCGAAGGAAGAAACTGTGACCGCCAGCCTGAATGAATTTTTCCGCCAACCGGATCTGGCTCGCAGCTTCGCTGCAAAAGCCCGGCAAACCGTTGAGCGGGATTTTTCCGCCAAAGCCCTCATACCCAGATACCTCGAACTTTACGGACAAAAATGACAGCCGGAAAGCAGGAAGTGGATTTCAGCTTTGTGGTGCTCACCTTCAACGAAGAGTTGCACCTGCCCAGGTTGCTGGCCTCCATCAAAGACCTGCATGCCCCGATATACATCCTGGACTCCGGCAGCACCGACCGCACCGTTGAGATTGCCGAAGAGTATGGCGCAATTGTGGCGGTGCATCCTTTTGAAAACCACCCCAAACAGTGGGCTTACGCCCTGGAGCATTTCCCGGTGAACACGCCCTGGATCATCGGCCTGGATGCCGATCAGATCGTCACACCGGAGCTGTTCGGTATGCTGCGCAGCTTTTCAGACAACCAGGTGCCTTCGGATGTCAACGGCATCTTTTTCAACCGCAAAAACTACTTCAAGGGGCGCTGGATCCGCTTTGGCGGGTATTTTCCGAAATACCTTCTGAAGATGTTTCGCACCGGAGTGGGGCAGAGTGACCTGAGCCAAAACATGGACCACCGTTTTGTGGTGCCGGGCAAACATCAGGTGTGGAACAAGGGTTATCTCATCGAGGAGAACCTCAAAGAGAACGACATCAGCTTCTGGATTGAAAAGCACAACCGTTACAGCACCTTGCAGGCCCGTGAGGAATTTGAGCGCCGCAACGGAACCCGGACCGCCAACGGCAAAGGCCGGTTTTTCGGCCATCCGGATGAACGAATTTTGTGGATGAAAAACCTGTGGTGGAGGGCACCGTTGTACCTGCGCCCTTTTATCTACTTCTTTTGGCGCTATTTTTTACAGCTTGGATTCCTGGATGGCAAACAAGGCTTTGTCTTCCATTTCCTGCAGGCCTTCTGGTACCGGCTGTTGGTGGACATTAAAATTGACGAGCTCAAAAGAGCCCATAAAAATTGAAACTCAGAGTTTACTGCGAATCTGGCTGGTTTTAGGGGTTTGAAACAGCAGGAACACAACCCCTCTCTAAACCTCCCGTCCCGAACTTGATTCGGGATCGGGATCAACCTCTCTCAACAAATGAGGGTTCTTTTTTGCAATACTCTCAACTCAGCTTTTGGTTTTAACCTCTTTCAACCATGTACATCTTAGGAATTAACGCATACCACGGCGACGCCTCGGCGTGTATTTACAAAAACGGACGCCTCCTGGCCGCTACCGAAGAAGAGCGAATTGTCAGGGTGAAACACTGGGCCGGGCTGCCGGTGGAAGCCGTGAAGTTTTGCCTGGCTGATGCCGGCATTGATTTCGGACAACTGGACCACATTGCAGTTTCCAGGAGCCCCTGGGCCAAGTTTCCGCAGAAGGTGCTCTATGCCTTGAAACACGGTATGCCCTTCTCGTCCATCCGGAAAAGAACCTCCCACATCGGAGGCGTCCGGGATATTGTGACAGACCTTGCCGCCAGGCTCGGGCATTCCGGCCCCATGCCTCAGACCCATTTCATAGAACACCACCACTGCCACATGGCAAGTGCTTTTTACGCCTCGCCGTATGAGGAGGCAGCCCTGCTCTCCATTGACGGAATGGGCGATTTCAGTTCCGTAATGCGGGGCGTGGGCAAAGGCACCACGATGAAAGCCTTTGACAGCGTGACCTTCCCGCACTCCCTGGGATTCTTTTACACCATGTTCACCCAGTTCCTGGGTTTTCCGCACTACGGCGATGAATACAAGATGATGGGCCTTTCGCCCTACGGGCAACCGAAATACGTGGACAAGGTGCGCGACGTGGTGAAACTGCTCCCAAACGGGCTGTTCAAGTTGAACCTGAAATACTTCGGCCGCCTGAAAACCGCCGACTGGATGACCCTGGAGGACGGTGTGCCCAGGGTGAAGCCCATGTACAGCGGGTATTTCCTGAAAAAGTTCGGACAAGCCCGGCGACAGGGAGAGCCCCTTGGCGAATACCACATGGACCTGGCAGCTTCGGTTCAGCGGGTTACCGAGGAGGTCATCTTTCACATGGCCGAAGACCTTTATAAAAGAACCGGAATGAAAGCGCTTTGCCTGGCAGGTGGAGTGGCGCAGAACTCCGTTGCCAACGGCAAGATCACTTCAAATACTTCTTTTGAGCACCTGTTTGTGCCGCCCGCCGGCCACGATGCAGGCACCGCTGCCGGCGCCGCTTTGTACCTGTACCACCACAAACTGGGGCATCAGCGCAGCCCCTACCAACACCAGGCTTACACCGGTGCCAGGTTTACGAAGGAAGAAATAGCAGCGTTCATCAAAAGGCAATCGGTCAACGGTTTTGAGTTGCATTGCCTGGAAGACGACGTACTTTTTGAAGTGGTGGCCGAACAGTTGACCCGGGGTGCCGTAGTGGGCTGGTTTCAGGGCCGGGCTGAATTTGGCCCCAGGGCCCTCGGAAACAGATCCATCATTGTGGACCCACGGCGTGAGGACGCCAAAGACCTGCTGAACGAAAAGATCAAGCGCAGGGAGAGCTTCCGGCCTTTTGCCCCTTCCATACTCCGGGAGTTTACCCCGGAATATTTCATGACAGACGATGAAGTGCCGTACATGGAAAAGGTATTTGTGATCAAACCCGAAAAGCGCAGGCAAATTCCGGCCGTCACCCATGTGGATGGAACCGGTCGTCTGCAAACCGTCAGAAAAGAAGATGCGCCCAGGTATCACCGACTCATCCACACCTTTTACGAAAAGACCGGTGTGCCGGTTTTGCTGAACACTTCCTTCAATGAAAATGAGCCCATCGTGAACAGCCCGGAGCACGCCTTTGATTGTTTCATCAGAACAAAAATGGATATGCTAGTGCTTGAAAATTATGTGCTTAGCCGAAGACCTCTTAAGATTAACAAACAGCCAAAAGCCAATCAATTTTCAAAATGACAAATAACAAGGTAATTTCTTGGAAAAATCTGAATAAAACACCGTACCTTTGACACCCGAAATGAGCTAATTGAAAGAGTTCGTACACTCACTTTCCTGTCTCTACCCTGCCTTAAAATTAGCTTGCAACGCAACTGGTCATCCAGACAGTAGCACAAATCCTGCTATCAGATTTAACGTAATTTGATGTAAAACCGATTTAGTACGCAGCGTAAACAAACACTATCAAACCCCAGCACATGAAAATCTCATTGGTAACGGTGAGTTTCAACAGTGAAAAGACCATTGCTGAAACCATCGAGAGTGTCCTTGAACAAACCTACAAAAACGTTGAGTACATCATCGTTGATGGTGCCTCAACCGACAACACACAGCAAGTACTAAAGAAGTACAACGGTCAAATTGCAAAGATCATTTGTGAACCCGATTACGGTATCTACGATGCCATGAACAAAGGCATCAGAGCCGCTACCGGTGATGTGATTGGATTCCTGAATGCCGACGACATTTATGCCAACCCGTACGTCCTGGAGAGAGTGGCGAAAGCTTTTGAGGAAGATCAAAACGTTGATTCGGTTTACGGAGACCTGTGTTACGTCAGCGAGGAGAATCCCAACGAAATCGTCCGTTTCTGGCGGGCCGGAGAGTTCAACGAAAAGAGCTTTTTGAATGGCTGGATGCCACCGCATCCCACCTTTTTTGTCAGAAAATCCGTTTTGGAAAAGTACGGCTTGTTTGATCCTACCTTCCGCTTTGCCGGTGATTACGAACTGATCCTGCGGCTGCTGTACAAACACCGCATCAATGCGAAATACCTTCGGTTTCTGATGGTGAAAATGCGCATTGGCGGCGCCGGCAACCGCTGGCTGGAAAACCGACTCATTGCCAACCTGGAAGACCGCCTGGCCTGGAAGAAGAACCAACTGCGCCCACGCCCCTACACCACATTTCTGAAACCCCTGCGCAAAGTATTTCAGTTTGCCAGGGTGAAGCCGAAAGCAGCCCTCTGACAACAGGGCCGATACGACCATAAAAAAGGGTAGTGCCAAAAGCGCTGCCCTTTTTTCGTGCGGGCTCACCAAAGCCTGTTGGCATCCTGTTCCCGTTCGGCCTTTGTTTTTTCGAAGATGTCTCTGGGCAGGAAATACTCGTTCTTCTCTCCTGTTGAGAGCCATTCAGGGTCCTGTTTTTCTTCGTCAATTTCAATTTCTTCTTTGTACCAGTAGGCCGTCAGCAATCCCACCAATCCGCCCAACAGGTGGCTTTCCCAGGAAATACCCCGGTCATTTGGCAGAATGCCGAAAATGAGG
The DNA here is from genome assembly GCA_026993525.1 of Saprospiraceae bacterium. Classification (GTDB taxonomy): domain Bacteria; phylum Bacteroidota; class Bacteroidia; order Chitinophagales; family Saprospiraceae; genus UBA6168. The sequence continues at coordinate 22,634 of JALWSS010000017.1, forward strand.
CCGCTGTAAAGAAAAACCACGATCAATGCCAGGATGATGGATTTGGCACTCCTTCGGAAAACACCGCTCCAGAACACGAAGGACACCAAACCGTAAACCACCCCGCTGGCGCCGATGTGAAATACCGGCCGGGCAAACAACCACACGCTCAGCCCCGACAAGAAATAGATCATCAGAAAGCTGCGCATGGCAACCGTGCGGTAGAAATACAGGATCATCACCATCATCAGGAACAGGGGCGCTGAATTGGAAATCAGGTGGCCGAGGTCTCCGTGAATGAACGGAGAAAGAAAGATGCCCCGAAGACCGATGAGCTCCCTCGGATAGATGCCATACATGTACAGCCCCGGCCAGAGGGTGGCTTTCAGGAGGTGGATCGCCCACATGGTGATCATTACGATAAGCGGAAACTGCACGCTGCTGATGAAATGTTGCCTGACGTTGTTCATGAATCAGAAATTGCGACGATAAAACAGAAATAAGCCGGGGCTGTTGCTTTTCAGAAACAAGCTCATGTTCTACCTGGTTGTGAACGCAGCCGGCATCTGTCGAAATATGTATCTTGGCCGCACTAAAATTAAGCTTATGAAATTGCCCATTGTACCACTTTTTATCCTTTTCATTCTTGCTGCCTGTCAGAATTCGTCTGAAAATACAACGACGGAAACGCCCGCCCAGACAGAAACCGCACCGGCCCCGGCACAGCAGATGCTGCCGGCCATGCCCGCCGAAATAAAACAAAAGTTGCTCGATGAATGCACGGCGGTGGATTACATCTTTTACGACGAACCATTCACCATGAGCCTGGTGGAAAAGCCCGCCATCCAATACGTGGTAAGCCACATCGGTGATGCACCAGCTGCCATCAATCCGGCGTGCAAACCCAACGGCCACATCACTTACCAGATCAACGGTGACATTTTTCTGGAAGCGGATTTCTATTACGCCAACGGTTGCACCTATTTCATTTTTACCCGCCAGCAGGAAAAAGTCTATGCTTCCAACATGACCCAGGAAGGCCTGGGATACATCAACCAACAAATACAGCAGGCAGCCCAAATGCGCCAGCAAATGAAAAGCGTCACGCAATAGCCGGATTCGTACACCTTATGCCTGAAGAAAACACAGCCCTCATGCGCCTGGGAATCATTGATTGTGGAACCAATACCTTTCACCTGCTCATTGCAGAGCTTGGTCAGGATGGCTCCTATGAAATCATCTTCCGGGAACGGAGCTATGTGCTGATTGGGGAGGAAGGCCTGGCTCAGCTCGGTGAAAAACCCCGGCAACGGGGGGTGGAAACCCTCAGGCATTTCCGGAAGAAAATGGAGGAAATGGCGGTGGACAAATGGCGGGTTTTCGGAACGGAAGCCCTTCGCCGTGCCGGCAACAGCCATGATTTTCTGGAATTGGTAAAGCGCGAAACCGGAATTCAAATTGAAATCATCAGCGGCGATGAAGAGGCCCGGCTCATCCACCTGGGTGTGATGCAGGCTGTACCACCCTTTGCCGGAAAGGCCCTCATTATGGATGTTGGCGGGGGCAGTGTGGAATTCATCATTGCCGATACGCAGCAGGTTTACTGGGCCCGGAGTTTTCCCATTGGCGTGCAGGTGCTGTTCAGTGACTTCCAACGGAACGACCCCATCAGCCAGGGTGACCTGCTTGCCATTGACCTGCACCTGGAATCAGTACTTCAACCGCTGGCCGAGCAATTGAAAACTCACCACACACCCTCGCTCATCGGGGCTTCCGGCACTTTTGAGGTAATTGAGAGCATGCTCCAACTCGATAAGCCCAGTCCGTTGTATGGCATTGTGAGCGCAGAGGATTTCCGGCGCTTGTACCGCAAAGTGCTGCCCTCCACCGAAACCGAGCGGCTTCAGATGGAAGGTTTGCCGAAGGAAAGGGTAAAACTGATCGTGGTTGCCCTGAAGCTGGTGGACTATGTCGTCAACCTGGCCAATGTCCGCTATATCGTCCCGTCGGCCTATGCCATGAAAGAGGGCATGCTGAAAGATGAGATTGAATCCTTGAAAAGAAAATGACGCCGGGAATTACCCCATCTTCTCGTTTGTCAGGGCTTTTATCTTCGCAATGTACCCGTCGGCCTGCCGGCCAATTTCTTCCGCCTTTCCCACCAATTCTTTTTTGACTTTTTCATCCTTGAGGCTGGTGGCGTTGATCCGTACATTGAGCCAGGCACCGTGAACGGCCGCGTGTGCGCACAGTGCCCCCACTGCTGCGTCGGTAACGGAATTGGGGTTGCCGTTTTCCACCATTGCTTCGGCAAGTTCAAAGACCTGTGCGGCCAGTTCCATGGTGCGCAGGGGCACCTCGGTGGCGTATTGGGTGGCCGCCTGAATGGCTTGTGTTCTGGCGGCCTTTTCTTCTGCCGTTTCCTTCGGCAAACGGAAGGCCTCCATGATGCGGTTAAAGGCCCGGGTGTCTTCGTCCACCAGGTTGAGCAGGGCATCTTTCAGTTGCTGGCCTTTTTCTGCCCAGGCTGAGAACTCCCCGATGCGCTCGTCCCAGCCGCGCTTGCCGGCGCTCAGGTTGGCTACCATGGTGCCGAGTGAGGCGCCCAGGGCCCCTATGTAAGCGGCGATGGAACCTCCACCGGGAGCGGGACTGTCTTTGGCGGTTTCGTTGGCAAAGGCCCGGAGGCTCATACCGATCAGCGGTTGTTGCGTATCATCCTGAAGCTGGTACTCGATGATCTTTTTCTTCGGGTCAAAAGGCCCCAGTTCGTCCAGTCCCATGCTTTTTACGGCGATGTGGATGAGTTCTTCTTCGGAGGCGCCAGTGCTCCAGTTTTGTTTCTTCAGAAAATACTTTCCCGCATCGAGCAATACCTTCAGGGGCACCAGCCCCACCACCTCAGAGCCGGTGACGCGCAGGCCGCGGCTTTCGGCGCTTTTGCAGCAGTCTTCGAAGGCTTCGTGAACGGGCGTCACGCTGATGTTGGTGATGTTCATGGAAACCTGTGCCAGGCCGTACTCAGGAATGTACCAGCCGATGGCCTTGACCCCTTTGCACGCTCCAGGTTCCCTTAGTGGCTGTCCGTTTTCATCTTTGACTATTTCCCCCGTTATCGGATTTCCGATGCGTTTCACCCGGCCTTTTTCCCGTACGTCAAAGGCTACCGAGTTGGCCCGGCGCACGCTGGTGGTGTTGAGGTTCACGTTGTAGGCCACCAGGAAATCCCGTGCCCCGATGGCTGTGGCTCCGGCTGTGGCATTGAACTCGGCCGGACCGAAATCCGGTTTCCATTCGGGTTTGGCCAGTTTTTCCGGCAGTGCTTCGTACTCACCGGAGCGGACCGTGGCCAGGTTTCGCCATTCGGGTTTGCTGGCGGCAGCTTCGTACAGGTAAACAGGGATGCCCAGTTCTTCGCCCACCCTTGCACCCAGCTTGCGGGCCCATTCGACGCATTCTTCCATGCTGATGCCCGACACCGGCACCAGCGGGCAAACATCGGTGGCACCCATGCGGGGGTGTTCGCCGTGGTGTTTGCTCATGTCTATCAGTTCCGACGCTTTTTTGATGGCACGGAAGGCAGCTTCCACCACCGGTTCCGGCTCGCCCACAAAGGTGACCACCGTGCGGTTGGTGGCTTTGCCGGGGTCCACGTCGAGCAGCTTGACGCCCTCCACGGTTTCAATGGCATCGGTGATCTGTTTGATGATGGAAAGGTCACGCCCTTCGGAAAAATTGGGCACGCATTCGATGAGTTGTTTGCGGTGCATGGATGTCAGGATATTTGGTTAGCAAAGGGCTGCAAACTTGCGGAATATTTCCAAAATCCCTACCTGACAAATTTGGACTCGTACACCTTTTCATTGCCAACGGCATCCCTGGCGACGATCTTCAGGCTGTGCTCACCCGGCCCGATGCGTCCGTCAAACTCGTGGGTGATGGAAGCGGACTTCTTGTCGTACTCCATGAGAATCCACTGGTCGTCCACCCAGGCGTTGTAGCTCAGGCCGTCAATGTTGGCGGCTGTGGCGGTATTGTCCCTGATTCTGAAGCGCATTTTACTGCGTCCTTTCATGTTGTAGCGGAAGCTCAGCGGTGTGATGGTGGGTGCTTTGGTGTCGGCCATGATGCAGTAGTTGCCAAACTGGCGCACCCGGGTCATGAGCAGGCCGTCCTGCCAGGTGCCGCCGCAGTTGACCACGGAGTTGCCGTTGCAGTAGGCCACAAAGACCCTGGACTTCAATTCTGCGGGGATGGGCTTCGTTGGCCGCAGGCCGAGGTCAAAATACTGATGAACAGGTGTGGTGGGCTCGTGCAGGTGGTGCACATCGGAGTAGTAACCGTCAGAGCGCTCTGGCGACACATCGTAACGCATGTACAAGTCTTCGTAAAGGGTGCCTGCGGGCATGTGCAGGTACAGACCTTCTGTGCGTATCATGTTGCCCTCGTCGTAGGGCAGGATGTAGTTGTACAATTCGTTGGACACCTGCACGGTGCTGAAACTTTGCTTGCGCTGCACCCAGAACTCCAGCCGGGCTTCGTTGCCGGCCACATCGGAGGCGATCATGGTGATCTTTGCGGGCCGCCTGTCGGGCACCTCCACCACGCCATAGTTTTTGTTTTTTCTGTAAATGGAAAGGCGGTTGCCCGGCAGGGTGAAGCAGCGGTTGTAATAGCTGTTTTTGCTCACTCGCTCCTCATAGTCGCAATGGGCGTTCAGGTAGCGGGTCTCGTCAAAGGAGAATGTCTCCAGATCAAAAGCGTAGATGAGGCTGTCGTTTTTGAGCATACTGAGCGAGTAGATGCCGTTCCAGTTACTCACCCGGTCAAAGTGGTCGTAAACCTTGAGTCCGAAACCGGCCCGGTCGCCATTGGTGTAGATGGTGTCTCCCTTGAGGCGGTAGTTGCCGTTGGACTGGAACACCGAATAGGCCCTGGCACCTTTGGCGTGCAGGTGCTCGTCAAGCTGGTAAACTTTTACGGAGTGCATCCGGGGAGAAACATTGTCAACCACCGGAAAGCCAAACAGCAAGGGGTTGATGGGGTTTTGTGTGCGGGTATCCCTGATCTCGAAATGCAGGTGGGCGCCGTTGGAGGAGCCGCTGTTGCCCATGGCGCCGATGCGCTGCCCCTGCCGAACCGGAAAAACATCCGGGGTCAGGTCCAGATCTACCTCGAAAGATTGTTGCTCGTATTGTTTGCTTTTGACGTATTCAGCTATCTCGTCGGAAAAATGATCCAGGTGGGCATACAGGGTGGTGAAGCCGTTCGGATGGTCAATGTAGAGCGAGTTGCCGTAGCCGCGGCTGTCCACTTTTATCCTGGAAACGAAACCGTCAGCGGCGGCAAAGAGGTCGTCACCGGGTACGCCTTTGGCCGATTTGATGTCAATGCCGGCATGGAAGTGATTGGGGCGCAATTCTCCGAAGGTGCCGGACAAGAGCATGGCGTGATTGACGGGAGAGCGGAAGTAGTTCTTTGGGTACTTTTTGAGCGCAGGGGGTTCCGGATTGTTGAAAGCCAGCAGCAACAAGGGAAGAAGTAAAAGTGACAGCGCTCTTTTCATGATCTCCAAAGCTTTTCCTCAATAGATGTTATCCGAATGTGGATATTTCCGATACCCTTGAAGGGAACTTTCGCAACGGGGAGGAATTGCGAAGCGATGGGCAAAGCAAAAATAAACTTCCTGACGACTTTTCTGCCCGGTGGCGGGTTAAAACATGAAAAAAAGACACATTTAACATTTGCCCTGTTCATGTTTCCGCTCCAGACAATTCAAAAAGCATGTCAAAATACTGTTGGTGAAACACTTTTGGTTCAGAACCCGCTATTTTTGCCAGCCTTTTTAAGGCCGAAAGGTCTTGGGTAAATCAATTCTATCACCATCAGTCAGGGCCGGGGGGCAGGGGCTGACCGGAAAAATCAACCATTCATGTACCGTACACACAACTGCGGAGAGCTGAGGATAGCCGATGTCGGCAAAGAAGTCAAACTGTCGGGCTGGGTGCAGAGCAACCGCGATTTCGGGGGCATGACCTTCATTGACCTTCGCGACCGATACGGCATCACCCAACTGGTTTTCAACAGTGAGGAAGATGCCGCACTCTGCGAACGCGCCCGCAAACTGGGCCGTGAATTTGTGATCAGCGCCACGGGCATTGTGCGTGAGCGCAGCAACAAGAACCCCAACCGGGCCACGGGTGATATCGAAATTGACGTAAAGCAACTGGCCGTGCTGAACGCTTCCAGGGTGCCACCCTTTACCATCGAAGATGACACCGACGGTGGCGACGACCTGCGCATGAAGTACCGCTACCTCGATATCCGCAGACCTGTTGTACGTGAAAACCTGGTGTTCAGGAGCAAACTGGCCATTGAGACGAGAAAATACCTGGCTGATGAGGGCTTTGTGGAGATCGAAACACCCAACCTAATCAAAAGTACTCCGGAAGGAGCAAGGGATTTCGTGGTGCCCAGCCGCATGAATCCCGGGCAGTTTTACGCCCTGCCCCAATCGCCCCAGACCTTCAAACAGATTCTGATGGTGGCGGGCATGGACAAGTATTTCCAGATTGTGAAGTGCTTCCGCGACGAAGACCTCCGCGCCGATCGCCAGCCTGAATTCACCCAGATAGACTGCGAAATGTCTTTTGTGACGAGAGAGGAAGTGCTTCAAACCTTTGAGGGTCTCACCAAACACCTCTTCCGGGAAGCACTCGGTGTGGAACTGCCCGATTTTCCACGCATGAACTACGACGAGGCCATCAGAAAATACGGTTCCGACAAGCCAGACCTGCGCTTCGGGATGGAGTTTGTGGAACTGAACGACCTGGCCAAAGGCAAGGGCTTTGGCGTTTTCGACAACGCCGGGCTCATCGTCGGTATTTGTGCCAAAGGGCAGGCCGGTGAGTACTCCAACAAAGGAATCAAAGAACTGACCGAATGGGTGCAACGCCCCCAGATCGGCGCCAAAGGCCTCGTGTATGTAAAGGTCAACAGCGATGGCTCTTTCAAGTCTTCCGTCGGTAAATTCTACAGCGACGAAGACCTCCGCCAGTGGGCTGAAGCTTTCGGCGCCGAAGCCGGCGATATGCTCCTCATCCTTTCCGGCGAAGCCGAAATGACCCGCAAACAACTCGGTGAACTACGCCTGGAAATGGGCCGCCGCATGGGCCTGATGAAACCCGGTGATTACAAACCGCTCTGGGTGGTTGATTTCCCACTGCTGGAATGGGACGAGGAAGCCGGCCGATTCTTCGCCATGCACCACCCCTTCACCTCCCCAAAACCGGAAGACGAACAAAAAATGCTCAGCGATGATTTTGAGACGATGAAAAGCCTGCGGGCCAATGCCTATGACCTCGTCATCAACGGCGCAGAGATTGGCGGTGGCTCCATCCGTATCCACAACCGGAAACTACAGGAGAAAAACTTCAAACTCCTCGGCTTTTCACAGGAGGAAGCCGAAAAGCAGTTCGGTTTCCTCATGGGCGCATTCGAGTACGGCGCACCCCCTCACGGCGGCATCGCCTTCGGCTTCGACCGCCTGTGCGCAGTGATGAAAGGGCAGACCAGTATCCGGGATTTTATCGCCTTCCCGAAAAACAACATGGGCCGCGACGTAATGATCGATGCACCCTCGGAGATCGATCCCGCACAACTGGAGGAATTGGGTTTGAAATTGGTTGTTGAGTGATGTGATGAGGAACTGAGCCCCGTGCCGATAATAATCGGCATCGGGGGAGGAACTGAGGAACTGAAGAACTGAAGAACTGAGTCCACTGCAAAAACCCCAAATTCATTAATTCCGACGGAAATTTGAATGCTCACATGCCGGACGGAGTCCGGCTAGATGAGGCACCGGACGGAGTCCGGC
>JALWSS010000018.1 GCA_026993525.1 Saprospiraceae bacterium
TGATCAAACTCTGTTCAACTCTGTAAAAAACTCTGTTTAACTCTGTGGTTTTAAAGAGTAGGGAGTAGGGAGTAGAGAGTAGGGAGTAGGGAGTAGGGAGTAGGGTGTAGGGTGTAGGGTGTAGGGAGTAGGGTGTAGGGTGTAGGGAGTAGGGAGTAGGGTGTAGGGTGTAGGGTGTAGGGTGTAGGGAGTAGGGTGTAGGGTGTAGGGTGTAGGGTGTAGGGTGTAGGGAGTAGGAAGTAGGGAGTAGGGAGTAGGGTGTAGGGTGTAGGGTGTAGGGTGTAGGGTTGGGCATCATCTCCGGTTAACGCTGTGATCAAACTCTGTTCAACTCTGTAAAAAAACTCTGTTTAACTCTGTGGTTTTAAAGAGTAGGGTGTAGGGTGTAGGGTGTAGGGTGTAGGGTGTAGGGAGTAGGGTGTAGGGTGTAGGGTGTAGGGAGTAGGGTGTAGGGTGTAGGGTTGGGCATCATCTCCGGTTAACGCTGTGATCAAACTCTGTTCAACTCTGTAAAAAAACTCTGTTTAACTCTGTGGTTTTAAAGAGTAGGGAGTAGGGAGTAGGGAGTAGGGAGTAGGGTGTAGGGTGTAGGGTTGGGCATCATCTCCGGTTAACGCTGTGATCAAACTCTGTTCAACTCTGTAAAAAAACTCTGTTTAACTCTGTGGTTTTAAAGAGTAGGGTGTAGGGTGTAGGGTGTAGGGTGTAGGGTTTGGAGGAGCTAGCCCCCTTTCATCCCTCATCCCTCATCCCTCATTCCTCATTCCTCATCCCTCATTCCTGAATCGCCTCATAACAAGCCTGGTGCAGCCTCGGCCGGATGTTTCGGGTGTACAGCGCCCGTCGGGAGCGGTCGGGATAGACCCTGTTGCTCAGGAAAATGACCAGCAATTCCGCTTCCGGATCGGCCCAGACGAAGGTGCCTGTATAGCCGGAATGGCCGAATGAGGCCTTGCTCGCACTTCGTGCAATGTAGCTTTCACCATAGACGTACTCCAGCGGCGGTTTGTCAAAGCCAAGTCCGCGCCTGTTTCCTTCTTCGCAATACTGGCACCGGGTAAATTCCTTCACCGCGGCCTCCGCTATGAAGCGCTGACCACCGTACTCACCACCGTTCAGATACATCTGGAAGAGTTTTGCCAGGTCGTTGGCCGAGGCGAACAAGCCCGCATGGCCGGAGACCCCGCCGAGGATGGCGGCATTTTCATCGTGTACGGTGCCGTGAATCTGTTGCCTTCGGAAAAAGGTGTCCCGTTCGGTGGGCACAATCCTTTCCTTCGGGAAAAAACGGAGTGGGTTGTAGGTGATGGTGGCGGCTCCGAGAGGCCGGTAGAAAGTATCTTTCAGGTATTCCTCAAGGGGTTGGCCGGTCAGCTTCTGCACCAGCAGCGGTGTCATGACAAATGGCAGATCAGAGTACAGGTAGCGCAGGCTGTCAACCAGCGGCAGGCGGGCAATGGTGCGGTACATTCTCCGGTGGTAGCGAGGTGTGACGTACAGCGAATCGGTGATCCGGTTGCTGAACTTCCGGGTTGGGTGGGTTTTGAAAGTGCCCCGGCGCCACTTGCCGTTTTTGCGCTGTGCCTTCTTCCAAAAGACCACACTCGGTTGCAGTCTGCCGTAATGGGCCATAATTTGCCGTAGGGTCAGGTTTTTCTTGTTGGAGTGTTTCAGAAAATCGAAGTGTTGTGAGAGCGGTGCATCCAGGTCGAGTCTGTCTTCACCGTACAGCTTCATCAGTGCCGGCAGGGTGCTGCTCACTTTGGTCACCGAGGCCAGGTCGTAAATGGCATCCGCACTGAGGGGCTGGAGGCTGTCGTAGGTCATGTATCCAAAAGCCTTGTGGAACACCACCACCCCTTTCCTGGCCACCAGCACCTGTGCTCCGGGATAGGCTCCGGCCCTGATGCCCTCTTCCACAATGGCTTTGATGCTGTCTTTCAGCAACTGCCCGTCCATTCCGGCGGCTTCAGGCGGCAGGTATCCCAGGCGGTCAAGGGGGGAGGTGCCGAGGCTCTCCTCCGGAAAAGCTGAGGGCCCGGGCGCTTTTTTCACCGAAGCAATGGCCCCGATGGCCCCGAAGATAATTTGCGCAGCGATGGACTGGTGAAGTTGGTCAGGGTTTTCAGCATGAAGCAGGGCATCGCATTGCGCAGCGAGTTCTTCAACAGATGACTGCCCGCATGGCCCAAACAGGGCCACCACCGCACGCTTCTCTTCGGCAATGCCTTTTAGCTCGCTTCGCAATTTTGCGATGGAACCTGCCACATTGCAATGGCAGGAAAGGACGAGCGTTTTCGCAGCCTGCTTCCCGGCCACCGGCACCTGGTATTTGCCCAGGGTTTCGCTGAAGCCGGTCCCGTCCACCTGCCAGTAAACCGGTTCTGTCAATGAGCGAATGGGGAGCAGATCGCCCTCATTTTTCAGCAGCCGCACCTCCCTTATGGCCTGATGCCAGGGGGAGAGGTTTTGCGAAGCGAGCTGAAAAGAAAACAAGCCGAGGAGGCTAAACAGAAGCAAATGTCGCATCGTTACAATTGTGCTATTTTTGGCAGCCCTGCCAACTTTATCTTTGGGGCCGGCGTCTTAAGATAGTTTCAGGCACCAAGCCCATCAAACGTACAAATATGAACATTAAATCCCTTTTCATTTTTTCGTTGGTTTTGTTTTGCACAACCGCTCTTGTGGCTCAGCAGGACCTCGACAAGAACCTGGTTCAATTTTCAGGAATGGTCCTCGATGGCACAGATGCAGAGTTGATTCCCGTGCCGTTCACCAACGTCATTGTCAAGGGTAAAGGCCGCGGCACCTACTCCGATTTCAACGGTTTTTTCTCCATCGTGGTGGAAAAAGGCGACACCATCGAATTTTCGGCCGTGGGTTACAAGACCACCTATTTCGGCATCCCCACCAACCTCGACGACAACCGTTACTCCCTGGTACAACTGATGACCCGCGACACCATCAACCTGCCGGAAACGGTGGTGTTTCCCTGGCCCAGCAAAGAACACTTCAAGCTGGAATTCCTGGCCATGGATGTGACTTCTGAAATGGAAGAAAGAGCCCTGCGAAATGTGGCCAACGAAACCCTGGAGCGCATGCGCAGTGCCGTGCCGTCAGACGGACGGGAGCACGCCAATTACTACCTGCGTCAGCAAGCCCGCAGCTACTACTACATCGGCCAACAACCGCCGATGAACATCTTCAATCCCATCGCCTGGAAACAATTTTTCGACGCCTGGAAAAGAGGGGATTTCAAGAAGAAAAAGAAATAGGCTCATTCCCGTTGTCCAAAGACCCGCCGGAAATACTTGTTCAGTTCTTCTTTGTTGATTTCACGGCCGCCCCGTTCCTGTCGGGCATCCAGCTCGCCGTTTTTTTCTTCCAGAATGAAGCGGAAAATGTACTTGTCCCCGGCGTCAAATTTCCCGTCAAAAGAGCCGAAACGCAGGTCGTTCAATTGCAACTTGCCATCTGAGCGGGTGATGATGTTGAAATAGCCTTTGCTGAACCAGCGCAGAATTTTGATGGCCCTGTCATCCTCATGGCCGCTGATGAGTTCCCGGCCCTTCGGCAAAACGGTCACCTTCGGAAAAGCAGGCTCTTCGTCAAAAAGCGAATACTGTGCATGGTAAAATGCCGTATCACCTTCGGCAAGGCCGTTCCACAGGTAGTTGGTCAGAATGGTGGGGCTGGTGGTGTAGCGCTTGTAGCTGATGCCTTGTTCCTGAAGTGAAGCTTCAAATATCCCGTCCACCTTCACCTTGTGGTAAAGGGTGAAAACCATGTAGGCCGAGCTGAGTACCAGTCCTGCCCGGTTCGCCCACCTTCTCCATTTGCTTTGTCTTCGCAAAAATGCCGCAACGCCAATGCCGATCAGCAACCAGATGGTGTACAGGGGATCAACGACCGAGATGTTGGAAAAAGAAACCCGGAAGTCAGAAAACGGCTGAAAGATTTGCGTCCCGAAAGCGGTGAAATTGTCGAGCAGGGGATGGGTGAAAATGGCCAGAAAAAACAACCACACCCAGTTTCTGACACTGAGGCTGACGGGGCGGAGGTCCCTTCGGATGTACCGCAGCCAGAGCAACAGCGCCATCGCTGCCCCTATTGCGACGAAAAGCCCAACCCAGAAAGGGGTTTCAACGGCCTTTTTGAGTATCATGTGCAAGCCCAGCCCCAGCAACGTATAAATGGCCAAAACGAACGCACTGACCAGCCCTTTGTAAAAGGCTGTTTTGTAAAAGCCGCTGTCGTAAAGCCGGTGAACCAGCCAGCCCAATGCCACCGACGCCAGCACCGAAAAAACAAACGAGTGCATAAAGCCCCGGTGGAACGCCAGGGCGTTCATCTCATCGGTGAAGAACATGGCCATGACATCCAGGTCGGGCAACAGACCGCCGAAGGCACCCCACACCATGGCCCGGTTGCCGAGCTTCTTCCCCATTGCAGCCTCTCCAACAGCAGCACCCAGGGCAAGTTGGGTCAGTGAATCCATAAACTGACTGATTTTCAAATTGAAATTGAGCTAACAGGTTTGCAAAGGAAAGGTTGTAGCGGCAATTGTGTAATCACTTCCGCACCAGGGGGTCTTCCATCCGGCTGGCCATGCGTTGGATGGCGTCAATGATGTTGTCGAGTTGAGGCGGGTAATCCACGTATTTTGTTTTGCGGTCGTCTTCACCCCAGATGGCAACCGTCACCACTTTCTTTTTGATGCCGTAGGTGATGGACAAACGGAGCGGAACGGGGGTAGGTTTTTTGGTCTTTCGTTGAAAACATGCGGGATCGGTGCAGTCGTACACTTTCTCCATTTCGAAGAATTTCTGCCTGGTCACCCACTCGATGAATTGTTCCAGTTCTTCCCGGGGAATGTTCTTCTTGTTCACCATCAGGCCTTTGCGGACCGTCTGGAACTCCTGTATGAGCCGTCCGTCGCTTTTGATTCGGATGTAGTCTTTGAGCACCGGATCAATGCCCCCGTAATAGCCACCTCCCACCAATTCGATGTTGATGTAAACGGGGTCCGGTTTATTGGATTCAGCCTTGCGCTTACTCCTGAACCAGGACCAAAACCGCTTCTTTCTTTCCGCATTTTGTTTTTTGATCTTTTGCCTGGCTTCCACAATCACCTCCGGCAGTTCGTTGGAAGGCTTCCGGAACGGCGCTTCATCACCAGACACCCTGACGAAATGATACTGCCAGGTGCCACGGCTGTTGGGCCGTTTGAATTCCAGCACCAGCTTTCTTTTGTTTAGCTGAGCAATGCTGAATTGATCCACATTCTGAAAACTGTAATTGAGCGTGCGCTCATCGAGGCTCCAGGTACCCCGGGAGAATTTACCGTTCAGGTATTGCTGGTATGAGTTGTCGTAGCGGAAGTAAAGGAAGTAATCGTAGTTGTTGCCCGCCTTGTGGATGATGGTATTTGATTCCAGGTGGAGTGTATAGGTGTACTTCCATTTGGATTCTACAAAGAGGCGTTCATCAGGCAGGTCCCATGGGCTCAGTTGCTGTGCATTTGCGGTGTTTATGGCCACAAAAAACAGGAGCAATGCGGATATGTAAGCGATGTTGAAAGTCGCTGTTCTCATGGGATTCTGAGTTCGTGTAGCATCTCGCGCTTAAAGAGGCTATAAAAGTATTTTAAAAACTTTTAATATCAAAAGGCAAGATGCAATGTGGTGCGCCCTTAACATTTCGGGCGCACCACCCTGCTCAGAATTTCACGCCAAAAGTGAGCATAAACTTGCCTTTCGATTCGTCAATGGCTACGGTTTGTTCCGGGGCGTTGCTGGTGAGGTAAGGCGAATAGGTTCCGGAATCTGAAGTGTACCGGTAAGCCAGGTCAACGAAGAAACTTTTTTCACGTACTCCTGCACCCACACTGATGGCACTTTGGTATTCATCGTCATCAACATAGGGGGATCCCATAATGCCATAACCGGCCCTCAACCGCAGGATATTCCACGCAAATTCCCCGCCAAGGCGCACGTTGACGGCTGAACCCAGTTCCCTCTCAATCTGATCGTTGAGTTCCTGCTCGTATTCCAGATCATCAATGTTGTTGGTCTGGTTGAAGTTGAACTGTGCGGAAGTGTAATCCAGCCATTCCACCTCGGCAGTCAGAAAACCCATCTTGTCGAACAACAGGCCCAGACTGCCGATGAAACGCCAGGGTGTGCGAAGCCGGTATTCAAAAGAGCCCTCAGGAGAATTGGCACTGCCCCGGTTGATACCATTGAAATTGTAAGTATAGTCCAGCGAGGTTGAATAACTGTCGTCAAGTGCAAAACCGGTCGGAGTATGCAGTGCCACGCCCATTCTGACCATTTGATTAAAGCGGTAGATCAGCCCCATCTTCAGGTTGATGCCGGCGCCGGTGGTTCTGACCCTTTCAGAGAATTCAAGCTCTTCAAAAACGGAATTGCTGTCATCGGGGTCTGTTTCGCGATAGGTTTTCACTTCTTCGTAATCCAGAATCGGAACGCCGAGGGTCAGCCCCATCATGAGTTTTTCGTCGTAATTGCCGGCAAATGAAAAGACCAGTTCATTGACAGACCCCTTCTGGCGGATCAGTTGCGATTTTCTGACGGGTTCATTTTCGTCAAAATCGGAGTAATACAGTGTTTCATCATCGGCATCCGTATAAATGGCCTCACCGTCGTAGGCCAGGCCGGCCTCAAAGTCGTCCAGCTCTGAAGGTGTCAGCCCCTGTGCCAGCTCCAGCCACCGGTCTGTGATGCTGCCTTCGGAAACACCCTCAAAAAAGGTGCGCTGGTTGAAGTTTGCCAGCTTGTTGAAGCCTATTCCGAATGCCGTCACTTTCCAATCAGAGGCCGTAGGACGCGAAGCGAATACGATGCCCAGCGCGTTCAGGTTGAAATTGGTCTTCTCCGAACTGACGACAAAATTGGAGGCATCCCCCCTGAGCAGTGCATCGGTCTGACTGGAATACCAGGTCGGTGTGAACACAAACTCTGATCGCCTGTACGTTGCCATGCCGGCCGGATTGGTACTCAACACTGAAAAATCTGCGCCCAAAGCTCCGATGCCTCCGCCTACGCCTATGGTTCTGGCTGTGCCACCAACCTCCAGTTGCGAATAGCGAAGGGCATCAAATATAGATTGAGCATTTGCTGCGCTAAAACAGCATGAAATGAAAGCAGAGATGATCAGGATTTTTTTCATCAGTTCTAATTTTTGGTTTCAATGGTGTTTACCCTCAAAAGAAGAGCTTTCCTGTTCCAGATGGTTTATTGAGCCCATAAAAAAAGTGGGTGAACGGGGTACGTTCCTTCCACCCACTTTTTCAAATCAATTGCAAGCGTCAAATCAATTTAATCAATGACCTCCTCCTCTCCGGCTGCTGCTGTGGCTACGGCTTCCGGAAGAACTCCTGGATGAGCCACTGCTGCGCCTGGATGAGCCACTGCTCCGCATGCTCCCCGAAGAGCTCCGGGAGGAACCTCCACTTCTTCTCATGCTGCCGGAAGAACTCCGTGAAGAGCCACTGCTCCGGTTCCAGCTACCGCTGCTTCGGGATGGAGAGCTGCCCCGGTTCATAGATCCGCTGCGGGAAGAAGACCTGCTGGATCCAGGACTTACCCCTCCGGAGCTCCTTCTGTTGGAAGAGCGGTTGTGCCCGACACCTGAACGATTGGTAGAGGGCGTACGTGAAGGAGTAGCTGAAGAACGGTTCCTGCGGGATGTCCGCCTCTCAGCTCTCGGCACTTCGCGTGCGCGTGAGGATGGAGTTATTGAGCGATTACGGCTTCTTTCGTTGTCAATTTTGCGGTTTCTGCGGCTATTGGGCTGAGGTTCTGTTCTCGGAACCCGGCGACTGGGGTCGGTGCTCACACCGCTTGCCCGCTTTCTGCGGCTTTCAGGTGACCGGGTTACGCTGTTGACCTCTTTTCCCGTTGGTTTTCTTACAGAAGTGTTTCCGTCTTCGCCAACTTTGGTAGTGGCCCTCGGCCTGCTTGTCAGGCCATCCCTTACCGGAGAGCCAACCTGAGGCTCCTCATTGCCCGAAGGACGGAAATGACGTCCATTGCCGGTGCGTGTTCCACTGGTGCTGGTTCGGCGGGCACCGTAGTAGTAATTGTTGTTGTTCACGGTATTGTAAACATAACCGTTGCCCCAGGTAGGCGGGCAGTAAACATTGCTGTAAAACCCACCGCCATAATAGGAGCCATAACCGTAGTAGGGGTCATAACCACCGTAGTAATAGTTGTTTACATAGTAGTTGTTACCATACCAGGGAGAATACCAGGAGTTGTACCACGGAGAGCCGAAACTGTAAGAAAAGCTGAAGTAGGAACCCCGCCAACTGTTGTAACCGAAACCCCAGTTCCAGCGGTTCCAGCGTCGGTAAGAACGCCAGGGGTAGTAGCTGTCATAGATCAATACAGTGGTAACCGGAGAAAAGAAAGGATCGTAGTAGTAGAGATCTACATACACCGGATCGTAAAAGTCGAAGCCATAATAAGGACGATGAAAGCGGCGAATGCGTGAGGAGTACTCGTAATCGTATTCGTCGTAATAGTCGTATTCATCGTCGTCATAATCCTCGTCGTAATATTCCTGATTGTTGCCGTTGTTATTGTTGTACGGGGAGCTGTAATAATAACCGGCATCCGTATCAGGATCGTAATAGAGGTCGTCATACTGGCCCACAGCCAGGGAGCTAAGTCCAAAGCTGAAAAGCATGATCAACCCAAAAATCAAATTCCGTCTTTTCATCGTGCAAGATTTTAAGCGTTTAACTTCGACTCTCTCTTTCGAGTTTGCGGTCACGAATTTATTAGCTTTGCGCCACTTTTTCCGTTAACGGGGGTCTAAAGTGCAATTTGACCCCTGTTAAAGTTTCTGATATGACGTTTTGGTTGACGAATTGTTCAAATTCAGAACGCTTAAGTAAATCTTAAAACCCAGCCAATCCGGCTGTCAGGCGCTCATGAGCGCCATTTTTTTGTTAAAAACTTCAATCAAACCCATGGCAAAAGAAATAACACCCAGAGCCACCGATTATTCCCAATGGTATGTTGATATCGTCACAAGGGCCAATCTGGCCGACTATTCTGCCGTGCGGGGTTGCATGGTGATCAAACCGCATGGCTATGCCATCTGGGAAAACATGAGAGACCAACTCGACCGGATGTTTAAAGATTCAGGGCACGTCAACGCCTATTTCCCGCTTTTCATCCCAAAAAGCTTTCTCAGCAAAGAGGCACAGCACGTTGAGGGTTTCGCAAAAGAATGCGCCGTGGTGACCCACCACCGCTTGAAAAACGACCCCAACGGCAATGGCATCATCGTGGATCCGGAAGCAAAGCTGGAAGAGGAACTCATCGTGAGGCCTACCTCAGAGACCATCATCTGGGACGCCTACCGGACATGGATCAATTCCTACAGGGACCTGCCCCTGCTCATCAACCAGTGGGCAAACGTGGTGCGATGGGAAATGCGCACAAGGTTGTTCCTGCGTACCACCGAATTTCTATGGCAGGAAGGGCACACGGCCCACGCTACCCGGACCGAAGCCGAAGAAGAAGCCAAACTGATGCAAAAGATTTATGCCCGGTTTGCCGAAGAGTGGATGGCCATGCCGGTAATCCAGGGCGTAAAAACCGAAAATGAACGCTTCGCAGGGGCTGTTGAAACCTACACCATTGAAGCCCTGATGCAAGACGGCAAAGCCCTCCAGGCCGGTACTTCACACTTCCTGGGGCAAAATTTTGCCAAAGCCTTTGATGTGAAATTCCTCAATGAGAACAACGAGCAGGAATACGTTTGGGCAACTTCATGGGGGGTGTCCACCAGACTGGTTGGTGGCCTCATCATGACCCATTCTGACGACGACGGACTGGTACTGCCGCCAAAACTGGCTCCCCTCCAGGTTGCCATTGTGCCAATACCAAAGCCGGCTCCGGCCATTGACGAAGCAGCCCATAAGATTGTGAAAGCACTGAAAGCCAAAGGAATCAGTGTGAAATACGACACCGATATGAAAAAGCGCCCGGGCTTCAAATTTGCAGAGTACGAAATGCTCGGTGTGCCGATACGGCTGGCCATTGGTGCCCGGGACCTTGCCAGGGGCGAGGTTGAAGTTGCCAGGCGCGATACAAAAGAAAAAACGAGCAAACCAACTGTCGGCATTGAAGACTATGTCGAAAAACTGCTTTCTGAAATACAGGACAACCTGCTGAACAGGGCAAAGCAATTCCGGGCAGACCACACAACCGTAGTCAACAATTTTGACGATTTCCGGGATGCGCTTGAAGCTGAAGGTGGCTTCATTTCCGCCCACTGGGATGGCAGCGCCGAAACCGAATTGAAGATCAAGGAAATGACCAAAGCCACCATTCGTTGCATCCCGAATGATGCACCCGAAGAAGAAGGAACCTGTGTTCTGACCGGAAGACCTTCAAAACGCCGGGTGCTGTTTGCCAAAGCCTATTGACATTGCCCCGGCCATTGAACCTGAAGCAGGGGAACTTGTTTATGGTATGACCTCGACGCAAATGCACTGAAAATAGTGGCTCCGCCAACCAAATAATTCATTGAGCTTTAGGTCATTTCCCTTAAAAGTCCTTAACTTTGCGGCGCACATAAGAAATGCACCAAACGGAGGGAACAAAAAGTTCCCTCTTTTACTTTACGAACTTTGGACTTGTTTTTTTTGGAAGAACGGATCAGCGAGTTGCTGGACACCAAGTTTCAAGAACAAGCTTTTCAGGATTGTTTCCTTGTCGAACTTCATCTTCACGGTGGCAACAAATTGGAAGTTTTTATTGACTGCGACAAAGGAGTCACACTAGAAAAGTGTCAGCAACTCAGCAGATTTCTCGAAGCCCACATTGAAGAAAACCAATGGCTGGGCGAAAAGTACACGCTTGACGTTTCCTCACCTGGACTGAGCCGCCCTTTGAAACTGTGGCGGCAATACCGAAAGAACATCGGACGAAATGTGGCTGTAACCCTTCGCAACGGAGAGGTACATAACGGAACCCTGAAAGAAGTTCACCAAGGCCACATCCTGCTGGAAGAGAAACGAACGGAAAAAGTCGGAAAGAAAAAGAAAACCGTTTCCGTTCACTCTGAACTACCGTTTGAACAGATCGAAAAGACCTTGATTGTGATTGGCTTTTGATCATCCTGATCCGGTGTGGATCTCAATTTTTGACCATCAACCTTTTATTCTGAAATGATAAATTTAGTAGATACCTTCTCGGATTTCAAATCGAGTAAAAATATTGACCGCCCCACCATGGTGCGTGTACTCGAGGACGTGTTTCGCACACTGATCAAAAAGAAATTCGGCTCTGACGAAAACTTCGACGTGATCGTCAACACACAACAAGGTGACCTCGAATTGTGGAGGGTACGTGAAATCGTACCCGACGGGGAGGTGACCGATGACCGCAGCCAGATTTCCATCAGCGAAGCCCTCGCCATTGACGATTCTTATGAAATTGGCGAGGAATGCTACGAACAACTGTTCCTGGAAGACTTCGGACGCCGTGCCATTCAGGCCGCACGCCAAACCCTCATCTCCAGAATTATGGAACTGGAGAAAGATGAAATCTACAAGAAATACATGGAGCGCATCGGCGACATGGTGACGGGTGAAGTCGGACAGATCATGAAAAGGGAATTCCTCATCATTGATGACGCCACAGGTCACGAACTCATCCTGCCCAAACAGGAAACCATTCGTGGTGACTTCTTTCACAAAGGAGACATGGTCAGGGGCATCATCAAGCGGGTGGAGATGCGCAACAACACCCCCGCCGTCATCATGTCGAGAACCGACAACGGCTTCCTCGAGAAATTGCTGGAACAGGAAGTACCCGAAATTGAAGACGGCATCATTGCCATCAAGCGCATCGTGCGTCTGCCGGGCGAACGCGCCAAAGTAGCCGTAGAATCTTACGACGACCGTGTTGACCCCGTCGGCGCCTGTGTGGGTATGAAGGGTAGCCGTATCCACGGCATCGTTCGGGAACTGAACAACGAGAACATTGACATCATCAACTATACCTCCAACGAGAGCTTGCTGATCCAGCGGGCACTTACTCCGGCCAAGGTTACCACCATTGAGCTGGACCAGGAAAAGAAAAGGGCTTCTGTTTACCTGGAGCCTGACCAGGTTTCTCTGGCCATTGGAAAAGGCGGCACCAACATCAAACTGGCCAGTAAACTTACCGGCTACGAAATTGACGTGTACCGCATCACTGACGAACAGGAGCTTGAGGACGTTGACCTGGACGAGTTTGCCGATGAAATTGAATCATGGATCATTGACGAACTCAAGCGCATTGGTTGCGATACCGCCCGCAACGTGCTGGAATTGAGCAAAGAAGAGTTGCTGCGTCGTACGGAACTGGAAGAAGAGACTGTGGATGAAGTGCTGAAGATACTGGCCGCCGAGTTTGAAGACTAAGCCGCTGGTGTCTGACCCAATATCCTGCTGTCTGACTATGAGATACAGGGTGCTTGTTTTAATTTTTGGATTTAATCATTTGAATGAAGAAACGCTTAGTTAAAGTTGCCAAGGAGCTGAATGTAGGAGTATCTACCATTGTAGAATACCTCAATAGCAACGGTTTTTCTATTGAGAACAAACCTACAACGGCCATTACCGATGAAATGGAACAACTTCTCATCAAGGAGTTTTCCGGTTCCATCGCGGTAAAGGAACAAGCCGACCAACTGACCATTGGCATCCGCCCCGGTATGAAAAAAGAAGCCGGGGAAAAAGTCAGGGAAACTACCACGACTACCTCTTCTCCACTCTTCAAAAAAGACCTCTTCAGCAAAAAGCCGATTTTCAAAAAGCCCGGTGAAACTGAAGAACCCAGGCCGGAAGAGGAACCAAAGGAAGTGGAAACCCCCGTGGTGGAGAAAAAAGAGGAACAGGTCGTTGAAGAAAAACCCAAAGTAGGCCTCAAAGTAAAAGGCAAAATAGACCTCGACGACAAGGGGATGCCCGTTGCCCCCAAAGAGGAAGAAAAAGAAGAGCCTGAAGTTGCAGAAGAGGAACAGACCGAAGAAGCCAGACCCGAAACTGCCGCCGAGCAACCCGAAGAAGCCATTGAAAAACCCCAAACGGAACAACCCGATGAAGCACCTTCGGACAAGCCGCAAGAGCCTGTGGAAGAAGGAGAACAGAATGGCGAACCCGATGAAGACCCCATGGTGAGAATGCAGGCTCCCGAGCTGAGAGGGTTGAAAATTCTCGGCAAGATTGACATCAGCAAGAAAGAGAAGAAGAAAAAGAAATCCAGGAAAGAAGCTCAGGAAGAAGAAAAAGCAAAAAAGGAAAGTTCAAAGGAAGGCGAAGGCCGCAAACGGCCCGTCGCTTCTTCTGATGAAGATAGCTCCCGACGCAAGAGAAAACGGACGCGCAGAAAAGTGCATCCGGACGAAGAAAAACCCGGCTCATCAGGTCGCGGACGCCGCAGAGCTGAACGCGAAGTCTCCAGAAAAGAAGTTGACGACCAGATCAAGAAAACCATGGCCAGCCTTTCTGGCGCCGGCAAAAAGAAACGCCAGAAAATGCGCCGTGAAACCCGGGAGCGCATTCGCGAAAAGAGTGAGCTCAGAGAAATGCAAGGCGCCTCAGAAAAACTACAGGTAACTGAGTTTATCACCGTGCAGGAACTCGCCAACCTGATGGATGTTTCCGCAACCGACGTGATCACCACCTGTATGAACCTGGGTGTCATCGTCGGAATCAACCAGCGCCTCGATGCAGAGATCATCGAGCTGGTAGCCGGGGAATTTGGCCACGAAGTCGAGTTTATCAGCGTTGAGGAACAAACCGATTTTGAGGACGATTACGAAGACGATCCCGCAGACCTGGTGCCCCGCGCCCCGATCGTGACCGTCATGGGTCACGTTGACCACGGTAAAACCTCTTTGCTGGACTACATCCGTCAAACCAACGTTGCCGGAGGCGAAGCAGGGGGTATTACCCAGCACATCGGTGCCTACGAGGTGGTTTTCAACGACAAGAAACTCACCTTCCTCGATACGCCGGGTCACGAGGCCTTTACCGCCATGCGTGCCCGTGGTGCCAAAGTCACTGACATTGCCATCATCGTCATTGCTGCCGACGACAACATCATGCCGCAAACCAAAGAGGCCATCAGCCACGCACAGGCTGCCGGTGTACCCATGGTTTTCGCCATTAACAAGATTGACAAACCGGGCGCCAACCCGGAAAAGATAAAACAAGAACTCGCCTCCATGAACATCCTCGTTGAGGACTGGGGCGGAGAGTTCCAATCACAGGACATTTCGGCCAAAACCGGTCAGGGCGTTGATGAGTTGCTCGAAAAAGTGCTGCTCGTTGCCGAATTGGCCGACCTGAAAGCCAACCCGAACAGACCGGCCATGGGTACCATCCTCGAAGCCAGCCTCGACAAGGGCAAAGGCTATGTGGCCAACATCCTGGTTCAGACCGGAACCCTGCGAATCGGGGATGCCATGGTGGCCGGCGAACACTCCGGCAAGGTAAAAGCCATGTTCAACGAGCGCGGCCAGCGGGTCAAGGAAGCCGGCCCGTCCACCCCTGTTTCCATGCTGGGCCTCAGCGGTGCGCCGCAGGCCGGTGACCGTTTCAAGGTGATGGAAAGCGAAACCGAAGCGCGGCAGATCGCTGCCAAGCGTGCCCAGATCAACCGGGAGCTGGCCAACCGCGCTACCAAACGTATCAGCCTCGATGAGATCGGTCGCCGACTGGCACTCGGAACCTTCAAAGAGCTCAACCTCATCGTCAAAGGTGACGTGGATGGTTCCGTGGAAGCCCTTTCCGATGCACTCATCAAGCTGTCGCTCGAAACCGTACAGGTCAACGTGATTCACCGTGGTGTGGGCCAGATCATCGAATCGGACGTGTTGCTGGCCTCCGCCTCCGACGCCATCATCATTGGCTTCCAGGTTCGTCCCTCACTGGGCGCCCGCAAGCTGGCCGAGCGCGAAGGCGTGCAAATCAAACTGTACTCCATCATTTACGAAGCCATCGAAGAAGTCAAACTGGCCATCGAAGGATTGCTGGAACCCACCAGGGAAGAGAAGATCGTGGCCAACCTGGAGGTCCGGGATGTGTTCAAGATCAGCAAAGTGGGAACGGTGGCCGGATGCTACGTCATGGACGGCAAGCTCACCCGAAACACCAATGTCCGGGTCATCAGGGACGGCATCGTGATCTATCCAACCAAAGAAGGCGTCGTTGGCGAAATCAGCTCACTGAAGCGGTTCAAAGACGACGTCAAAGAAGTCAAAAACGGCATGGAGTGCGGTCTGACCATCAAAAATTTCAACGACATCAAAGTAGGCGACGTGATCGAAGGCTTCGAAGTAGTCGAGATCAAGCAGACCTACGGATAAGCTATTTTTTTTCCTTCGGAAAACTGAATCCGGCCGGCCACCAGCGCCCGCCGGATTTTTTTTGCCCCCCCACCGGGAGTTATCGGATCCACAACCGACAACCGACAACCGACAACCGACAACTGTTAACTGCCAACTGCCAACTGCCAACTGCCAACCAACAACTGTCCCCGATGCCGATAATTATCGGCACGGGGTTAACGGTCAACCGAACAAAAACCCGGCAAAAACCACCAAAAACCCTAAATCGCTATTATCATTGTGGCCGCACTTCTGCCCACGTTGCCGGAGGCGACTGAATAAGATCAATCAAAATCATCAACCATGTCCAGGCGAATTCTTCCCCTTTTGCTTTGTATCAGCTTCGCAATGGCCCTGAATGCTCAGGACCGCCTTTTGTCACCCGATGAATTTTTGCCCCACAAGGTGGGCGAGCAGTTTACCGAACACGCCTCGCTGGTGGACTATTACCGCCACGTTGCCGCACACAGCAACCGCATCATCTTGCAGGAAATTGGCCGCACCAACGAGGAGCGCCCGCAAATACTGGCCATCGTCAGCAGCCCCGAAAACATAGAGCGCATCGAAGAAATCCGGCTCGACAACCTGCGCCGTGCCGGCCTTGCCGATGGCGAACCCAGCGATGCACCGCCCGTGGGCATCGTGTGGCTGGGCTTCAGCGTACACGGCAACGAAGCCGCCGGCTCTGAGGCCAGCATGGAAGTCGTTTACGAACTGGCCAACCCCGATAACGGAGAGACCGGCAAATGGCTCGAAAACACCGTGGTGCTCATCGAACCAAGTGTGAATCCCGACGGCTACAGCCGCTACACCTCCTGGTACCGCCAGGCCAGCCCTGCCCTGCCCGACCCCAACCCCGTGGCGCGTGAACACAACGAACCCTGGCCCGGCGGCCGTGTCAACCACTACCTCTACGACCTGAACCGCGACTGGGCCTGGTGCACCCAGGTGGAAAGCCAAAACCGCATCGCCGTTTACAACGAATGGCTGCCGCACGTGGCGGCGGACCTGCACGAACAGGGCTACACCGAACCGTATTACTTCGCGCCTGCGGCGCAACCCTACCACACCTACCTGACCGGCTGGCAATCGAAATTTCAGGACATCATCGGGCGCAACCATGCCCGCCATTTCGACGCCAACGGCTGGCTGTATTTTACGAAGGAAATCTTCGACCTCTTTTACCCCAGCTATGGCGACACCTATCCCAGCTTCAACGGCGCCATCGGCATGACCTACGAGCAGGGCGGCCACTCCCGGGCAGGACGTGCCATCCTGCTGCCCAACGGCGATACCCTGACCCTGGCAGACCGGGTGGCCCACCACAAAACCACGGCCCTCTCCACCGTGGAGGTCACTTCCATGAATGCCGCCGATGTGGTCAGGAATTTTGAAGAACACTACAACGCTTCTCAAAACAATCCGCCGGGCCGGTACAAGACTTTCATCGTAAAAGCCGGTAACGAACCCCACAAACTGAAGCAATTCACCGAACTGCTGGACCGCCACAAAATCCATTACGGCACAGCCGGGAAGAAAATTAGCAGCGTGGCCGGATACAGCTACCTCACCGGCACCGACACCAAAACCGACGTTGCCGAAGAAGACCTGGTGATCAGTGCCTACCAGCCCAAAGGCATCTTTGCACAGGTGCTGCTGGAACCGGAATCGCCCCTGGTGGACTCGCTCACTTACGACATCACCGCCTGGTCCTTGCTGCATGCCTATGGCTTCGACGCCATTGCGACGAAACAAAGAATAGACCCGCAGGGAAGCTTCACAGTCGAGCTACCCAAAATGGAGGAGCAGCGCCGCAAACAACCCTACGCCTACCTGACGCCCTGGAACAACACCTCCAGCGCCGCTTTCCTGTCGGAATGCCTGAAACGGGACGTCATGGTGCGTTATGCTGAACAAGCCTTTGAACTGGACGGCCGCCAGTGGCCGGCCGGCACCCTGGTCATCACCCGGGCCGACAACCGCAAACACGAAAATTTTCACGAAGCAGTGGCTGCCGCAGCCCGCAAACTGCAACAGGAGATCGTGCCTGCCTACACGGGCTTTGTGGATACCGGAAAAGACTTCGGTTCTGAAACCGTCAAACTCATCGAAAAGCCCAAAGTGCTGGTCATCTCCGGAAAAGGCACCTTCAACAACGAGTTCGGACAGGTGTGGTTCTACTTCGACAAGGAAATCGCCTACCCCGCCACATACGTTGACATCAACGACTTCCGCAACGTCAAGCTCGACGATTTCAACACCCTCATCCTGCCCGAAGGCTTTTACCGCCTCGACAATGGCGTTATGGAAAAGGTGAACAAGTGGGTCAGCGCCGGCGGCAAGCTCATCGCCATCGGCTACGCCAACAGGCTGCTGGCCGACAAAAAAGGCTTCGCACTCAAACGCTTTGCCAGCGACTCGGACAAGAGCGCCGCTGAAAAGGCCGAGGAGGAAGAAGCCCTGCAACAACGTACCGCCCGATACATGGACCGGGTGCGCAGCTCCGTTTCCACCAACATGCCCGGTGCCGTGGTGGAAGTCACCATGGACAATTCCCACCCGCTGGCCTTTGGCTTTGGCGGCAAATACTTCTCCCTCAAAACCAACAGCCTGCGCTACGACCTGCTGAAAAACGCCTGGAACGTGGGCTACCTGGCTGAAGACTACAAGTCACACGGCTTCATCGGCTACAAACTGAAAAAGACCCTGAAGAATTCCGCCGTTTTCGCCGTGCAGCAAAAAGGCCGTGGCGAGGTGATCTACCTCATTGACAACCCGCTTTTCCGCTCTTTCTGGGAGCAAGGCAAATTGCTCTTTAGCAATGCAGTGTTCCTCGTTGAGTGAGGAACTGAGGAACTGAGCCCCGATAGCCATCGGGGGAGGAACTGAGAAACTGAGGAACTGAGGAACTGAGGAACTGAGGAACCGAATTGGCCCTCCTCGATTCTTCGATTCTTCGATTTCTGAGAGCACTGCAAAAAGTGGTAATTCCAATTGGAATGGAAAGTTGATGAATAATTGAATGTTTAACCCCGAAAGCCATCGGGGGACTCATTCCTCAATTCCTCGATTCCTCGATTCCTCAATCCCTCATATCATCAGCTTATGCGCATCAGCCTATTCATTTTTCTCGTCGCAATGGCCGCCTGTGCGGGAGAGCCAAAGGCTCCGGAGGCACCCAAAGCTGCTGTTCCGGAAACTGAAAAAACCACAACTCCCGACACCATTGACTACGACAGCACAGAATGGACCGAGCTGATCCGGCTGGATTCAACCCTCATTCTGGATATTCGCTACGCAACGACGAACAACTTCACCGGAGAGCAGATTTACGACTGCGGGCGCTGTTTCCTTCGGAAAAAAGCAGCGGAGAAACTGTTGGCCGTTCAGCGGGAACTGCGGCAAAAAGGCCTCGGCCTCAAGCTCTTCGACTGCTACCGGCCCCGACCCTATCAGTGGAAACTCTGGGAAAAAGTGCCCAACCCCGCCTATGTGGCCGATCCCCGCAAAGGCTCCATGCACAACCGGGGCGCAGCCGTGGACCTCACCATCGTGGACAGCCTGGGCCGGGAACTACCCATGGGCACCGGCTACGATTTCTTCGGTCCGGAAGCCCACCACAGCTACACCGCCCTGCCCGATTCCATCCTCGCCAACCGCAGGCTCCTGCTCCAAACCATGGAACGCCACGGCTTCGAACACATCCGCACCGAATGGTGGCATTACTCGCTGCGCAATGACCGTTCACCCATGGACGACTGGGTTTGGGGGTGTAAAACCTTATGAGGTTTCCGAAAACGTTTTAAGGTGTAGAATAAAGCGAATTAAAAAAAAACAAATGCGTGAGGGCACTTGCAATACCAAATTTCCCACCTTACATTAGCCCTCGAGTTTTTCAACGACGCCTAACATCCAATACGCAGTACCAGGGGAAGAAGAGAAGGCAATACCTGTAGCAGAGATAAGATTGGTGGAAGAATAGAAAAGAAATGGGGTGCCTTTAAGATGCGCACGGGGTACGGTGGTTGGTGTCTAAAAAATTATCCCTGAACAAATACCTCACTATGAAAAAAGCACTTTTCCCGATCACACTGGTATTCACTGCCCTTTCATTATTTGCACAAAAAGAAGACAATGTTTGGCTTTTTGGTGATGTAGGGGAACCTGACAGTACCAGAGCAACAACAATCTTTGATTTTAGTGGAGGTGGAGGGCCTGAAATAAATTCGCTTTATAAGTTTATTGGGTTTTATGTCTGTAGCACCACAATTTCTGATGAGGAGGGCGATTTACAATTGTATTCCAACGGTGTCCATATTTATAACAATCAACATGAAATCATAGAAAACGGTGAGGAGTTTGTCTCCCCGGAGGAGTTTCCCGTAGGTTACGCAATGAGACAGGGAGCAATGTTTTTTCCTTATCCGGGCCAGCATGACAAATACTTATATTGTCATGGCGATTTCGTGTACTATTATTTTGACGGCCATTTGGTTAATGGTTGTAGCCCTCTGACCTATTCGGTGGTGGAAAAAGATAATGGTGCCTGGAAAGTCACAGAAAAAAAAATGACTCTCACTCAGGATACTGTTTTGAGCGGTCACTTCACTGGTGTAAGGCATGCCAATGGACGTGATTGGTGGTTCATCGTTCCTCCCACCTTTGGGAGCAACCGGTTTCAAAAATACCTGATTGACCCTTCCGGGATACACCTATATGACAAACAGGAAGTTGGTCAAATTTACAATCCAGGGCTCGGCCAAGGCGCAGTTTCTCCTGACGGGGAATGGGTTGCTTATTATAATTATTTTGGAATATTCCCGGTATCAATCGGCATCTCCATAGACATCTACCGTTTCGACCGCTGTACCGGACAATTGAGTGACCACAATCAGATCATTTACGAAAACCAGGGTGGACGAGGAGGCGCAGCATTTTCACCTAATTCGCGTTTCCTCTATATCTCAGCGTCAGATTATTTGTACCAGTATGATTTGTGGGCTGACGATATACCCGCTTCAAGAGTTACTGTGGCACAATGGGACGGTTTCATAGATGAACAGGGTAATGCGGTCCGATTTCATTCGCTCAAATTAGGGCCAGATGGTAAAATTTACATCGGCAGCACAGCAGGTTTATCCCGATTTATGGGAATCATTGAGAACCCAAATTTGCCTGGTATTGATTGCAGTGTAAAACAACACAGTATTTACCTTCCAACATACATCAGATGGGCAATGCCCAACCACCCCGTAGGCTTCAATCTGGGCCCCCTCGAAGGCAGTCCCTGCGATACCATTCTGACGGCATCGGAAGAAAAAATAGCTGAAAGTTTTTCGCTTTATCCCAACCCGTCAGCCGGGACGGTTTCCATGGCTCTACCTGACGGCAGTTGGGACGCTGTGCAGGTGACTACTGCGGCAGGGCAGTTGGTGCACGCAACTTTATTAAAAGGAGAGAGCAGGAATGTAGAATTGAATCTAACCAACCTGCCTGATGGGCTGTATTTCGTCAGTCTGATAAAGGATGGAATAAGTTCGGTTCCCACAAAACTGGTTATAACCCGATAGCCACATTCCAGAATTTTTGACCCAATTCAGTAATTATCCCTGAACAAATACCTCACTATGAAAAAAGCACTTTTCCCGATCACGCTGGTATTCACCGCCCTTTCATTATTTGCACAAAAAGAAGACAATGTTTGGCTTTTGGGCGGAATCAATGCACCGGACAGCACCGATGCCACCACCGTTTTTGACTTCAGCGGTGGGGGGGCGCCGGCCATTTTTACGGTTGATGAGTTCATTGGCTTTTACCAGTGCAGTTCCACCATTTCTGACAAGGATGGCAACTTGCAGCTCTATTCCAATGGAGTGAATATTTATGACGATCAGCACGAAATCATTGGCAACGGGGAGGAGTTTGCACCCTCCGACATCTATCCGGCCGGATACGACATGCCTCAGGGGGCTTTGTTTTTTCCGTACCTGGGATCGGAGGGGAAGTACCTGTTTGTGCATGGCGAACACGCCTATTACTATGCCGATGATTATTATTACGTAGATGGTTGCAGTCCTTTGACCTGGTCCGTAATCGAAAAGGTGGCGGGAGAATGGGAGGTAACCGAAAAACAAATGGTGCTTTCACAAGACACCTTGCACGACGGAAAATTCACCGGGGTACTGCACGGCAACGGCAGGGACTGGTGGCTGATCGTACCGCCGGCATTTGGCAGCAACGAGTTCCGAAAATACCTGATCGACCCCGCTGGCATTCAGCTCCACGACCTACAGCCCATTGGCGAAGATTTCTATCCCGGCATGGGGCAGGCGGCCATGTCGCCTGACGGCAATTGGCTGGCTTATTACACCTGGATAGAGTTTGACCCTTTGATTTCGGGCATTGCCATCGATCTGTACCGGTTCGACAGGTGTACGGGTCAGTTGAGCGATCCGCTCCGGATATTTTACGACGATGATTACGGAACCGGGGGCGTGGCATTTTCGAATAATTCCCGCTTTTTATATGTATCGCATCCATTGTTCATTTATCAGTTCGACCTGTGGGCCAATGACATTGCCGCCTCCCGCACCACGGTGGCCGAATGGGATGGCTTCGTGGATGCAACCGGGAATCCGCTCTTTTTCGACTACCTGAAAGCAGGACCGGACGGCCGCATTTACATCACCACCATCAACGGGCAGGTGCCCACGCGCTACATGGGGGTCATCGGTCAACCCGATTCGTTGGGCCTGGCCTGTGAGGTGCAACAACACAGCCTCTACCTACCCACGAACAATTACCGGACGGTTCCCAACCACCCCTTTGGTTTTAGCCTTGGGGCCATCGAAGGCAGTCCCTGCGATACGGTACTAACAGCCGTAAACGAGCGAATTTTTGGCACCACGTCCATCCACCCCAACCCAACCAGTGCCCTGCTACAGGTGGACTTTCCGATACCCACCACGGGCACCCTGCACCTGTTCAGCAGCTCCGGCGTGGAGCTGCGAACCTGGCAATTGAAAGAAAGCAGCCACACCGCCCTGCATTTGGATGAGCTACCGGCCGGGCTTTACCTGCTGCAGGTACCCGGAGCTGATGGAAGGAAGGAAGTACACAAGGTGGTGATTTGGTGAGAATTTGGTTGAGAGAAGTTGAGAGGGAACACAATGGTACGGGATGGTTCAATGCAGTGGACTACTTTCTGTGATGCAAAGGGCTTTCTTCCGAATCCTGTCTGGCTTGTTAAATTTGCGGCTCATTTCTCATAAAAAAAGGCTACATGAGCAGCAGGCCTGAAGATATTCTGGACAGGGTATCCTTGCACCAGGAAGCGTTTTTCCGGGAGCACATCAAGGATGAATATGTATTTCACGAAATACAGCACACCCGGCAGGTGGTGGAGGCTGTGGAGGAGCTTTGCGAGCGCATGGATATCACTGAGGAGAAGCGCCTGTTGCTGAAGATAGCTGCCTGGTTTCACGATGCGGGTTATGACCAGGGGCCCGAGGGGCACGAGCAGCGCAGCGCAGCGTATGCCAGGGAGTTCCTGCCTGGCGCCGGATTTTCCGAAGGGGATATTGCATTTGTGGAGCGCTGCATTCTTGCTACCAATACGGATACCACCCCGGAGAACGAGTACGAGATGCTACTGCGGGATGCGGACCTGAGCCACCTCGGCAAAGCCAACTATTGGGAGCGCTGCAGCCGCATCCGGCAGGAACTGGCCCTGACCCGCAACACCATCATGTCGGAAGCGGAGTGGGTGGCCTTTGAGATTGACTTTCTGACCCGGCACAGCTATTTCACGGAAGCGGCCCGGGAACTGTACGGTGAGGGCAAGGCCAGGCACTTGCAGCAACTGTTCAAACACCGCCGCAGGGTTAGCCCCGAAGCAGCACCCCCGGTTTTGCCGAAGGCGAAGAAAAAAAAGAAGAAAAAGAAAGACTGGAAGGCTTCGTTCAAATCCAACGACCTGGATTTCAACCTGGGCCGGGGGGTGGAAACGATGTACCGCACCACCTACCGCACCCACGTCAACCTGAGCGCCATTGCCGACAACAAGGCCAACATCATGCTGAGTATGAACGCCATTGTGTTGTCCATTGCGCTGCCGCAACTGCTGCCCCGCTTTGGCAGCGACCCCCGTTTCATCATCCCCTCGTTGCTGTTGCTGCTCACCTGCATCACGGCCATCATCCTGGCCACAATGGCTACCAAACCCAAGATCACGCAGGGCTTGTTCACCCGTGAGGACATCGAAAAGCGCAGGGCCAACCTGCTTTTCTTCGGCAACTTTTACAAAATGAAGCTGGAAGATTTTCACTGGGGAATGATGGAATTGATCCGTGACAAGGACTTCCTCTACAGCTCCATGACGAAGGATATTTACTTCCTGGGAGTGGTGCTGGCTAAAAAATTCCGCTACCTGAGCTACTGTTACTCGGTGTTCATGTACGGGATGATC
Source organism: Saprospiraceae bacterium (assembly GCA_026993525.1). Taxonomy (GTDB): domain Bacteria; phylum Bacteroidota; class Bacteroidia; order Chitinophagales; family Saprospiraceae; genus UBA6168. The sequence goes on from JALWSS010000018.1 coordinate 23,888, forward strand.
GCCACCGTACTGGCCTTTGCCATTGCGTTTTTGATCTAATGTTGAGAGGAGTTGATCCCGAGTCTCCCGAATCCCGAAGGATTTCGGGACGGGATCGGGAGGTTGAGAGAGGTTTGCGACGATGGTCTCTAAACCCCATAATCCAGGGATGAGGGATGAGGGATGAGGGATGAAAGCGCTAGCAACCCTAAGCCCTAAACTTTTTTAACCGCAGAGTTGAATAGAGTTATTTCACGGAGTTCTTCGGAGATGAAAGAGCTAGCGCACCCAAACTGACAACTGACAACTGACAACTGGCAACTGGCAACTGACAACTGACAACTGGCAACTGACAACTGGCAACTGGCAACTGGCAACTGGCAACTGACAACTGGCAACTGACAACTGGCAACTGGCAACTGGCAACTGACAACTGACAACTGACAACTGACAACTGACAACTGACAACTGACAACCCTCATAACCCTTCATAATCCTTCATCCCCGATAAATATCGGGGTCATAATCCTCCCTAAACCTCACAAATGAAATTCACCCTGCAACATACCGACCCGGGTTCATCGGCTCGTGCCGGATTGATTGAAACGGATCACGGTCCCATCGAGACGCCGATTTTTATGCCGGTCGGAACGGTGGGTGCCGTGCGGGCCATTCACCAGCACGAGTTGGCCGACCACATCGGGGCGCAGATCATTCTGGCCAATACCTACCACCTGTACCTGCGCCCCGGCACGGAGGTGCTGAAAACGGTGGGTGGGGTGCATAAATTCATCGGCTGGGAGCGGCCCATGCTCACCGACAGCGGCGGCTTTCAGGTGTATTCGTTGAGCGATCAGCGAAAGATCAAAGAGGAAGGGGTGGTTTTCAAATCGCACCTCGATGGGTCCAAACACCTGTTCACGCCGGAGAATGTGATGGACATCCAGCGGGCCATCGGCGCCGACATCGTCATGGCCTTCGACGAGTGTACGCCCTACCCCTGCGAGTACAATTACGCCCGAAAATCAATGGAAATGACCCACCGCTGGCTGAAGCGCTGCTGCGACCGTTTCGACAGCACGAAGGGGCATTACGGCTACACTCAGACGCTGTTTCCCATCGTACAGGGCAGTGTATATGAAGACCTTCGCAAACAGTCGGCGGAGGTGATCGCCGGCTACGACCGGGAGGGCAACGCCATCGGTGGCTTGTCGGTGGGTGAACCGGAACAGGCCATGTACGACATGACGGAGCTGGTCTGCGAAATTTTGCCGAAGGAAAAACCGCGCTACCTGATGGGTGTGGGCACCCCGATGAACATCCTGGAGTGCATCGCCCGGGGCGTGGATATGTTCGACTGTGTGCTGCCCACCCGCAATGCCCGCCACGGACTGCTGTACACCGCCGAAGGTATGATCAACATCAAAAACGAAAAGTGGAAGAACGACCACAGCCCCATCGATGAAAACAGTTCCGGCGCCACCAGCCGCCACCACTCCAAAGCCTACCTGCGCCACCTGATCCACAGCAAGGAGTACCTGGGCTACCAACTGGCCTCGCTGCACAATTTGACGTTCTTCCTCTGGCTGGTGGGAGAGGCCCGCAAACACATCCAGGCCGGGGATTTCGCACCGTGGAAAAAGGAAATGGTGGAGCGCATGAGCCGGAGGTTGTGATTGCTTCCGGTAAAATGAGGTGGTGAATTCGAGTCATCATTTCATTTCGACTTCTTCTGAGGCCGGAGGCCCGCCAAGGTCGGACAGGCCGCTACTTAACACCGTCAACGAGCAGAGCTCGTGACGAGCATGAGGTGTTTTGTGGGTTCAAACAGATCATTGAAATTGATTTACTGAGTTCGATAGCTCAAATGCAACAACCTGAAGGCCGCTGGAAATGGCTCAGCCAAGGCCACGCTGCGATAAAAGGCCGGGCTGAAAAAACCTTCCAAAAACCCTCAAAAAAACCCTCCCAAAAACCTTCTAATAAACTTCTAAAAACCGCAAGAACAATTCAGGAGCTGACCGAAAGTCAGCGCCTGATGGGTCTCAATCCCGAGCTTGCCTCGGGACCAAAAACCCTCAAAAAAACCCTCCCAAAAAACCCTCCACCTGTCAACGTCTGGTAAACAGCCTCACCGTTGCGGTAGCGAGTTCGTTATTTTGGGGCTTTGATTACCATAAGCAGTTTTCTGTTTTAAATGAAGTTGCTCGACAGATACATCCTCCGGAAATTTTTTTCCAGCTTCTTTTTTACGGTGCTGGTGTTTTCGCTGGTGGCGGTCATCATTGACTTCAGTCAGAATGTGGAGGAGTTCATTGACGAGAAACTGCCGGCGGGCCAGGTCATCCGGGAATTTTACCTGCCGTTCATTGTATGGATCAACGGGCTGCTGTGGCCCATGTTTGCGCTGATCTCGGTCATCTTTTTCACTTCCCGGATGGCTTTCAATTCAGAGATCATTTCCATTCTGAATGCGGGTGTGAGCCTGCGCCGACTGGCCCGGCCTTACCTGGTGGGGGCGGGTTTGCTGGCATTGCTGCACCTGTTGGCCAACCACTACGTCATTCCCCACAGCAACAAAACCAGGCTGGATTTTTACCACTCCTACATCCACAAAGAAAGCGATCATGGCAAGACCCGGGACATCCACATGTTCATCAGCCCCGACACCAAGATTTTTGTAAAGGACTATTTCAAGCGGGACTCCTTTGCCCGCAATTTCCGGTTGGAGCACTTCGAAAACAACGAATTGACCTGGCTACTGAAAGCCGAAGAGGCCCGCTGGAAAGGCGCCCCCAACAAGTGGCAATTGAAAAAATACGAGATCCGCACTTTCGACGGCCTGAAAGAAACCCTGGTGATGAACAACCGGGAAAACCTGGATACCACCATCAATCTGACCCCCGCAGATTTTGTGCGCTACGACGACACCAAAGAAATGATTCCCACCAACCGGCTGCAGGATTTCATTGCCGAAGAAAAACTTCGGGGCACGGGCAATACCCGGGTTTATGAAATCGAACTTTACCGAAGAACCGCAGACCCGGTTACCGTCATCATCGTGACCCTCATAGGCATGGCCATGGCGTCCCGGAAAGTGCGGGGCGGGCTGGGGCTCCACCTGGCGCTGGGCATCGTCATCGGTGCCCTTTTCGTGTTCATGGCCCGGTTTTCCATCACTTTTGCCACCAACGAGGCGCTGCATCCCATGCTGGGCGTTTGGTTGCCCAATATCATTTTCGGTTCAGTAGCCGTTGTCCTCTTCGCAAAGGCACAGAAATAAGCCTCCTGCTTCAACCCTGACCCGTACCAATCAATTATTTATGTGAAAAAAGTCATTGAACCTTCCGGTTCGGTTCAATAGATTTATTGCTGACAAAAACAAAAAATAAGAACCATGACGAAAAAGGAAATTCTGCAATTGCAACAGATGAAGTCTTACCCCTCGGTAAGCATTACCCTGCCAACACACCGCACTTTTCCAGACAACAAACAGGACGCAGTGTTATTGGAAGACCTGATCCGCCAGGCCAGGAAAAGGCTGCTGGAAGAGGTCAAAGAAGAGGAGGCAAACGGATTGATCAGGCAACTTGAAAGCCTTGCCACTGAAATTGACCATCAGCACAACCTTGAGGGACTGGTACTTTTTGTCAGCAAGGAGTTGGCAAAGTATTACCGGGTGCCGTTCACCGTACCGGAACGGGTGGTTGTTGACGACACTTTTCTGACCCGGGACCTGGTCTTCGCCCTCAACAGGAGCAAACCCTACTGACTGCTCGTTCTGAGTGAAAAATCTACCCGCCTTTTCCACGGCATTCGAGCAGATATTTTTGAGGCCATTGGCAATGGATTTCCAATGGCTTATGACGGCCCGGGAAGCACTGAACCCTTGCCCGGCGGATTTGGCATCGAGCCTTCGAAACTGGAAGAGAAATACCTGATGCAGTTCTTCCGGCAAGTGGACGAGGCCTTCCACAACTACTGGAAAGACGCCCAGGTGCCCCTGGTAGTAGCGGGCGTGGAGCACTATCTGGCCATGTTTGAAAAAGTGACCCACCACGGCGATGCCATCCTGACCACCCTGCATGGGAATTACGATGACACCCCCGTGCATGAACTTGGAAAATTCGCCTGGGAAGTGGCTCGCAAGGCCTTTGACGAAAGACGCAAATCCTGGCTCGCCAAACTGGAAGATGCCGTCAGCGGTAATTATTATGCATCCACCATCGGTGAAGCCTGGCGGGCCGTGAAAGACGGACGTGCCAGGGTCTTGCTGGTTGAACAGGATTTCCACCAACCTGCCCACCTCAACGAAGACGGGTACCTGCTCTACGTGGAAGAAAAGCCAGATACCCCGGATGTGATTGACGACGCCGTGGACGACCTCATTGAACTGATGATGGCACAGGGAGGCGAGGTAGTCTTCGTGGAAAACGGGGATCTGAAGAAACACCAGCGGGTGGCAGTGATTACCAGGTATTGATTTATTGAGGAACTGAAGAACTGAGTCCCGACATTCGTCGGGAGAGGAACTGAGGAACTGAAGAACGTTGACAAAGGAGATGGTCAGGTTAAGCGCCTAATCAACAGGCAGTGCAGAGGTGACCACCTCATTGGCGCATCTGAAGCAGGAGGGAATAACCGATTTCGCAAAGTTCATCAGTCAAACAATTGCTGGTAGTCGGAATCTTTGGTTTTACCGGATTGTTCGGCAGGCGGCAATTCAATAAAGCCATTTTCTTCGTCAAAAATCTGGCTGTCCAGTTCCTCGTAGTCCACCAGGTCCCCGAGTATCTGGCGGGTGTGTTCCTCCTGCAGGTCATCCACTTTTTTTACGAAGAGCGCTTTGAGGAACAGGTACGGAAAAACCACCATGTAGCCGAACAGGGTGAAAAGAACGGCAGCAATGCCGAGTAAGGGGTTGCGCTTAAGGGTGCTGAACAACCATTTTCCGTAATTGATGACCACGGATTTGCGGATAATGAATGCAGCGATCAACAGGAGGGGGGCCACCCAGGTGAGGATGATGAAGATGCCCCGCATGAGGTAAAACAGCACAACGAAAAAACCCAGCATGACCAAAAGCCCCATGATGGAATTGATGCGAAAAGTGGCAGTATTGCGGTGCGGCATTTTTATTAAAAGTTTATTTGGGTGAGAGAGGTTGAGAGGGGTTTAGAGGGGTTTAGAGGGGTTTAGAGGGGTTGCCTCAACAATCTCAACAATTCAACAATCTCAACTCCCGAAAGCCGATGCCGAAAGCTTTCGGTATCGGCTTCGGGATCAACAATCATAACAACTTACGAACCGGCGCAAGGTTTTCTTTTTCAGCACATCTTTCCTAAAAAGCTGACGAATCCGGGGAAAAGTTCGATTTGATGATCTCCAGAAACTCGCTGAGGATCATGGCTGTGGCCCCCCAGAGCACTTCGCCCTCCAGGTCGAAATAAGGGACGTTTTTCAGGCTGAGCCCCTGTCCTACCCGTATGTCGGTAATTTTCCGGGCGGCGGGGTCCAGGAAATACCGGATTGGCTTTTCAAAAACCTGGCTCACCTCGGCCTCCTGCAACCGGTATGAGGGCTGACTTCCCATAACACCCACATAGGGGTGTACCACAAAATTGCTGACGGGGATGTACAAGTCCGTTAGCGGGCCGATGACATTGATTTCACCTATGCCGATGCCCAGCTCTTCCTCTGTTTCCCGAAGGGCCGTCTGGATGAGGGTGCCATCTCCGGGTTCGTACTTGCCACCGGGAAAGCCGATCTGGCCGCTGTGCCGGTCGCCATGGACGGTTTTGCGTTTGATGAGCAGCAGGTTCCAGTTTTCTTCCTTCGGAAAAAGGGCGAGCATCACCGCCGCCACCCGGGCCTCCGGCGGGACGTCCACGTACCTGCTCCGGGTAATGTGGGCCATGCGCAACTGAGCTTCCCGCCCGGGAAGCTCATTCATCAACATGGCCATTCGCAATTTTTTGGGAAAATCCATCTTTTTTTATTGAGGGATCGGGAGAGGAATCGAGGAATCGAGGAATCGAGAAGGGCCAATTCGGTTCCTCAGTTCCTCAATTCTTCAGTTCTTGAGTCCCCCGATGGCTATCGGGGCAAAAAGTTATATCCTCGTCGAAAGATGTAACTTCATCTGAACATAAGTCGGACGGAGTCCGACAGGATGGGGTCCCGGACAGAGTCCGGAACCAGCGTAGTTG
>JALWSS010000019.1 GCA_026993525.1 Saprospiraceae bacterium
AGGGTGAATTGCCCGCCGAGGTTGACCTCGCCGTTGAACCAGACTTTGCCGTTGCCGCCTTTCTTTTCGCTGGCTATGATGTGTACGGTTGTTGCGTAAAGCGGGTCGCCGTCGCAGGAAACCTTGTCGGGGTCCTGGTTGTGGCTGGTGGCGCTGCAATCCTCTCCGGTGTAGGTCATGGTGAGCTGTGCGATTTTTTCACCGCTGTCGCAGCAATCTGCGGGTGGTGGTGGTGGCGTGTCGTCGCAGTTGGGAGCTTCAATTTCTACGATGATTTCGGGATCGAAGGGACCACAAAACGCTTCATCGTCGGCAATGAGGCCGCCATCGTCGCACGGGTCACAGACGGGAGGAGTTTCTCCGCACTCGTCACCGTTGGTCATCGTGAGATTGTTGAGGAAAATACTGCCGAACTGGTTGCCGGCAGCAATGGGCTGTGAGCAGGAGGTGTGGAAACGCACTTCCTGCAGCAGGTTCCATTGATCGTCGAAAATGTGGAACCAGGTTTCCGCTTTGAACTCGTCTTTGCCGGCAGTGGCGGCAGCCACGGTGAAAGGAGTGCCAAGCTGTACATCTCCGTCAAAAAAGAGGTCACCTTCGTTGGGGTTTTGCTTGTTGTTTACAACGATGTGAACGGCTTGTTTTCCTGCGGGGTCACCGTTGCAGGTCACCTTGTCGGGGTTCTGGTTGTGGTTCGTTGCGCTGCAGTCCTCACCTGTGTAGGTGACGGTCATTTGCGCGATCTTGTTGCCGTCGGTGCAACAGTCTTCGGCTTGTGCCCGTAAGTCGTTGCTGGTGATTGCGGTGAGTAAGAAGGCTGCCAGAAAGCCAATCCTTACCACCACAGCGGATGGTTTGGGTAAATAGTGCTTGATCATAGTTATGAGTTTTAAATACAATTCAGGGGGGAACGCTGAATGAGTTGGTTCTAAACCGATAGCCTGGGATGGAAAGGTGCCGGTGTAAAAAGAGATAATGAAATGACCGGCTGATGTGAGAAATGACCAGATGGGTGAATTGGCCGCAAGATAAGAGGATTCCGGCTTTTTTTCAGTAAAACAGAGGAATTAAATTTCGAATTGCTGAAAGGCGAAATGTGTTTTCCGGGCATATCCGGGTCCATTTGTGGAACACGGGTCCACTGGTTTTTTTTACCTTACCGCCACCACATGTCTCACTTGTAAAACACGACTATGAAAACTGCACAGCCCAACCAGACTTTTTCTTCCCTCGATTTGCCACCATCCTTGCAAAGAATAGCCTTGCGGCTTCGTGAATCTCCGCCCGGCACCCCGGGCGAGATGCGCAAAATCGTTTTGGAGGCAGCGGTACAACCCGGTGACCTCATTGACTGGTCGGATTTTGAACACCCGGCGGCTGACAGCTACGGCCGGAAGCTGGTGTTCAAAGCCGATAACTTTGAGATCATGGTGATGTCGTGGCGACCGGGAGATTTTTCCACCATCCACGACCACGGCCATACGCAATGGGGAGCGGTGCAGGTGTTCGGACCTGCGGAACACGCCACCTTCCGCTACGACGAAGACGGACTGATGACCCTGGCCAGGTGGCAGATGAAGCCTGGAGAAGTGGTGGGGGTCAGCCATCACCTGGTACACCAGATGGGCAACCCGACGCCGGATAAATTCTTCCTCAGCCTCCACGTTTACGGAACGTATGATTCACAGGAGAACGTGACCGGGGAGGCAAGGCTTTTCGACCTCGAAAACGCCCGAATCCACCGGGTGAACGGCGGGGTGTTCTTTGCCTTGCCCGAAACGGACTACGTGGGTTCTGAGGCCGGTGCTGCCGGTGATTTTCCCACCCACCTCCGGCACATGGTTGAATTGAGCCGAAGGCTTAAGAAGATGAAAACAGCAGGTATTGCATTGCCCGAAGGGCGATGGGAAGAGGTGATCTTCAAAACTTTTGATGTTGCTCAGAAAGACAGCCTCCGGGAGAAACTCGAAAGTGTGATTGACGAAGAGGGCCATGTAAGCGATTCCATACAATGGCGCATCCTGAACCACGAGCTGAAACAAGCAGCGGCCTTTCAACGGCAAATCGAGGGCGCAAAACAGTCTGGTGATTCCTTCATGGACTATGCCCGCATGTACGATGCCCTCATCTGCCAATCCTGTATGGACAGCTTCATGCGCAGGTACCTGTTTTTCTTTCAGGAAAAATTCGGAGTGGATTTTTCCAACAAGTCGCTCATCTCCCTTGGTTGCGGAACGGGACTGGTGGAAAAGTTCATGATGGACGAGTTGGGCTTGCGCTTTGAGCAGTGTTACGGCATTGACATTTCGGAGGCCATGATCAATGTGGCCAGGGAGCGCATACAGGCCGATGTGGGGGATATTCTCGGTTTGGATCCTTCGGTAAAAACCTGGGACATCGCCTTTTCCGGACTCAACGTGCTCCAATACCTGCCGGCAAAAAAACTGGATGAGGCAATCGGCAAGATTTCGGCCATCCTCAATGACGGAGGCTATTTCGTGGGCGACTTTATTACACCCGACCACATCCGCTGGTATCCGAACCTGATGCGTGCGGAGGAAGGGGACATCTTGTCACTCCGCACCCCGAAGCTGATCGAGGAAGAGGGCATCAACTACCAGGAGAGCGAGATCGTCAACATTGATTTTGGCGGCAAGCGGATGAAGATTAACTACGCAGGCAAGCACAAGCGTTACCTGCCGGCCCTGTTCCGGATGCGGCAGCTCTTTGGAAAATACTTTGAGGAAGTGAGCTTGTTCGACACGGGCACCCTTGCTGAAATTCCCGAATGGGCGGATAGCTGCTCCTCAACGAGGTATGTGGTGGTGGCAAAGAAAGGGAGTTGACGGTTGGCAGTTAACAGTTGGCAGTTGGCGGTTGGCAGTTAACAGTTGGCAGTTGGCAGTTGGCAGTTGGCAGTTGGCAGTTAACAGTTGGCAGTTGGCAGTTAACAGTTGGCAGTTGGCAGTTAACAGTTGGCAGTTGGCAGTTGGCAGTTGGCAGTTATCAGTTATCAGTTGGGAGAAGAAATGGGGCTTATTCAAAAAACGAATCGTATTGATTGCCCTGTCTTTCGGGCACTTTGACGGGTTCGTTGAGGTCCAGCACTTCGTTGTCGTCTTTGGCTTTGTCCAGGAGGGTCTTTTTCTCTTCGCCCAGCAGGCTTGAGAAAGTTTCCTTTTCCCATTTTTCCAGCATATCGAGGCCTTCTTCTTCGAAAATGCCGTTTTGCAGGTCAATGGAGTCCATGAAGTTTGAGGTGACCTCCATGAAGCGTTCCATTTCTCCCACTTTCTTGCTCACGTCATCGGCAACGGCTTCCAGTGCTTCGTCGAACATGGCGCGTTTGTCTTTGTTGCCGGAAAGCACATTCATGGCCGAGCGCATGGCCGACGTTGAAGCGCGAATGGCTTTGCGCTCCTGCTCTTTGATCATCACCTGGTCTTTGATGTCTTCCATGAGCACTTCGGAATTTTCGTACATGCGTTTCAATACCCTGTAAAGCACTTCCATTTTTTTGTACAGTTCATCCAGTCGCATGTTGCTTTCCTTCAGCCGGCCGGCCCGCCGGGTTTTGATGACCATGACGGACTGTTTGTCCATGGATTTTGCCTGCGAAGCCAGTTCCAGGTTTTCTTTGATCTGCTTTTCGTTCCTGAACATCATTTCCTTCAGGATGTGCATCTGGCCCCGCAGCTTGTTCATCTGTTTGTTCATGTTGCGGAGGTTGTCCTGCAAGTCGGCAACGTAGGCTTTCAGGATGGCGATGGGGTCCAGTTTTACGAAGAGGCCGGTGATCCACCGCATCAGGCTCCTGTAACCATAGCTGATCAGGGCGCGCATCTTCGGGTCCACAATGACGTACACAAGGGCCGCAAGGGCTATCAGCATCAGGGTGAGGTAAACGGTGTTCTTTGCAAGCTCGATGAGAACGGGAACGGCGTTGGCCATCAGGATACCCCCTCCTATGCCCAGGATGGCCAGAAAGATGATCCCGGTGATGCCCTCCGGTCGCTGCCAGAATGACTTTGGCTTGTATTCACTGGTGCTCATTGGCAACTGTTCTGTTTTTCGTCAGAATGGGTTTGGTGATTTGCAGCTGCTAAAGTAAGAAGGCTTCTTCTTTGTTGGTGCGGCTTTCGACCAATTGGTGGAATCGGATGAATTGGTGAATTGGATTATTCGGGCAAATATGGTTGGAAACTTAAACTGAAACTCAATCCCAAGGCGGGTTTGGCATGGTGAGCATAGCTAAAGCTCACGACCAACACTTCAACACTTCAACACTTCAACAATCTCAACAATCTCCAGAAACGGTTTTCTTTGCCGCACAAACAACCCGGACAATGTGCCAGAGACCAAGTTTTGACGTAACCATTCCCGTACTCAACGAGGAGGTCACCCTGCGGCGGCAGGTGGAGATTCTTCACGCTTTTTTGAAAGACCACTTTGCGGAACCCTGGCGCTGGCGGATCGTCATTGCGGACAATGGCTCCACGGATCGCACCTGGGAAATTGCCAATGAACTGAAGGCAAAGCTGCCAGAGGTGCAGCCCCTCAAGGTTCCCCGCAAGGGGGTAGGGCTGGCTTTGAAGACTTCCTGGTCGCAATCAGATGCCGACATTGTGGGCTACATGGACCTGGACCTGGCCACCGATCTGAAGCATTTCCCGGAGGCCATTCAAGCACTGACAACGGAAGGTTGCGACCTGGTTTACGGCACCCGTTTGCACCCGCAGTCAAAAGTCATTGGCCGAACCTTGAAAAGGGAGATAACTTCGCGGGCCTTCAACCGTATTTTGAAGTTGTATCTCGGCGTCCGGTTTTCCGACGGCATGTGCGGTTTCAAGTGGTTGTGGCGCAGGCACTACCGGCCCTTGCACGAAGGCGGGGCCATCAGCGACGGCTGGTTTTTTTCGACCGAACTGCTGACCGTGGCCGAATGGAAAGGCCTGAAAATGTGCGAGCTGCCCGTTGTGTGGACCGACGACGCGAGCAGCAGCAAAGTGAAAATAGTGCCGCTGGCCAGGCAATACCTGGCGGCCATGAAAGTGCTCAAATCCAAAAAGCCTGCATGAGTGCAAACTCCCCGATAGCGGATGAACTGATGCTCGGAACAGCCATGTGGGGCTGGACGGTGGACAAAGCCCGTGCTTTCCAACTGCTGGATGCCTGGTACGCAGCGGGCCAGCGAAAGGTGGACACGGCCACCAATTATCCCATTGATCGCAATCCTGCCCATTTCCGCCTGGCAGAACGTTTTCTTGCCGAATGGATCATTGCCAACGGCGTTAGCGATCTCCGGGTCAACATCAAAGTGGGCAGCCTGAACAACCTGCACACCCCCGATCACCTGCTCACGCGCTCTTTTCTTCTGATGATGCTGGATGAATACTCCTACCTCTTCGGCGACAACCTGCACACCTACATGGTACATTGGGACAACCGGGATGATGAAAAGCAGATTGAGGAGACCTTCCAGGCCTTTGAGGAAGTGGCTGCCAGAGGCATTCAACCGGGACTTTCAGGAATCAGGCACCCCGGGATTTACGCTTCGCTGAATTCTTCTTTTAAATTCGATTTTGACATCCAGCTCAAGCACAACGTGATCCAATCGGATGTGCCGCGCTATGCAGCGCACTTTTCCGGCAGGTGCTTCTATGCCTACGGCATCAATGCGGGAGGTTTGAAGCTGAGGGAAGCTTACGACGAAAAAAGTTCCATCAAGGCTAGAGGTGCCGATCCTGGAAAGTTTGCCGGAAAGTTGCAACGCATCCGGGAAGTCATTGCGCAAGCGAACCAAAATAAAAACCGGCCGCCACTGAACGCCATGCACCAGGTGGGGCTGATCCATGCCACTTACCATCCGCAAATGAAGGGCGTGCTGGTGGGGCCGTCGAAACCGGCACAGTTGGAGAGCACCCTGGATTTTTTCCGTAGCCTCCGGCAATGCGATTACCGGGATGTTTTCGAAGAACTGGTGAATCTGAACAAAAATTAAGTGCCATCAAAACCCAAAAGACATACGATTTTCTGATAGTAGGGGGCGGCATTTTCGGCATCTACGCTGCGCTGTACCTGGATGCAAAAGGGTACCGGGTGGGCATTGTCGAGAAAGAAAAAGCGCTGCTCAAAAAAGCCAGCATCGTCAACCAGGCACGACTGCACGCAGGCTATCATTACCCCCGTTCGGTGGCCACGGCCCGCATGTCTGACGACAATCGGGAGCGCTTCACCCGGGAGCACAGGGACTTCATTCTCTTTTCCTTCGATAAATACTACGCCATTGACAAATACGGCTCCCTGACGGATGCCCGCCAGTTTGAGCGCTTTTGCAATTTCATCGGCATCCGCTGCGAGCCGGTGACGGAACATCCGCTGTTCAACTACAAGCGGATGGAGGCCCTGTACCTGACCACCGAATACACCTTCGACCCCATCCTGGTGGCGGAGTATTACAAACAGCGCCTTCGGGAAACGCCCTCCATCGAGGTGATGCTGCACAGCAGGGTGGTGGAGCCCGTGAGCGAGGCCGGCACCTGGCGAATGACCGTGGAGAATCCGGAAAATGGTTCAAAGACCAGGGTGCAGGCAGGTGCGGTGATCAATGCCACCTATGCCGGCAGCAACAGTGTCAACCGCCTGTTTGGCCTCGGGGACATCCAACTGATGCACGAAATTTCTGAGATTGCTTTTGTGACCTCTCCTGAAATCGGAAACATCGGCCTGACGGTCATGGACGGGCAGTTTGGCAGCATCATGCCCTACGGCAAGTCGGGGCTGCTGTCCCTCTCATCGGTGGCATATACCCACCACAAGGTTTGTTACGACAACCTGCCAACTTTCGAGTGCCAGCAACAAACCGATACCTGCCGGCCTGACTTTCCCGGCAACTGCAATTTCTGCCCCGCCAAACCGGCCTCCAATCAACGGAAAATGATCGGGCAGATCAGGCAATACTTTTCCGACAAGGTCTCCATCAATTACTTCTCCTCTTTTTTCACCATCAAGTCGAAGCTCAAGGCCAATTTCATTGATGACGGCCGGCCAACGGAGATCAACAAATTGCACGGCGATCCTGACTTTTATTGCATATTTGCCGGCAAGATCAATTCCATTTACGAGATAGAAAAGGTCCTGTAAAAAAGCCCTGACCAAATCGTTTTCAATGTTTTGCAGGATGCATTGTTAAATTAAAAACCATTTTATGCCCATCCAGGTAAGCTCTGAAATCGGACCTCTGAAACAGGTCATCGTACACCGGCCGGACGAGGGAATTGCGAGGATATCCCCCAAAAAAGCGGAAGAACTGTTGTTTGACGACATCGTATTTCTGCCACAGATGCAGGAAGAACACGATGTGTTTACCGATGTGCTGAGGGCTTTCATTGGCAAAGAAAATGTGCTGGAGGCCAAAGAATTGCTGGCCGGTGCCATTGCCCATGAGCCCCACACCAAAGAATGGGTCATCAATGAAGTCGTTGATTACGAAGAGCTGCCATCGGCGCTCAAAGCCAAGCTGATGAGCCTGCCCGATGAGCGCCTGGCCGATGTACTCATCACCGGCTACCTGAAAGAGGAGGACCACATCCTTTTCGACCCCATCCCCAATTTCATTTTCACCAGGGACATTGCCGTTACGGTCAACGACCACGTGATCATCACCAAACCGGGAAAGGCGGCGCGCTTTCGGGAAAACTTCCTGTCGAGGTTCATCTTCTGGTCACATCCGCTTTTTGCTCATTTGAAAGACGAAGGCCGGATCATCAACCTGAATCACACCGAGGAATTTCCACCCTCAAAAAGGGGAGAGGTCGTTTCCGTAGAAGGTGGTGACATGATGGTACTCAACCGGAATTATTTGCTGATCGGGTGCAGCGAACGCACCAGTGCGCATGGCATCCACTCGCTCAGGGATGTCCTCTTCGAAAAGGGCGTAATCAACAACGTGGTGCAGATCAACATTCCGAAAGACCGTTCTTTCATGCACATTGACACCATTTTTACCCAGATCAATACCAACCACATCGTGGCTTTCAAACCGATTGTCGTGGATGGCCTCAGCTCAAATGTCGAAGTGTTCAGGAGCAATGGCACCACGGGCTTTTACCACAGCATCCGGGATTTCATCGTCAGTGAAATCAATCCAAAAATGGAATTCATCCTCTCCGGAAACGGCGTTTCCCCCTACCAGGAGCGCGAGCAATGGACCGACGGCTGCAACCTGGTGGCCATCAGACCGGGTGTGGCCCTGACCTACGACCGCAACCCCCATACCGAAACGGCATTCCGGCAAGCCGGCTACAAAGTGGTGCACGCCCGCCAACTGCTCACAGACATCAAAAACGGCAAGGTCAACCCGGACGAAATCGAAAATACCATCATCAACCTTCCGTCCAATGAACTGTCGAGAGCCAGAGGTGGTTCGCATTGCATGACCTGCCCGATTGAGAGGGAATGATGGTTTGAGGAATTGAGGAAGCGAGGAACTGAGGAACTGAGGAACTGAGCCCCGATAGCCATCGGGGGAGGAATTGATCCCGACCTTCGTCGAGAGAGGAACTGAAGAAATGATCGGGCTCAACCTCTCTCAACCTCCCGAGCTTGTCTCGGGATCAACCCCTCTCAACTTCTCTAAACCCCTCTAAACCCCTCTAAACCAACAACAACCATGTACACACACAAAACCGAGAAACGAGTCAGATACGGGGAGGTGGACCGGATGGGTTACCTCTATTACGGCCATTATGCATTTTATTACGAAATAGGCCGGGTGGAATGGTTGCGCTCCCTCGGCGTTTTGTACAAAGACATGGAGGAGGAAATGGGGGTCATGCTGCCGGTCACTTCGTTGCAAATGCGCTTCGTGAGGCCGGCCCGCTACGACGAAATTCTGACCATCAGCACCACGCTGAAAACCCTGCCTGACCGCTACATCACCTTTCACATGGAGATCCACAACGAAGCCGGGAAGCTCGTCAACGGCGGAACCGTGCGCCTGGCCTTTGTGGATATGAAAACCGGTAAAGTCATCGAGATGCCGGAAGAGCTCCGTTCCCGCATCGCTCCATTTTTCGAAGAGAAAGATTCCTGAACGGCTTGTTGCAAAATTTTTTCCCGTAAGCCCTGCGAATTGTCAGGGATAGTTTTTCTTTGTGCGCTGTTGACAGACTAAAATCTTGTATTGAACCGGAATTCTGGATTCCGCAACCACACACCTGCCACTATGAACAGGCTCCTCACCATTCTTCCCCTCCTTTTTCTTCCTTTTTCTTTTTTGTCGTCGCAAACGGCTTACCTGCATTGTGGCAAACTCATCACCAGCGTGGACGAGCAGGTGCTGAGCAATGTAACCGTTGTTGTGGAAGGCAACAAGATCATGGAAGTGCGCAAAGGGCTGGTGCCTCCTCCAGCGGGCGCCGTGCTGTACGACCTTCGGAAAATGACCGTGATGCCCGGCCTGATGGACATGCACGTGCACATTGAAGGCGAGAGCAACCCCAGGCGTTACGAAGAAAAATTCAGGCTCAACAATTCTTTCGTAGCCCTTCGGGCAACGACCTATGCCCACAAAACCCTGATGGCCGGATTTACCACCGTCAGAGATTTGGGTGGATCGGGCGTAAACGTGGCACTGCGCGACGCCATCAACCAGGGTTTTGTCGAAGGTCCGAGAATCTTCACCTGCGAAAAAAGCCTGGCATCCACCGGTGGCCACGCCGACCCCACCAACGGCGTCAGAGATGACCTGAAGGGCGATCCCGGGCCCAAAGAGGGCGTGGTCAACAGCGCCGATGATGCCTGGAAAGCCGTCCGTCAGCGCTACAAAAACGGTGCTGACCTCATCAAGATAACCGCCACCGGCGGGGTGCTGAGCGTGGCGGCCTCCGGTGACAACCCCCAGTTCAGAATGGAAGAGCTGGAGGCCATCATTGCGGCAGCGAACGACTACGGGTTCACCGTGGCGGCACATGCCCACGGCAAAGAGGGAATGAAAAGGGCCGTTATTGCGGGGGTCACCAGCATCGAACACGGCACCTACATGGACGATGAAGTCATCGGACTGATGAAGGAACACGGCACTTTTTATGTGCCCACCATTGCAGCCGGCAAGTTCGTGGCAGAAATGGCCAAAAAAGAAGGGTATTACCCGCGGGTGGTGGCCATGAAAGCCGCCGTTATCGGCCCACAGATACAGGCCACTTTTTCAAAGGCCTACCACGCAGGTGTCAAAATCGCTTTCGGAACCGATACCGGCGTTTCCTTCCACGGCGACAATGCCCGGGAGTTCGTTTACATGGTGGAGGGCGGAATGAAACCCATCGAAGCCATCCGGGCTGCCACCATCACCGCTGCCCAGTTGCTCCGCAAAGAAGACCAACTTGGAACCATTGAACCAGGCAAACTTGCAGACATAGTGGCCGTACCGGGCGATCCGACGGAAGACATCAAAGCCATGCTGAATGTTGGATTTGTGATGAAAGACGGAAAGGTTTACAAAAACGAATCGCAGTAAAAGATGGCCATCCCGCTGAGCGCCATTGCCCGCTTGATTGCGGTTCGTTTTAACATTGGGGCATATATCAATGGCAAATGTCATCTGTCTGACAGCTATGAGATTGACCGAAAATCAGGAAATTGCGCTTGCAATTACTACCTTTAGCAATTGTTCCGCTTGCGGAAATTAAATGTTTCACCAAAATCTTTTTCCATGAGAATTTTTACACTTCTTTTTGCTGGTTTATTTGCCTTTGCCACTGCCGGTGCGCAGGTGGTGCTGGTTAACTCCCCAGCCGACCTTGCAGGTTCATACAGTTTTTCTACAGCGACCTTTGGAGCCGACCTTTCGACCGGTGTATGGACTGGCGATGCTGTTTTTGTTGATGATGGTTCAGCCAACCCTACAGAGGGTTGTAATGCTTTGATGAACGGAGCTGAAATAGCCGGCAACATTGCCTTGATTGACCGGGGCGGTTGTGAGTTCGGTGTGAAGTGTTTGAATGCCGAAAATGAAGGCGCCATCGCAGTGATTATATTCAATCACACACCAGGAGCAGGTACAATCGGCATGGCTCCGGGTGCCGTTGGCGACCAGGTAACCATTCCCTGTGTGATGCTTTCCTACGAAGATGGCCAGTTGATCCGCAATGCCATTGACATGGGCGAAACCGTGAACATCTCAATGGGTGCCATCAAATTTGACAACGACATTGCCACAGACAACCGCGCTGGCGTATTCCGTCCGCCGTTTGGTACTTTCCCCGCCGGCCAGGCCAGCGACGGATTCTTCGTGCCTTTAGGTGCTGAAGTAACCAACAACGGCCTCAATGTTGCCTCCAACGTTACCGTGGCTGCCACCATCACCAAAGATGGCAATGAACTTTACAATGAGTCAGCTTCTGAGGCCATGCTGGAGCCTGATTCCAGTGTGGTGATCGCCCTTCCGGATTTCGACGCCGCCGGTGAAACACCCGGTGAGTTTGTGATGGCATACAGCATCAGCAGCGACAGTATGGACCAACTCGACAACGACAACAACGTTACGACCTCCTTCTTCTTCAGCGAGAATGTGTTCAGCAAAGCCGGCTGGGATCCCGCCAACAACCGTCCTTTCAGAACCAATGCCTACACCATTTCAGGCGGCGGAAACATCGAGTTCCTCTCAGGATTCAGCATCCCCAATGGCCAGGGTATGGTCATTGACAGCATTCAATTCTATGTAGCCGTTGGCAGTGGCCTCACCCTCGGTGATGTGGAAGGTTCAGTAGGTGCTTTCATCTACGAGTGGGTGGATGCCAACAACGACGGCGGCGTCGGTACCGATGAGCTTTCATTGGTGGCCATCACCGATGTGACTTTCTCCGATCCTGCCGAAACTGGCGCCTGGGTCAAAGTACCTGTGCTGGATTTCAACACTTTTGAAGTAGGCCTTGCCGTATCCGGTGATGGCGCTACCTATTTTGTGGGTACCCGCTACGAAGGCTCAGACCTGGTGTTCCTGGGCTTTGACGAAAACTTTGACCAGACCCTCTGGACCGCCTTCTATGCACAGACAGACCTTGAACTGCCCTACATTGGTGTAACGGAATGGGTGAACAACATCCCGAATGTTGACCAGGGCTTCATCTTCAGCGGATTTTTCGGCTCAGCTGCCACGGCAGTAATTGTGAACTCACCAAACGCTGCCGAAGATGTTGAGATCGTGAGCAACATGAGCATGTTCCCGAACCCGACCTCCGACCGCCTGACGGTAGAAGTTGAACTTCCTGAACTCACTTCAAGCCTCGAATACAAGATCCGCAGTGCCGCAGGTCAGCTCGTTCGTCATGAGACCCGCAGCAATGTCAACTACGACAAAGCTGAGTTTGACGTGACCGATCTGCCTTCCGGTCAGTACTTCCTCATTCTGAAAACGGACAACGGAAGTGCAGCCCGTGCTTTCACAGTACAACACTGATTTCCCGAATCACACTACGGGAAACCCACTATACACTCCGGTGCCGGCGTTGCTGGCGCCGGAGTTCGTTTTTTTAATTGTTGAGAAGGGTTTATCCCGATCATCGGGGGAATTCCAATCAGAGACGTCCCGGGCGACGACCTGGGAAAAAATCCTCCACAAAAACTGACCTTGATTATTGTGATTGAATGATTACTGTGATTCGACAAAGACAGACCTTGATTATTGTGATTGAATGATTACTGTGATTCGACAAAAAATTGACCTTGATTATTGTGATTAATTGATTACTTTGATTTTGAAGAATAGAAAAGAGCCTTCTAACAACCTTCCAAAAACCTCCAATCCCGAGCTTGCCTCGGGACTAAAAACCTTCTAAAAACCTCCCAAAAAACCTTCCAAAACCTCCCATAAAACCTCCCAAAACATGGTTTACTAAAACACCGCTCCCACTTGCGCCCGGCCCACATGCACCACATTGGCGTTGCCGGTTTTACGGCCTTCGTAGCTGATGCCCATGCGGATGTTCTTGCCAATTTGCCGGTCAAGGGTGAGGTTCCAGAGGTAGTTGCGGCCGTTTTGCAGGCCGTTGAGGAAGGCAAAGCCGACGGGTGAATTGGCCTCACCGATGAAATTGATCTTTACCAGGCTGATGGTTGAGCGGATGGAGGTGGTGGCGCTTTGGTTGTAGGTCAGTTCCAGTTTCAGTTCCCGGTTGTTGGCGCTTTCGCCACTGGGGCCCAGCTTGTTTTCGGCGTTTTTCATCCTCCAGGAGGCCGAAGCCCGGAAACTGCCGGAGGGTTGGAAAGTGAGCTTGGGTTCCAGCTCAAAAGCTTTTATCCGGTAGCGTTTGTTTTCGAACAATTCCGAGCCCTGCTCACTGGTGGAAAACCTCACGGATTGGAGCAGCGACAAGGAACGTGTCATGTTCCATCGGAATTTCAGGAACTGTTCCTGCAGCCTGCGGCTTTCGTAGCCGGTGGTCAGCACCTGTTTGAATTCGTTGTCGGAATGGCCCAACTGGACATCGTATTTCGGATTGGCCCGGTTGAAAAACAGGGTGTTGTAAACGCCCGAGCGGGTACTCACCAGCGCCGTGTCGGCCACGTTGAGCTGGAAGGGGTTCCAGGGGCTTACGCCGTCCAGGTCCCGCACCTTGCGGCTGATTTGCAAGCTGCTCTGGGTGGAGAATTTTGAAAGAAATTTCCGAAGGCCCTTGCTGTTGAACCACACCGCTTTTGGCTCCAGGCGGAGGCTTTGGTTGAACTGCACGTTGTTGGTGCGGATGAGTTCGTCGGTGAAGGTGGTCACCCGCACGGCGTTGGCCACATCCTGAAAAGGGGCTATCTCCACTTCGTCCACCTGCACGGCATTGTCGCCGTTGCGGTCTATCCACTGGTGGGTGCCCTCGCCCAACGGCACCTGCAGGTAGGTGAACTCGATTTTGCGCTCCTGCCCACTGCCAATTTCATAGCTGGTGGCACTTTGCACCACTCCCCGCAGGATGTTGAGTGAATAGTTCAGCCGGCCGAGGTAAGTTTCGGCGGCCTGCTGATTGGTGAGGCCGGTGTCCAGCACGGTCAGTTGCCGCCAGGTGAAATTCCAGCCGAGGCGGCTGTTGCGGCTTTGGCGCCAGTTGCCCTCCAGGTTCAGTTCGTCAGCCCGTAAGCTGCGCTTGAACCCGGCGCCAGCAGGCCGGTGGTCCAGCCGGCGTTTGAAGCCGGTTTTGAGGGTGAAGTTTTCCGAAGCCGGGGTTTCCATGAAGATTCGGAAAAGGTCGTAGCGGAAGCTGTTGTTGCTCAGCGAGTCAGTTTTTGTTCCCGTTCCGGAAATGACGTAGCGGCTGTTCATTTCCTGTTCGGCATAGACGCCGGCTTTCCAGTATTTGCTGCCCGTGCTGTCCCGGAAGAAGGGCACTACCACCTGCCCTTTGGGGCGGCTGAAACGGCTGGCCTCGCCGGTGCTTTCGGTGTTGAGCCAGTCGCCCTGCACCCACAGGTTGAAGCCTTTTTTCTGAAAGCCGTATTTCGCAAACTGGCGGGCACCCGTGTAGAGGGTGTCCCGGAAATAACCTCCGAAGCGGTACTCGAAGTTGCCGGCGGAAGGGGTGCGCAGCACCAGACCGCTGTTGAGCAGGTGTTCGTTCGTTGGCCGCAGGCCGATGCTGACATCGTTGGCACCCTGGCTGGTGTTCCAGTCGCGGGTGAACTCCGCCGGCCGGTAGGGACTCAGCTCCCGGAACTGCTGTTGGGTGAACTCGTAATCGGCGCTGGCTTCCACCTGCCAGGGTTTTTTACCGAAGGGCCAGTTCAACTCAAACCCGTGCCGGAAGCCCAGCATGGCGGCCAGGCCGGCGTTGTCATCGTCGTCAATGGCGGAGAAGCGGTTGCGGTCGGTGTTGCTCAGGGCCAGCTCCCCTTTCAGGCTTGTTTTCTTAGAAAAATCGTATTGACCGCCGGCGGTGAACAGTTGCTGCCGTTTGGGTGCCACCAGCCTGCGTACCGGCTCAAAATTGCCCGAAGGGCGACCGGTCAAAGGGTCTGGTGCCACCCATCGGTACACCCGGCCGTTGGCGGCCGTTTCGGTGTCCTGGATGTAGTTGCCGTTGCCGCTGCCCACTTCCGAGAAGGTGGCGGTGTACAAGGCCTTATCCGGGTCGGTGCTGTACACCAGGATGCCAGAGTAGGGGATGCCGTTCACCATCGTATCGCGCAGCTCGTAGGACACCCGGAAGGCATTGAACTGCGTCAAAGTGTCGAGGCTGGGCACCACGGCGGCCAGTTCGTCGTCGCCGGCATTGCGCAGCGACAGTTTTTCTTCTTCGTCAAATTCTTCGTCAACGGGTTGCAGGCCGTCCTGCTCGGAATAGGCATTCAGGTAGAGGTGCAGCTTACCGCTGTGGTAGTCGTTGTTGACGGCATATAGCGAGCGCAGGTAGTTCTGGTCGGCGTAGTCGAATTCCACCACGATGCGGCTGTCTTTGGTGATGAGGCGGCGGGGCATGAAGGTGATGTGCCCGGCATTGTAATCGATGACGTAGTCGAGGTCGAGGCCCCGTTGCAGCAGTGCTCCGTCGAGGTACACTTTTTCGGTGCCGGCCAGCACGATGATGAAGCGCTCACCTTCGGCCCCCTGCAGGCGGTAGGGCCCCTGGTTGCCCTCGATGGCGGCAATTTCGTTGCGGGCAAATTTGCCGCGTGCCACGGCCAGGCTGGCTTGTGAAGTCAGAAAGCCCTGGCGGGTTTTGCCCGTTGCCCAGGCATTGCTGAAAGTGGCCCCCTGCAACTTCTTGGTGTAGTTCATGAAATAGCCCGGCGGGCGGGTCAGCTCGTAGTCGCCGGCAATGAGACGGCTGCTGCCTTTGCTGAGCTGGACGAAGATCTTGTCGAACTCGCGCAGTTGCTGGGTATTGCCTTCGGGCTGAATGGGGATGTTGTTGTCGGTGATGGCGGCCAGCACTTCCAGGTCGCCCAGGCTGCCGGCCATCTGGAGGTTGAACTGGCTGTTGAGCACCAGGCTCTGGTTGTTGCCGAAGGAAAGGCCCCGGGTGAAATTGCCATTGTAGTTAAGCCCGCTTTGCGGCAGAATGGGCTGCGGCGCCTCGGCAAAGGGGTCGTAGGGAACGCCGATGAGCTGGTCGCCGGGGTTGCGGAAAATCATTGAACTGTCTATACGGGCAATGCGGCGCCCCAGGTCGTAGGGCAGCACCCGGTAGCTGACCCTGACCAGTTTGCTTCGCTGCGCAATGCCGGCGGAGTCAAAGCTGATGCTGTTGCCGTTAAGGGTGAAACGTGAGGGCGGTATGGGGTTTCCGGTGGTGGCGTCCCAGGCTTTCACCGAGCCCGGCACCACCGTCAGGCTGTCCAGCTTTTGCGGCACGGACAGCACCGGAAGCACCCTGCTCCGCAACGAGGAGAGCTGCCCAACAGCCAACAACGGCATCGCCAACAACAAAATGGTGGATAAAATTCTGCCCATACGCCTGTGCCCGCTACAACAGTTTTTTCCTTCGCCCTGCGGCAATGGCTGCCTACTTTAACGGGAAGACGGTGGGTTTGTGACAAGAGAGGTTGGCGGTTGTCGGTTGGCGGTTGTTCCCGAGCTTGCCTCGGGATCGGTTGTCGGTTGCAAGGGGTAGTGTGATTTCATCAAGAAATTCCGTCGGATTCATTTCGGAATTTCGATGGCTGTTCGTTACCTTCGTATCACCGGATTTGCGAAGAAAAGAATTTAGAGGAGAGAAGATATATTACGCCTGTTGAAGATTTAAACCCCATCCGGTACCTGACGCCTACCTGTGTGAATAGCTGCAAATACTGTTTTCACCAATAAAACTTCAACGCTCATGAAGACAATCTTTACCTATGGATGCTGCTGGCTAATAACAGCCGCTCTGTTTCTGACGAATGCGAAAGCCCAATGCCCGCCACCGGGATTGCCAACACCCGGAAATACTTGTACCGAAGCAGTCGCTATTTGCACCGATGTTGGTGGTTATTGCGACACACTGGGTTTGAACAACATCATTCAGACTTTCCCCGGTTGTCCGTCGTCAGTGCTCAACAATGACGAATGGATCAAATTCATAGCGGCCTCCGATTCCATTGCCTTCCGCATAAGCCCCTCTGACTGCCAGGGCCTGAACGGCCAGTTCGGCATGCAGGGCGCCATCTTTGATGGTTGCGGAGGAGCGGCGCTGGCCACCCAGTGCAATTGCACCACTTCGGATTTCATCCTGGCTTACGGAGATTTCGAGCCGGGTGCGACTTATTTGATGGTGCTGGATGGGTGTGCCGGGGATGTTTGTGCCTATGAGATGGAGGTGATTTATGGCAGTGCCGATGCGCAGGAAGCTCCTTTCCCACCGGTGGGGCAGATTCTGGGGAATGACACAGCTTGTACCACTACATTCAGTTTGTATGCAGTTGAAAACAGCACCTATGGACATGTGTACAATTGGTTTACTGAACCACCGGGAGTAGCAGAAATTATCCCATTTCCAAGTGATAGTTTAGGCATTTTGCAATGGTTGTCGGAAGGTCAATTCAAAGTTTGTGTTCAAGCTACAAACAGCTGTTTTGCGGACACAGCCATTGTCTGCAAAGATGTGCTGGTATCGGACATTCCCAAACCCGATACAGTTAATGTCAGTTTGTGTCAGGGCCAGTGCTTTGATCTGCCCGACGGGCAAACGGTTTGCGAAGAGGGCATTTACGATGTGTTGATTCAGGACAATGGAAGTTGTGATACGCTGAGATCCTTCATTGTAAGTGTCAGCGAAGCGCCCCTTACAGTCCTGCCTGAGCAAGTGGTTTGCGGTGGCCATTTCACCTTGTGCAATGAGGTCATGGATACGAGCGGTGCCTACCTGGTGAATTGCCAGACCCCGCTGGGCTGCGACAGCCTCGTTTCTTTTGAGCTGACCCTGTTGAATCCCATCGCCTCCATTGAGGAACCTGGCAACCTCTGTCTGCCCGGGGTGCTGCTGGATGGCTCTTCGTCGCAATTTTCCGAAGGGAATGGCATCAGCCGGCAGGTGAGCTGGGAAGGCCCGCCAGGTGGGCTCGTCACCGGCTCAGACAGCCTGACGGCTACGGCCATTTTGCCCGGCACCTACTGCCTCACCGTTTACGAAGAGAAAAACGGCCAGAGCTGCCAGCACACGGACTGTGTGGAGGTAAAAACGATACCCATCGGCATTCCGGATTCGGTTCAGTTGTGCCAGGGAGAGTACCTCCCGATCGATCTCAGTTCTGACGCCTATGTTTCATACTTGTGGAGCACGGGCGACACCACCAGCGCCATAGATGTGACTTCGTCCGGTGTTTATTCGGTGCAGGCCGTGGATACGGCGGGTTGCATCCACTCGGCCACCATCGAGGTCATCATTTCCAACGAGCTTTATACCGGATTGCCGGATACGGCGAGCTATTGTGAGAACTCGTTCATCGAAGTGCAGGCTGCCAGTGGTTTTGCCCATTACCTGTGGGACAACGGGTTGGAAGAACCATCTGCATCCTTCAACACACCAGGCTGGCATTACCTGGTTGCGAGTACGATAGGCGGCTGTCTGATCTACGACAGCCTGTACCTGGTGGAGTTGCCGGTCGGAGAGCCCGGCTTGCCGGACCATCCCATTTGCACCACGGATTACCCATTTGCGGTCTCTGCTTCTCCGGGCTTTGACAGCTATGCCTGGAGCAATGGCGACAGCACCCAGACTGCTGAATTCGACAGCGCCGGCACCTACCAACTTACAGCGCTTCAAGCCAATGGCTGCTTTGCGACGGGTGAAGTCACCCTCCTTGACGAACCCTTCAACGTGGCGGATTTTCCGGATACCTATTCGGTCTGCGAACAGGCGTCACCTGTCACCATCGAGTTGCCTTCCCAGTACTCCTACCAGTGGAGTACCGGCAGCACTTCCAACAGTGTGACCCTGGAAGATCTGATGTATTACGGTGTGACAGTCACCAACGACCTCGGCTGCGTGCAATCGGATTCGTTTTTCCTGACGGCCAAACCTACGGTAGAGCTTCAGGATGAGTTTCTGGTTTGCCCGGAGGAGTTTCCGGTCAACATCATGGTTGATGATATTTACGCCAGCTACTACTGGAGCACCAAGGATATGACGGCACAGATATATGTTTTTAAAGAGGGAGTGTACACTGTTACTGTTACGGATGACTATGGCTGCACGGCTTCGGCTTCGACGAGTGTGGTATCAGAGCCGCAGTCATTGGTTTCTCTGGAAGCCGAAGAATTGGTGCTTTGTGAGGAGGAGTTCCCCTATGAACTCGTAGCCATGGGAGAGTGGAACGTAATCCTGTGGTCAACGGGAGAAATCTCACCGTCCATACAGGTAACACAGCCCGGCTTGTATTCTGTCACGGTCAGCAATGATGCCGGCTGTTTTGACAGCGCAACGATTGCCATCTTCCAGAGTCCGCCCCCCATGTTGCAATATCCGCTCGACGACACAACGGTTTGTGTGGAGAATCTGCCAATCACCTTTGATGCCGGGCCCGGTCAGGCCTTTTACCTGTGGAGTACGGGTGACCAAACGCAAGCGATCACCCTCGATGAAGAGGACATTCAGTCGCCGGGATTCAACCTGATAAGCGTGTTGTTTGAAAATGCGGAGGGTTGCCGGAACACCGAAAACTTCGTCCTGGAAGTGGAGGTTTGCAACGCCACTGCACAGGCTTACTTGCCGGGAACTTTCTCCATCCGCCCCAATCCGACCAATGGAGAGGCCCACCTCGTTTACAAAGGTTTGCCTTCGGGCAATTACGAGCTGGGCATTTACCAGACGGAGGGAAAACTCCTCCGGCAACGGAAACTTTCAGTGGTGGAAGAGCAGGGCAAGATCAAACTGCCGGTTGAAAACCTGGCCTCCGGCGTGTATTTCATTCGCCTCGCTTCGCAACAGGGAATGGCCGTGCTCAAGCTCGTCATTGCCGGTGGCTGATCCGGCTGCGCCGGCTTTAATTCTGCAAAAATGAACCTCAAAGAAGTCCTGTCTCAACATTGTAGCAAACCCACCTGCCTGGCCATCCGGGACTGGATTGGAAGTGATGCCGACCGGTTTGCAGAACTGGTCGGCATCATGCTGAGTGGGGATGAAGTCAGCTCCAAATACGCAGCCTGGGTTTTCAGCCACGTAGTGGAAGAGCGTCCCCGGCTCATCCGTGCACACCTGCCGGCCCTCATCGCCAACCTGGACCGGCCCGGCAACAGCGACTCGGTTGTCCGTAGTACGGTCAAAGCACTTGCGTCTGTTGATTTGCCGGAAGAGGTGCAGGGACCGGCCCTGCAAAAAGGTTTTGACCTGCTGATGGACCCGGCCGTGCCAGTGGCCATTCGTGTGCATGCCATGCAAACGGTGTTCAATATTTCGAAAAAAGAACCCGACCTGCTCAGGGAACTGAAAGAAGTGATCGAAGAAGGTATGCTCACCGGATCAACGGGATACCGGGCCAGGGGAAGGCGATTGCTGAAGGAAATTGGGGAATTGAGTCCCGACATTCGTCGGGAGAGGGGTTGAGTCCCGACATTCGTCGGGAGAAGAATCGAGGAACCCACGTTTACTAAACCTCCAAAGGTTTAGTAAACGTCCGGTAAAAAAACCTTCTAAAAACCTTCATAATCTTCATAATCCTCATAATCCTCAGTAAACGTGTGTTAAAGCATTCGGGCATAGGTGCGGTAGGGTACCGTTGCCGGTGAGGAGATCATGAAAATGTCGGTCGGGTTGTCGGAACTCATCTTCAATTTTTCTTCCCGTTCCATAATGATGAAATCATCCTGATTGGTGGGGTGGCCATTGATTTCGGGATTGCCTTCGATTATATAAAGGGAATGCACTTTGTTCGTATCCAGCCCGATGTCATGGGTGCCGCTTTCAAAGCTGAAGCGCCGGATGACCAGGCCAGGCGTGTCGAGGGTCACGGGTGAACCTTCACCGATGTAGGTTTTGATGCTGAGTCCGTTTTTATTGGCAACGGGCAGTTCTTCTGATTTGTAGTCATTATAGGAAGCTGGCTTTTGGAGGGTCTTGCTCAGGTCAGGGTCAAACCATATCTGAAACATTGCCGCGCCTTCGGCCATGAATTCGGCATGGCTGATACCTCTGCCGGCTCTGATGATCTGCAGGTCACCTGCTTTCAATGGAAGCCAATCTTTGTTCCGGGTATCAAAATGCCGGATCTTGCCTTTGAGAATAAAGGACATTATTTCAAAGCCTTCATGCGGGTGCAAACCGATGGTGCTGTTGGTTCTGGCCTCGGCATAAGCCCAGTAAAAGAGGTTGGACCAGGGCTTCAGTTCACCTCCCTCCCCTGGAAAGCCAATGGGTTTGTTCTCGACGATCTCTCCGCCGTTAAAGGCGCCTTTTGCTTGTTTTTCTTTCGGAATGATTCGAATAGACATGGTTGGTGTTGGGTGTAGGGTTTAGGGTGTAGGGTTTAGGGTGTAGAGTTTAGGGTGTAGGGTTTAGGGTTTATGGTTGGGGCCTGGTTAAAGGGGATGAAGCCGGGGCTTCAGTGGGGTCGGTCAGGTAACAGCATGGATGCCGGATGGTTGAATCGGGAGTAGTGTACAAGCATCCCGTTCGATTCTTCAGTTCCTCTCCCGACGAATGTCGGGATCAGATCTTCGATTCTTCAGTTCTTCGATTCCTCAATTCCTCAACTCCCCACCTCAATGCCTACTTTTGCGGCCAACAAACAGCCACACTAAACAGCATTATGGAACAAGAAAGACCAAAGAGAACCGAAGTCAGCGAATACGGGGAGTTCGGCTTGATCGAGCACCTTACGAAGGACATAAAAATTCATCAGTCCAGCACCCTGAAGGGCGTGGGTGACGACGCCGCCGTGATTGACAACGACGGATTGCTGACGGTGGTAAGCACCGACATGATGGTGGAGGGCATTCATTTTGACCTCATGTATTTCCCCCTGAAGCACCTTGGCTACAAGGCCGTGGTCAGCAACCTCTCAGACATCTGTGCCATGAACGCCCACCCCCGGCAGCTAACCGTTTCGGTGGCTGTTTCCAACCGCTTCAGTGTGGAGGCGCTCGATGAACTGTACGCAGGTATGAAAGCCGCCTGTGATGCCTATCAGGTTGACCTGGTGGGGGGTGACACTTCGGCATCCAACAAAGGGCTGATCATTTCTGCAACGGCCATCGGGCAGGGCGAAAAGGACAAACTGGTGTACCGCAACGGTGCCAAACCCGGCGACCTCATCTGCATCACCGGCGACCTGGGGGCTGCCTACCTCGGCCTGCAAATACTGGAGCGGGAAAAACAGCTCTACCTGCAAAACCCCGGCGTGCAGCCGGACCTCGAAGACCAGAAACACGCGGTAGGGCGCTTCCTGAAACCCGAGGCCCGTACGGACATGATCGAAATTCTGGATAAAGCGCAGTTGGTGCCAACTGCCATGATTGACATTTCCGACGGCTTGTCTTCCGACCTCATGCACATCTGCAAGCAATCAGGTGTGGGCGCTTTTGTGGAAGAAACCGGAGTGCCCATCCACAGCGATACCAAAATGCTGGCACTCAAATTCAACCTCGACCCCATCAACTGTGCCCTCAACGGAGGCGAAGACTACGAATTGCTTTTCACCATTGACCCGAAAGATGTGGATAAGATCCGGCTGCTGCCCGATATTTGGATTGCCGGAGAAATCACCGAAAAGGAGGAGGGACTGAAACTCCACACCTCCGGCGGCAAGCGCCACGACCTGTTCGCCCAGGGCTGGAAACACTTTTGACGAAGGTGAGACCCGAAGCCGGGTTTGCCAGCCTGAAGCGTTCCCCTGGAAAATGAAATCTGAACCCCCTAATTTTTTTCAAATGATTAGAAAGCTCCTGCTCCCGTTTTTTCTTTTCGTCGGAATTTCGGCCCTGATCTCCTGTGGGGAGAATGCCGGTTCAGACCAATCTGATGCACCGGAACAACAGGCCTTTGCCGATGCTGATTCCGTGGCCAATGGCAGCAAGCCCTGGACCTACCTGAAACTGGTGGACATCTGGAAGGACTACGAACTGGGCACCGACAGCTCAGCCGTCAGCCCGGTGGATGATCCCAATTTTGAAGAATACCGAGAGTACCGCCAGGGAGTGCTGAAGCGGAAACTCATCCGCTCAAAAGACGGCCGGCCACTTTACGAATACCTTTATGGCCCCAACGGCTGGGAACTGCGCAAAATTTATTGCGGTAACGGTCAGGAAAATTTCGTCGGCGTGGCCAAAGACGGGGAGTTTTACGGTCTGTCCCAGTGGTGGTATTGCGACGGCAAACCTGAACACGCCGGCTATCGCTACAAAGGCAAAAAGTTCGGTACCTGGACCTATTACAAAGAAGATGGCAGCGTGGACCATATTGAGGACTTCGGCATGCCGGAGTACATGGATTCCGTCCGGATCGCTCTCACCGATCAGGGGTAGGCCACTGCAATCACACCCTCGCCGTCCGTCAGGGTTTTAAATTGTCCGTTCTGGTTCCACAACGTCGCCTGAAACTTCACATTCAGTTTCATGGTTGGCTGGCCGTTTTCGTTTTCGTCAAAACTTTCCACCGAGAGAATCTGAAATCCGGCGTTGGCAGCCAGTTGCAGCCCATTTGCCGAAGACCACTCCATGCCGGAATCGTCGGTGTAAACAACCCTTACGCCACCGGGCAGAAAAGGCTGGCTGACCACCGTAAAGCTTGAATCAATCGCCGTTTGCACGCTCAGGCTCCAGTTGAAGCGGGCCGAGCAGAATGAGCCGGTGGGGCCGGGTACCTGCCCCCCGGCCGTTGCCAGGCAGCCTTCGGCATCTGTTACGCTGACCTGTATCTGTGTAAAAGGAGCCATGTTCATGAGGGGAATCGAGGCCTGTGTGCTGCCGGTGTTCCACTGATAGGCGAACGGTGACTGACCCAGAACCACCGCTTTCAGGGCCACGGGGAAGGGCGTTCCCGGATTGGTCAGGGTATCCAAAAACACCTGACAGGGTGTGGGCTGCACCGGTGACAACAGAAAAACGGACTGCGTCTGGCTGCTGAAACAGGAATCATTGCCCGACTGCATGGTCAGGGTGACGGGCATATTTTGGGGGGCTTGCGCCAGCGAAATACTCACTGTATTCCCAAACAGTGGAGTGGTATTGGGAAAGTTCCAGCTGAAATTGGGCACGTCATTGGGAGCCGTCAGCGAGGGGCTGGCATCCAGGGTCAGCAGGTAAGTCGTGGTGGTATCATAGGTCCAGATGGTGTCGAGACCGTTTGGGTTCATAAAAGGATGATTCCCAGGGTAAAGCGCCGCCTCGATATCCGGTTGCCCGGAGGGCGAGGGGGCGAGGTCGTTGAAGTAAAAGGCAATTTTCTCACCGCAGGCCACATTGCTGCACGGCTCTTTTTCCAGCCGCCCCCAGAAGGTGAAAAACCCGGCGGTATCCTGCTCAAAACCCGTAAAAAGATAGTAATCCTGCTCGCCGGCCACCCAGCTTTTTGCCGAGCCGTCAATGACGGCGTTCACACTGAACACCGGGGTGCCCTCAGGTGGTGGTTCCACATCCAGCTTTTTGCAGGCGGCCAGTGCCAGCAATGCCAAAATCAAGATGCCCTGTAAGTGTTTCATCATTTGAATTTTCTTCGTAAAAAAAAATCAGAATCCAAGCCTGGCGGACAATCTGAAAGTCCATTCTCCGGATTCTTTCAGGATGTAATTCCCGACGGGAGGGGAATATCCTTCAACCATCAGCCCACCCGGTTGAAAATGGGCGGAGAACCCGGCAGCAGTACGTTGGTTGAACCTGAACCAGTATGCCGCTCCTGCGGCGAATGCCAGGCGCCTGAAGCCATCCTCCACCAGCCAGCCGGCCTCCACGGGTACGAACTCCTTTTCAGGGGGGTGGGTGTTTTCCACCCTTCGGTAAAAACCCCGCTCGCCCCTGACACCCATCAGGTACCGGGGGCTGAGGCTGAGTTCCACCTGGTGGTGTTTTCGGCCAAAGCCTGCGCCAACGCTCAGTTCCAGGAAATGCAGTGAGTTTGGTTTGAGGAACTGGCTGTCCAGCTCCAGCCCGAAGCGGTAATTCCGGCCCACGGCCACCTTGCTGGCTTCAAAGGTGCCGCTCCGGTATTCATACCCGGCACTGCCAAAGAGGTAAATCCCCTGCTCCAGCCGGTGGTCTTTGCGCAGCACCAGCCGGTAGCCATTCCGGTTCAGTGGTTGCCTGTGTTCTGCCGTAAAAACCTGAGACAGCTCCACCGACCAGTTTTGCAACAGCCAGGCTTTGCTTTTCCGCTCCAGGGGTTTGACAAAGCGCTGCTCCCAGGGCAACGACAAGGTGCCCGGGGCCGGGCAGGGCAGGGAGGCCAGGTTGCCAACCGTTGAACGGCGGCTGACCGGAGTATCGGTCTGGGTGGTCAGTTCCCGTTGCTCTCGAGGTGCGGAGGGAAGCGCATCCGAAGGTGCTTCATTTACCGAAGGAACAATGCCTTTCAGATTTGCTGACCGGTTTTTGTAAAGGTTTCTTTCTCCGGTGGGCCCGGCAGTTCCGGGTGTTGAATTCCCGGCCAATTCTGTCGTTGTGCCGGCTTTGGGTGCTGTCCTTGCAATGGCGTCCCGTTCATTTGCCGAAGGGGCTTTGGGTTGTGCAATGGCTCGTTCCACCTGTTGTGGCGGAGCTGTAATTTCTGACACCGGCCACAGCAGCCAGGCGACGGCAATCACCCCCATTCCGAAGAACAGCCAGAAAAAGAGCCTGCGCCGGCGTTTGCGGCGTTGCAACAGGGTCCGGGCAGCTTCCCAATAGGCCTCCTGAAAGGGGTGTTCCCTTTGAGAAAGCTGCTCCCGGAAGTATTTGTCGAGCTTGTGGTCCATTGTATTGTGATTTGGGTTCAGGGGGATTTGATGATCCTGTCCCGTTCCTGAACCGGATGTCCTTTCTTTTCATTTTGCGATTTGAGCATTTCCTGCAGGCGTTTTCGGGCAAAGGAAAGGTGCCATTTCGAGGTGCCGTCGGAAATGCCCAGCATTTTCCCCACCTCCTTGTGGCTGTAACCGTCAATGGCGTACAGGTTGAACACCTTGCGGCTCATGGGTGGCAGCGAGTGGATCATGGCTTCCAGTTCGGCGGCGTCGAACTGCAGGTCGGCGGTGTTCAGATCGGTCAGTTGGTCGTGGTTGTGGTGGTCGCTGAAATCGTGGTATTCCACCAGTTCTTTCACCTGCCGGTTTTTTCTGAAATCGTCAATCAACGTGTTGATCATGATGCGTTTGATCCATGCTTCAAAGGGTTGCTCTTCCCGGTATTTGTCCAGGTTGGTCACAATTTTCAGGAAGCCCTCGTTGAGCATGGCCACGGCATCAGCCTCCACGTTGCGATAGCGACTGCAAACACTCATCAGGATGGGAAAGCACCAGCGGTACAAGCGGTACTGCGCCCGGCTGTCGCCCTTTCCGGCATCCCTGAGTAGTTTGCGGTCAGTCATGAATCGGTGTTGAGGTGTGTGGTTTCAGGGGGGGGGAAAGTGCAACGGAAGCACCGCATGGGGCACTTCCGTTGGCACTCAAACCAGGTGTTATTTCTTCGCAAAACGCTTTACGATGCGCGCATTTCCATTGCGCAGCGACAGCAGGTAAATACCCGGACCGAGCTGCCCGGTATCCACGTCGAATTGCGCTTCGCCTGCGGCAATGTTTTTTCTTTCGCTTCGCAAAACCTGCCCCAACGGCGAAATGATCTCGAGGGTGGCGCTGAGGTTTTCCGGGGCGGTCACCCTGACCCGGAGGCTTTGGCCCACGGGGTTTGGCCACAGTTCCAGTCCGGCATCGAGGATGGCCTCCCTGGCGTCGGTCACACCCTCGTCGTTCACGTTGAAATTCATCGTAATGGCGGTCTGGTCGGGGCTGATGGTGACCCAGGCGGCAGTTGCCGGCAGGCCGGGGATGTCCACCATCAGTTTGTAGGTTCCGTAAGGCAGGTTGTCAAAGGTGTATTCACCGTTGCTGTCGCTGAACCTGAAAGCCAGCACTTTTTCCGCTTCGTCAAACAGGAGAACCGTTGCGTCTTCCACGGCATCGCCCCGGTCGTTGCTGCCACCCTGGAACCCCGGGCCTTCGCTCACAAAACCATTGATGGTACCGGGTCCGCTCAGGGAGTCACTCTTGGCCAGGGTGATGTTGAAAAGTTGCCCGTTGTGGGGGATGGAGATGACGGAGGCATCCTGCCAGGTCTGCACATCGCCGTAGTAAGTGGGCAGGTAATCGTCGTAGCCGGGTGTGTTGGGGGCCAGCAGCACCAGTGCCAGGTATTCACCTTGAGGAACCGCACCAAAGTCGTACCAGGCATGGCCGTTGGGAAATGGCGGTAGCGTGGGGTCCGGCAAGAGGGGAGTTTGCCCATAGAGGTTCAGACCGGTGGTGCTGTTTCCGGTTTCATAGAGGTACACGGTACCTTGTAAACTGAGGTTGGCGCTGCCACCTTCGGCGGTTACAAACCCTTTCACCGTGAAATTGCCAAACATTTGTCCGTATTCATAACAAGCCGAAGCAATGCACCCGGAGGAGTGGGTCACAGTGACACAGTAGGTGCCGGGGCCAGATGGAACTATGTACGGCAGGGTGTCGCCGGTGCTCCATTCGTACCAGTAGGCGTTGGCCGGCACCACTGCCATCAGCACGGTATCAGGAGAGGCGGGGAACACGGTTTCAATGATGGTCACCTGGCAGGGGGTGGCGCCCACTGTAATGCAATCGCTTGCTGTACAACCCGTTGCGTCGGTCACCGTGATGCAGTAGGTTCCCGGCTGGGTGACGTACAGACCCGGACCATTCTGGTTGTTGGCATTCCACTGGTAAGTAAACGGCGGTGTGCCCTGGGCCTCAGCGATCAATTGCCATCCGGCGCTGCCAGGCGACAAACTGTCCTGATAGATTTCGACGGAGCAGGCCGCCATATACTGGTAGCAGGCCGTGGCTATACAGGAATCGCCTGCTGATACGACGGTAACGCAATAAACTCCCGATCCGTTGGGCTGGATGGTCTGGGTGGTCTCACCGGTATCCCAGTAGTAAAAAGTTGGAGGAAGCCCGCCGTCCAGGTAGGCTGTCAGTCCGGCATTTGTTTCCTCGATGTGGGCCGAGCAGGCGGGCGGTGGGGTCCAGGTGAAACAATCACTTGCTGTGCAGCCTTCGGCATCGGTCACGGTAACGCAGTAGTAGATACCGGAGGGGTTGGGTGTAATGGGGACTGTTTGGGTAACTTCACCGGTGTTCCACATGTAAGTGTAAGGTGGAGTGCCGGAAGAATAGGCCGTCAGCGCCAAAGAGCCGTTGATGGTGTCCAGGCCGATGGCCACGTCACAGTTGCCCCCTGGCGGTGTGATGACCACTGATACACAAGCGGTGCTGCTACAGCCGGTTGTGTCCCAAACGGCCACACAGTAGGTGCCTGACTGGGTCACAGTGACAGAGGGATCGCTGGTGCCCCCCGAATTGTTCCAGTAATAGGTGAAAGGAGGGGTTCCGGTGGGCACAGCCGTCAGCACCAGTGCATTGGAGCCGGCCACGGAGTCCACCTCAATGTCCACCCAGCAGGCGGGTAGCACATTTCCGCACCAAGTGAAATCCTGCACGAAGGTGTTGTTGCTTCCCTGAGCGTAAGTGAAAGAAAATGATTGGAAAGTGCTGTCGCAATCGAGCATCGCTACCGTCAGAATGCCCTGAGACGGGAAGTTGGGAGTGATTTGAATTTCATCTTCGTAAAATCCGTCGGCATTGGTCCATTTGATTGTCTGGTAAAAGGAAGGCCCTGTGGGGCTTATCCTTATATCTATGTAGATTCCCACGTTTTCTTCCGGATTGCCATTGGCATCGCTTACCGTTCCGGAAATGGAAACCTGGAAAACCTGGGTCAGGGCTGTCGTTCCGAAAATAGCAAGGGCAAACAGCAGGGTCAATAATTTCTTCATCGGTTCAATTTTAAATTTGGTTTGAAAATTACTTCTTTCAGCCCTTATCACGAAGCCCCTTGCCCATCCGTTGGGTTCCCTTCGGAAAAATGTTGGGAACAGACATTTTTTGGGCTACCATTGCCGGGGGCATCAGTGACCAGTTGTCAGTTGGCAGTCATCAGTTGGCAGTTGGCAGTCATCAGTTGGCAGTTGGCAGTTGATCGTATTACATTGCACGGCAACATCATTGCATCCAAAAATCATCAAAAACAGACCTTGATTGTGGTGATTGATTGTTCTGATTTTGAAGAATTGAAAAACCTTTAAAATCCTCCTCAAAGATCCTATCAATCCCGAGACAAGCACAGGACCCAAAAACCGCAAGATGAATTCAGGCGCTGACCGAAGGTCAGCGCCTGATGGGCGCAATCCCGAGCTTGCCTCGGGATCAAAAACCTTCAAAAAAACCTCACCATGCCACCATTAGCAGACAGGATGCGACCGAAGACCCTGGAGGATTACGTGGGGCAGGAGCATTTGGTGGGCCCCGGTGCCATTCTCCGGCAGTCCATCGAGAGCGGGCAGTTACCCTCGATGATCCTGTGGGGGCCGCCGGGTGTGGGTAAAACCACCCTGGCCGGAATCATCGCCAACAAGCTTGACCGGCCTTTTCATACCTTGAGTGCCATCAACTCCGGTGTGAAGGATGTACGGGAGACGATTGAAAAAGCAAAGAGTCAGCGCTTTTTCAGCGCGCCCAATCCGGTACTGTTCATTGACGAGATCCATCGCTTCAGCAAGTCGCAGCAGGATTCGCTTTTGGGCGCTGTGGAAAAAGGTGTGGTGACCCTGATCGGAGCCACCACGGAGAATCCCAGCTTTGAAGTGATACCCGCATTGTTGTCACGTTGCCAGGTATATGTGCTGAAGCCGTTGGGGAAAGAGGAGTTGTTGGCCCTGGCCAACAAAGCCCTTGCTGAAGACGATGTTTTGAAAACAATGGATATTCAACTGCTTGAGTATGAGGCCTTGCTGCGCTTTTCGGGCGGGGATGCCCGAAAGTTGTTCAATGCGCTGGAACTGGTGGCCAACCTCCATGCACCAGGCCAAAGCCTCGAGATCACCGATGAGCATGTCACAAAAGTTATTCAACAAAACCTGGCCCTGTACGACAAGCAGGGCGAGATGCACTACGATATCATCAGCGCTTTCATCAAAAGCATCCGGGGTAGCGACCCCCAGGCAGCGGTGTACTGGCTGGCCAGAATGGTGGAGGGGGGCGAGGACATAGAGTTCATCGCACGGCGGATGATCATTGCCGCGGCTGAAGACATCGGCCTTGCCAATCCCAATGCCTTGCTGATGGCCACCACCTGTCTGCAGGCCATCCGGACGGTTGGAATGCCGGAAGGACGCATTATTCTTTCAGAAGCAGCCATTTACCTGGCCACATCGCCCAAAAGCAACAGCGCTTATGCCGCCATCAAAAGTGCCCAGGACACCGTGCGGAAAACCGGAAAATTGCCGGTTCCTCTCCATTTGAGGAACGCCCCCACCAAACTGATGAAGGACCTCGGTTACGGAAAGGATTACGGCTACTCGCACAATTATGAAAACAATTTCAACCTCCAGGAATACCTGCCGGAGGGGCTATCCGATTCACAGTTTTACGAGCCGGGTAAAAACCCGCCGGAAGACCGGATCAGGCAGTGGTTGCGCCAGCGATGGAAAGAAAAGTATGGATATTGAATGGATGAGGAATGAGTCCACTGCAAAAAGTTATATCCTTGTCGAAAAATGTAACTTCATCTGAACATAAGTCGGACGGAGTCCGACAAGATGGGGTCCCGGACAGAGTCCGGAACCAGCGTAGTCATTTTTCAAACATAGGAACTCAACTCGTGATCCAACGCTCTGGGAGAAAGAGTTTTTTGGCAATGCAACCGTAGCTCTTGTGTTCTACAACCTGTTACACATTTGCATGCTTTTGTATGGTATAAAATTCGATTTTTCAAAACCGGTTATGTCAATTGAGGCAGCGAAAACGGCTAACAATACTTCCCCAGCTTTGGCACAATGCTTGCCCAATTGACAGCAACTTCCCCCACTTCGAAAATCTTCCCTCATCATTTCCCTCAGAAAGATGTCCCCCTTTTTCTGCGCCAGTGCAGATCAGACGAATTACAACAACAACTATTTGAGCAAGGCATGAGCAACAACTACTCATTTCCACACCCTTTTCAGGTTTCTCTCCGAGTAGTCGAAAGCTGTCGCTTTCGTTTTCCCATGTTCTCAAAATGCTGTTCCTGACTTCATTGCCGCAAGGCGAAAGGACACTTCCTTGCTCAGTGTGAAAGATTGATACTACCCGCCCCCCAGGCAGGCATTACGCTGCGTGCCGGTACAAGATAAATTTTGGGTTTATAGTGTTTTTTCGGGCTAAGCCCGGCTGTTCTGCAATGGCAGACGGCCGGCGCAGCCCTTTTCGCAGCTTAACCGCAAAGCACTGTTCCCCAGCCTGTTAATTTACTCACATAATTAAATCGCAGTCTTATGCACAAATCCTACATTTACCCTAAGCTGATCCTTCTGGTGACGTTTTTGGCGCTGGGCCTCTCCAGTGCTCATGCACAGTTGGAGTTCAAACTTCAGCTCATGGACGATACCACCTGGGGTGTCTATGTCAGGCCTGATACCACCATCACGCCGACGAGTTCAACAATAACCGGTTCAGGTCAGGTAACACTTGTTGCACCCACCGGCTTTACTTATTCCGGGTTCACCAACGTCAGTGGTACCTGGCTGGAAAATGCCCGGGTGAATGCACCACCGGAAAATCCGACAAGGGATTACATTTCTTTCGGTTTTCAGACCGATAACCCGCAGATTGTTTATCAGGCTGGGTCGGAAACATTGCTTTTCAAATTTGTTCGGGTCGGTTCCTGTCCCGATTCTTTGTATTTGATAGAAAACGGTGTCGATCCTTTTGATCAATTGCCTAACTCGGCCAACTCCAACCCCGGCAACGACCTATCGGTAGTTGATTACGGGGCTTCCGCATATTATTACTACTCAAGAAATTATGCCCCTTCTGCCTGGAGTTGCCACGACTGTGACGGTGACCAGATCCTCAACGGTTTGGAAGACACGAACGGTGACGGCTCCTGGACAGTGGGTGTGGATACCTCAAATCTTTGTGATCCCTGTGATCCGATACACGTGGAAACGGCCGAATTGGATTATTTAGGGGGGTACAATACGATATGTGCCGGCGACGTGGGCGACACGGCCTACCTGGTGGTGACCATCAACGGAGGCTGGGTGCCTTACCAGGTCGTTTATACCGATGGCACCAACGTAGATACCATTTCCAATTTCCTCAGTGGAGATTCCATCGCAGTCGTTCCGACTACAAGTTTGAATTATACCCTTACTTCAGTAATAGACTCCTTTAATTGTGTGATCAATCCCGATTCCATTGTCGGAAACATCCCGATCACAGTAGAAGGTCCGATTTCATTCACTGCAGATCCGGTGGATGTGACCGAATGTTCGGGCAACGGAACCACATTCTCTGTAACTGCAACGAATGCCGGCGCAGGAACCATTTATTACAACTGGCAAGTGAACAGCGGTTCGGGCTGGGTGGATATTTCGGATGGCACACCTTACAGCAATTCTACCACCAATACCATTACGATCAGTGATGTGGCGGGGTTGCACGGCAACCAGTACCGGGCCAAGATATACACCGACGTGTGTGACACGGTATTCTCTGCAGCAGCTACCTTGCAAGTCGAGGGTCCGGTTTCCGTCACTTCCAATCCGAGCAACAGTACCATTTGTGATGGTTCGAACACCACATTTACCGCTGCTGCCGTAAACGCAGGTGCCGTAGGTACACTTTATTACCAGTGGCAGGTGAATACTGGTTCAGGCTGGGTTGATCTGACCAACACCTCTCCATACAGCGGAGTGGCAACAACTACCCTGACCCTCACCGGAGCTACGGTCGCATTGGACAGCAACCTGTACCGGATGAAGATATTCACCGGGCAGTGTGATACGGTATATACCAACTCAGCCATGCTGGATATTGAAGGCCCGCTTTCGGTAACCGACCAGCCCGATGACGTGTCAAACTGTGCCGGCAACGAAGTGTTCTTCTCACTGGCTTTCAGCAATGGCGGTGGACCTACCAGTGGTGTTTCCATTCAATGGCAGGAGAATACCGGCTCCGGATGGGTTGATCTGAACGATACACCGCCCTACAACGGTGTTCAGACCGACACCCTTGCCATCACCAATGTGATCGGGCTCGATGGTGCCCAGTACCGCGCCTATATTTATACGGGTACTTGTTCCAACGTGTACTCCAATGCGGCTACCCTGAATGTGAACGGCAACGTCACTTTCTCAGACCATCCGGATGACGTAACAGTATGTTCGGGCAATGATACCATCTTCGTGGCGGCTGCATCCATACCTCAGGGATCGTTCACTTACAACTGGCAGGTCAGCTTCGACAATGGGGCCACATGGGTCAACCTCAGCGATACGTTGACGGTGGATTCGGTAGGGCCCACCGGCGATACCCTCTTTATCAGCGATGTGGCAGGAATGTACGATTACAGGTTCCGGGTGCAGGCTTTGTCCTCCAGTTGTGATCCTGTCAACTCCGATGAAGCAAGGCTGACGGTTGAAGGCCCCATTTCGGTGAATACGCATCCTTCTGACCAAAGCCTCTGTGCGGGTGAGGCAGTGCTGGTGAGTGCCGCATTTGACAACCCGGGAGGAAGTACAATATACCGTTGGCAGGTTTCAACGGACAACGGTGCCACCTGGTCCAACCTGTCCAATACAGGTGGCTACAATGGTACCTCTACACCAAACCTGAGTATTGCGACGACAACAGGTAAAGATGGCTACCAGTACAGGTTGAGTGCCCGTACCGGAACCTGTAACATCCTGTACACCAACGCAATGACGCTGACGGTAGAGGGCCCGCTTACCGTAACCTCGCATCCAACTGCTGTGACGACCTGTTCGGGTAAGGCTACCTCGTTCTCAGCCGCTGTATCCAATGCGGCTTCCGGAACCATGAGCTACATCTGGCAGGAAAGCACCGATGGTGGTAGTTCGTGGAGCAACCTCTCTGATACAGGTGTGTATTCCGGAACAACCACTACTACTTTGAGTATTTCAGATGTGGCAGGGCTTTACGGCCGCTGTTACAGAATGAGGACGACTACCTCAGAATGTTCAGAGGTGTTCACCAATGAAGCCTGCCTGACGGTAGAAGGTCCGTTGAGCATCGTTGACGAGCCCGATACGGTGTACCAGTGCTCTGGAGAGCCGGTGTACTTCATCGTGGGTGTCACCAATGGTTCAACCGATGATCCCAATACTTATTACCAGTGGCAGGAAAGTGCCGACAACGGTGCGACCTGGACCGATCTTTCAAACGATGCCACTTACAACGGTATCGGCACCGATACCATGAGTATCGCCAACACTACCGGATTGGACAACAACCTCTATCGCGTGTTGACCTGGACGGGCACCTGCGACACTTTGACCTCCGCAGTGGCTCAGTTGCTCATCGAAGGTCCGATCACCGTTACGGATGAACCGGACAACGTTACCGAATGTAGCGGTTCGGGGGTAACCTTCCAGGCTACCATAGCCAATGCCGGTCTTGGCACCGTGTTGTACCAGTGGGAGCGTTCTTGCGACGAAGGAGTCACCTGGAGCGGCATCACCGATGGTGGTGTGTATTCCGGTGCTACCACCACTACCTTGAATATCTCAGACATTGCCGGCCTGGACAGTTGTCGTTTCAGGTTGCGCTACTACACCAGCAACTGTGTGAGCGATTACACCAACTACGCCGTTCTGACGGTGGAAGGCCCCATCTCAATTGATGTGCTTGGCCAGCCACAACCGGTGACTGCCTGCGCTGATGAGACGGTTAACTTCGGCGTAACGGCACTCAATACAGGCTCTGGACAGATCACCTACCAGTGGCAGACCAAAGCTGGCAGCAGTTGGGTGAACCTGAGCAACAACAGTATTTACAACGGTGTCACATCCTCGAATCTGAGTGTGGTGGCGGCTGGCTTGAACAATACCTGTTACAGGGTGCTGATACAGACTGCGAATTGTTCTTCTGTCGCTTCTGACTCTGCCTGCCTGACCGTTGAAGGACCGATCTCTTTCACCGACCATCCTGATGACATCACCCAATGTTCCGGTGAGTCCGTGATCTTTGTCGGCTCGGCAGGGGTGGCTGTCGGCACCAGCGGCACCATTTCTTACCAGTGGCAAATATCCAGTGACGGGCTTAACTGGACCGACCTTACCAATACCGCTCCTTACAGTGGTGTTACCAACGATACACTGACGATCAGCGATGTGGCCGGTCTGAACGGGCAGCGATACAGGCTTACAGCCCGAACCACAGAATGTAACCCGGAGAACTCCAACCCGGCACGACTGACGGTTGAAGGCCCGCTGACAGTGACAAGCAATCCATCTGACTGGAGCACCTGTTCTGACAAAGAAGCCTTCTTCGCCGCCCAGGTCTCCAATCCCGGTGAAGGGTTTGTCGAGTACCAGTGGCTGGTAAGTACAGACGGAGGGTCAACATGGGGACTCATCAACAACGACAGTATCTACAACGGTTCGAAGACGGATACACTGAGCATCAGCCCGGTTTCCGGCAAAGGTGGCTACATGTACAAGCTGCAAGCCTGGACGGGCACCTGCGATACGGTAGAAACCACGGCTGCAACGCTTTCTGTTGAAGGACCACTGACCTTTACCGATGAACCCGACGACATCACTGTTTGTGCCGGAGGGGCTGCATCCTTTACGGTTGCCATTGACAATCCAGGCCTCGGTTCAGTCTCATACCAGTGGCAGCGAAGCACCAACGGCGGGCAAACATGGTCCAACCTGACCAATACCTCGCCTTACAGTGGGGTCACAACCAATACCCTGGCGATTTCAAACTCGTCGGGCTTGTACAACAACAAGTTCAGGTGCCGGATCAGCACGGCCAATTGTGAGTGGGTGGCCTCTACCAACGCAACCCTCTTCGTTGAAGGCCCGATCACCATTGACGTTCAGCCGGTAGATGCAACGGTATGTTCCAACATCGGACACCAGTTTACCTCTACCATCAGCAATCCCGGAGCCGGTGTGCTGTCTCTGCAATGGCAGGTGAGCAGCAATGGCGGTTCCACCTGGGCAAATGTCTCCAACGGCGCCATCGGCAATGGCGGTGTTTACCAGGGTGCTACTACCGATGACCTTAACATCAGCCTGGTTGAAAGCCTCGACAGCTACCAGTACCGCCTCATTATCAGCACCAGCCAGTGTGATGACACCACCAATGTGGTGACGCTCACAGTGAACGACGCCTGTACCACCGGCACCTGTGACCTCGATCTCGACGGTACCATCAACGACCTGGATACCGACGATGACAACGACCAGTTGACCGACTACTGGGAGGACTGGATGACCGTCCACAATACCCTGGATGGTTGGAATTACCTGGACAGCAACGGTGATACCCTCGCCTATGACAGGTGTCTGACCGACAGCGATGGCGACGGCTTGCTGGACAATCAGGAAGACCCCGATGGTGATAACATCAACAACGGAGAAGAGACCGACGGCGATGGTGTATTCGACGGTAACCCGCTCGACCCGTGTGATCCGGTTCTCGGACCAACCTGTATTGGCATCAACATCGCCATCAAGGTGCGCCTCCAGGGTGGATTCCTCACGGCTCCATCTGATACACTGATGCAGGATCACCTGCGTGAAAAAGGCTACATACCAACTTCTGAGCCCTATGAGAACATGCAGTACTTCACCCACTCCGGCGATGGCGGAGGCGAAGTGATCTC
Source organism: Saprospiraceae bacterium (assembly GCA_026993525.1). GTDB lineage: Bacteria > Bacteroidota > Bacteroidia > Chitinophagales > Saprospiraceae > UBA6168. Next base: position 36,836 of record JALWSS010000019.1, read on the forward strand.
CGACAGTGCAGGGGTACTGGGTGCAACCGGTGGCAGCGCTGTCATTGACTGGGTTTTCGTCGAATTGAGAAGCTCGCTCAACCTCGACAGTATCTACCAGACCCGCTCTGCACTCTTGCTGGCCGACGGTCATATTGCCGATGTGGACGGGGACACGGTACTCCATTTCCCAACGGCGAACGCAGGATCGTTCTATGTGGTCGTCAGACACCGGAACCACCTGGGTGTGATGACTGCCGAAGCACTGGACCTCAGTCCAATCGTTCAGGTGATTGACTTTACCGATCCGTCGTTCCTGACCAACGGCATCTACGCCCAGGTGACCCAAAGCGGGGCACCGGCCATGTGGGGTGCCGACCTTAACAGCGACGGACGAAGTATCTACCAGGGTCCGGGCAATGATGTGCAGAAACTGTTTACCACCGTGGTGAGCGACACGGGTAACACTGGCTTTATTGCAAACTACATCAGTTCCGGCTACCTGACGGCTGACATTGACCTGGACGGACGAGCGATCTACCAGGGTCCCGGCAACGACCGGGCGAAGGTACTGTTCAACGTTATCCTCGCTTATCCGGCCAACGGCAGTAACCTCGCCAACTATGTGATACTCGAACAACTCCCGTAACACGGAATATGAACCAACCGATGAATGGCAAAGCCTCTTCGCTACGGCGGAGGGGCTTTTGCTGTTAGGAGGTTTTTGGAGGTTTTTGATCCCGAGGCAAGCTCGGGATTGGAGGTTCTTAGAAAGGTTTTTTAAAGGTTTATGAAAGGTTTTTAAAAAGGTTTTTAGAAGGTTTTTTTCTATTCTTCAAAATCACAGTAATCAATCAATCACAATAATCAAGGTCAGTTTTTAGAAGGTTTTTAGAAGGTTTTTTTCTATTCTTCAAAATCACAGTAATCAATCAATCACAATAATCAAGGTCAGTTTTTGTCGAATCACAGTAATCAATCAATCACAATAATCAAGGTCAGTTTTTGTCGAATCACAGTAATCAATCAATCACAATAATCAAGGTCAGTTTTTGTCGAATCACAGTAATCATTCAATCACAATAATCAAGGTCAGTTTTTGTCGAATCACAGTAATCAATCAATCACAATAATCAAGGTCAGTTTTTGTCGAATCACAGTAATCAATCAATCACAATAATCAAGGTCAGTTTTTGGGAGGTTTTTTTGAGGATTAACCTATTTCAGGACAAGTCAACCCGTCACGCGTCACGTGTCACCCGTCACGTGTCACCCGTCACGCGTCACGAGTCACCCGTCATACGCCACTAAGCAACCTGTTTGCATCTTTGTCCTGTAAGTTGCGAAGCGAACAAGAGACCAACCAACCGAACCCAGATGAGCGAGAAGGAACTCATACAGGCTTGCAAGGCCAATGACAGGAAGGGGCAAAAAGCATTGTACGAGCTTTATGCGCCTGTCATGCTGGCCCTGTGCCGCCGCTATGTAGGGGTGCTGGAGGATGCTGAGGACGTGATGGTGGAGGGCTTCTTCAAAGTTTTTACGAAGATAGACTCGTACAAAGGGGAGGGGAGTTTCGAGGGGTGGATCAAAAGGATCATGGTGAACGAATCCCTGATGTTTTTGCGGAAGAACAATCCGCTCAGATTTTCCGAAGAGATCACTGATCGCATGCGGGGAGTGGAGTTTCCCGGCATTGATTCAAGGCTTACTGCCGGGCAGATCATTGCCTTGCTGGATGAGCTACCCCCCGGCTACCGCACCGTATTCAACCTGTTCGTTATCGAAGGATACAAACACCGTGAAATAGCTGAAGAACTGGGTATCAGTATCAACACTTCCAAATCGCAGTTGATACTGGCCAGGGCCCGCATGGCGGAGCTGGTGCAAAAGCGCCTGGGCATTCAGCCGCCAACCAAATGAGCGAACCTGTAATGAAAAAACAACCGGAAATCATGGAAACGCAATTCAAAGAAGCGGCAAGCAAAATACGCCTGCAGCCCTCCGGGCGTGCCTGGCAGCGACTCGAGCAAAAGCTGGATCAGCACCACAGTGCCAAAAGGCGTTTCATCCAACCCTGGGCCTGGACGGTGGCAGCTGCCCTGGTATTGGCATTGTCCGTGTTATGGTGGCATCGCCCTTCGGGCAACGGGCTCGAGCAATTGGTTCACAGCCAGCCACCTGCCTCCCTGGAAGAACTCGAGGCTACCGGTTCCTGTGAGCCGTATTGCCTCATGATCCGCCATCGCAATGAACTTCCACTGGATTATCGCTATCCACCCGTAGTTGCCGTTCAGTAATTGCTCAACGTTGTGTCTTTCTTTTCAAGGCCTTTCATGCGCATCAGCAAAAACACATGGATCATTCTGGGGGTATTGGCGGTGGCTTTGCGGCTGCTCCTCTCGCCCCAACAACTCGAGCAATGGTACAGCAGGGGCCTGTACGTGGGTGTCCGGGCCTTGTTCAGTGCGCTTACGGGTTGGGTGCCTTTTGCCGGCGTTTATTTGCTGTTTGCGGGGGCGCTGGTTTGGTTGGTTTTGCGCCTTCGCAGGCTTTCCTTCGGTAAACTGAAAAGCGGGAGATGGTGGCTGGCAAAGGGGCATTCACTTTTAGCGTTTGCAGGCGCTGTTGTATTCTTCTTTTTGGTTTTATGGGGCTTCAATTACGGCCGTTTACCGCTGGAACAGCAAATAGGTCTGGAGCCGGAACCTCTCAGTTTTGAGGAATTGAAATCAGAAATGGAACGGGCCACCACCGAGGTAATTCAGGCAAGGAAATCTCTGGTTGGAAACGATACCAACGTCATTCAGCAGAAGTACGAAGCAGACGAACTGGAACCCATGCTGGCCCGGCAACTGGCTGTGCAGCTCCAGTCTATGGGCATTCCCGCCTTTGCGAACATCCACGCCCGCCGGCTGTACCCGAAGGGCATTCTTCTGAGAATTTCCACTGCCGGAGTGTACATCCCTTTTACCGGCGAAGGGCATGTGGACCCGGGGCTGCACCACCTGCAACTGCCGTTTGTGATGGTGCACGAAATGAGCCACGGACAGGGCTTCGGAGGGGAAGGCACCTGCAATTTCCTTGCTTATCTGACCTGCCGGAGCGCTGCCGATCCCTACCTGCGCTACATCGGCCTGCTTTATTACTGGCGCTATGTGGCTGCTGATTACCGGGCTTTTGACCCTCAGGGATTCAAAGAACTACGGGATAATTTACCCGAAGGGATGAAAAATGACCTCAGGGCTATTCGCCGGGCCATTGACCGGTATCCCGATATTTTTCCGGCAATGAGGGATGCGGCTTACACGGCTTACCTCCACGCCCAGGGCATCCACGATGGGCTGAAAAATTACGACCGCGTGATCATGCTGGTACACGCATGGAGGAAGAATTGAGGAACTGAAGATTTGAGGATTTGAGGATTTGAGGAACTGAGGAATTGAGCCTGTCCGGGCCGTCTGGCCGCCGGACAGGCTGGCGTCCTGTCTAGCCGACAGGCAGGCAGGCCAGACGGGGAACTGAGGAATTGAGGAACTGAGGAACTGAGGAATGAGTCCACTGCAAAAACCCCAAATTCATTAATTCCGACGGAAATTTGAATGCTCACATGCCGGACGGAGTCCGGCTGGATGAGGCACCGGACATCCCGAGTCCATCTCGGGAGGCGCCAGCAGTGACGCTGGTTCCGTCCCGAAATTTCTTCGGGATGTCCGGGACCATATCTTGTCGGACTCTGTCCGACATTTTTCCAGAAGGAATAACCTCTTTTGACGAAAATACCACTTTTTGCAGTGCACTCATTCCTCGATTCCTCGATTCCTCGATTCCTCGATTCCTCGATTCTTCGATTCTTCGATTCCTCGATTCCTCGATTCCTCGATTCTTCGATTCTTCATTCCTCCTCAATCAATTTCTTCCCTTCGGTAAAAACCAGTTCCGGTTCGTAGCCCCTTCTGAGGGCAGCATCTATGGCTTTTTTGCGGCGTTCGTATTTGTTGCCGGAGGCGAGTGAAAAGCGTTTTTTCAGAACCTTGTGGAGTGTGAGGTGGTATTCTTCTTCGTCAATTTCCGTGAGGGCTTTGCGGATGCAGTAATCGCTGATGTTGCGTTTTTTCAGTTCCTGAACAATTCGTTTTCGTCCCCATTGCTTCATCCGGAATTTGCCCCGTGCAAAGCTTCTGGCAAATCGCTCCTCATCCAGAAATTTTTCTTCGATCAACTGCACCATGATGTCCTCCAGGTCCATTCCGTAGATGCCGAGAGAGAGGAGCTTGCTGCGCACCTCCTGGTGGCAACGATCCTGATAGGCACAGTAGCGCTGCAAGGCAGCCAGGGCCTCTTCTTTGGAATAGTACTTTTTGGGCTCCATTTGCAGAGTTCAGAAAAGTGGCCGGCTCAACTTTGGTCCAGCTTTTTCACCATGGTGAGGATGGTGGCCAGTGCTACGGTTTCACCGGTTTCGTCGTAAACATCCACCAGGTATTTCACGATGCCTTTGGCAATGTCGTCCTCGCTTTTCTTTTCCTGGTCTATCTTTTCCCTGACCGTGAGTTTGACGCCGATGGTCATGCCCGGGTAAACGGGTTTGGTGAAGCGGCATTCGTCAATGCCGTAGTTGAGCAGTACGGGGCCTTTGCGGGGCTCTACAAAGAGGCCGGCTGCTTTGGATAGGATGTAATATCCGTGTGCCACGCGCCGCTCAAAGATGGTGCCCTCGAGAGAGGTTTCATCCACGTGGGCATAAAAGTGATCGCCGCTGATGTTGGCAAAGTTGACGATGTCTGCTTCGGTAACGGTGTGTTTGGAGGTGACCACGGTCTCACCGATTTCCAACTCCTCAAAATGTTTTCTGAAAACATGCACGGGCTTTTCAATCTGGCGGGCACCCTGTTGGTATTGTTGGGTCACAGCGGTGATGAAGGTGGGGTGTCCTTGCAGGGCCGTGGTTTGCAGGTAAAATCTGACACTTCTGAGCCCACCCAGTTCCTGTCCGCCGCCGGCACGCCCGGGGCCGCCGTGCATCAGGTTGGGCAGCGGTGAGCCGTGACCGGTATTTTCGCTTGCGCAATCCTCGTTCAGGATCAGAATGCGCCCGTGGTAGGCGGCGGCACCCAGCACATAGTCCCTGGCGGTGTTGCCGTCTTTCGTCACAATGGTGCTGACAAGTGAACCCTTTCCGAGCCGGGTCAATTCAATGGCCTCATCGAGGGTTTTGTAGGGCATGATGGTACTCACCGGGCCAAATGCCTCAACTTCGTGGCTGATCACGTTGCGGAAGGGGTTGTCATTGCGGAACAGGAGTGGCGACATAAAAGCCCCTTTGCTGGCATCTGCTCCGGTCACTTCCACGTATTCCGGGTTGCCGTACACCAGGGTGCTGCCTTTGGCCAGTTCTTCTACCCTGGCCCTGACTTCTTCCACCTGCACCCTGGCCACCAGGCTGCCCATGCGGACGCCCTCCACCTGCGGGTCGCCGATGACGGTTTTTGCCAGCCGGGCACTCAAGGCCGATTGCACCTCCTCCACCAGGTTTTCCGGAACGATGATGCGGCGCACTGCGGTGCATTTCTGTCCGGCTTTGGTGACCATCTCACGGTGCACCTCTTTGATGAAAATGCCAAACTCCGGTGTGTCGGGTGTGGCATCCGGCGCCAGTACTGCAGCGTTCAGGCTATCGGCCTCCATGTTGAAAGGCACGGCGTTTTCGATGATCCCCGGGTGGGCTTTCAACATGCGACCGGTGCTGGCTGAGCCGGTAAAGGTGACTACATCCTGCCCGGTGATGGGGTCCAGGATGCCGTCTCCCCGTCCGCAAACGAGTTGCAGGGCACCCTCCGGAATGATGCCCGAAGCAACGATGTCTTGCACCATGGCCTGGGTCAGAAAGCTGGTCAGTTCAGAAGGTTTCACGATGGCAGGCATACCACCCAGCCAGGTGGGAGCAAGTTTTTCCAGCATGCCCCAGATGGGGAAGTTGAAAGCGTTGATATGGATGGCCACCCCCAGCCGGGGTGTCATAATGTGGTGGCCGATGAAGGTGCCTTCTTTGGAGGATTTTATGGCTTCGCCATCGATGTAAAACGGCTGGCTGCCCATGCGGCGCCGTTGGCTGGCAAAGGCAAACAAGGTTCCGATGCCGCCTTCAATATCCACCCAACTGTCAGCTTTTGTGGCACCGGTGCGGTAGCTCAGGGGGTAATAGGATTTGCGTCGTTCGTGCAGGTACAGGGCCAGTTGTTTGAGCATGAGGCCCCGCTCGTAAAAAGTCATTTTCCGAAGGGCAGGCCCCCCCACCCGGCGGGCATAGTCCATCATGGTGGCAAAATCGAGTCCTTCACTGCCGGCGGTGCAGATCACTTCTCCGGTGATGGCGTCGTACTGGGGTTCTCCCGGGCCCTTGTGGGGCACCCATTTGCCGAGGGCGTAGTTGGTGAGCTTCTCTGGCATTGTTTCAGTTTTATCTTGGTTGAGTTTTGTAAACTATCAATCCAGGGTTCCGGGGTGTTTCTTTTTAATGTAGTTGATACCGGCACCGTACACCCAGCCTTCGAGGCCTTTTTTGGTGCGCACTTTCAGGTAGGGTTCGTCCACCACCATGCGGCCGAGATTCACCTCGAAGGTGCTGTCGGTCATTTCATCGAGGAAATACACCTGGTCGAAAAGGTTGAGTTCTGCCAGCACCTCGCTTTTTAACCCTGGTTCGCTGCGCAACTTCAGTTTGTCTATTACGACGAAAAGCCGGGCGTAGTCCTCGTTTGGATCGGCCAGCAGGTTTTGTTTGGGTTGGGTGTTGGCAGGCCCGGGTTTAGCGACCTGCTTTGCGGCTTGTTCCTGATTTTGTTTTTCTAACATTGCCAGGCTGTCCTGAGCGGCTTCGGCGGCTCTTTTAGCCTGAAGTTCCGCTTTGGTGGAGTTGCATTTTGACACTGCCCAAATGAGGAAAAACAGGGCCAACCCTGCAATCAGGATGACTTCAATTTTTGATCGGAAACCTTTCATCTCTTTGAGTTATGTTTGCAATGGCCGAAAAGGTCCGGGCAAAGGAAAGTCTTTCCTGACATTTCGCCCCGGCCTCTTGCTTGCCGGACTCCAAAAACTATGAGAAAAACAAAGTTAGTGAAAGACCTGTTTTACAAAATTGCGCTCACCAAAATCCCGCTCGTCGGAGCTGTAACTGCCAAAGTACTCGTCAGCTATTGCGGGGGTGTCAGGGAGGTTTTCGAAGCCACGGAAAAGGAACTCAAAAAAATACCCGGCATTGGCGAACAGGTTGCCAAACAGGTGCGCCGGGAGGAGCCCCTGGCGGAAGCCGAAAGGGAATTGGCATTTGTGGAAGAAAACGGCCTGCAGGTTTTGTTCTACCTCGACGCCGAATATCCCCAGCGGCTCAAACCCCTTGCCGATGCACCCATCCTGCTTTATTACAAAGGCAATGCAAACCTCAATCGCCGCAAAGTGCTGGGCGTCATTGGCACCCGCACCCCCTCGCCGCAAGGGGTGGGCTTTTGCGAAGAATTCATAAAAGGTCTGGCGCCTTATGAGCCACTCATCGTCAGCGGTCTTGCCTATGGCATTGATATAACTGCCCACCGGGCAAGCCTCAGAGAAGGGCTGGAAACCGTTGCCGTGCTTGGGCATGGGTTGCAACAGGTTTACCCTGCCCAGCACAGGTCCATCGCCCTGAAAATGATCAGACAGGGGGGACTGCTCACCGAGTTCACCAGCCAGGACGGGCCCGCCAAAGAGCACTTCCCTATGCGCAACCGAATCGTGGCAGGCATGTGCGATGGGATCATCGTCGTTGAAACAGCCCTCAGGGGAGGCTCCATCATCACCGCCAAACAGGCCAACGGCTACGGCAGGGATGTGTTTGCCGTGCCGGGAAGGGTAAAAGACAAATTCTCGCAGGGTTGCAACATGATGATCAAAAAATCCTGGGCACACCTGCTTGAAAGTGCCGACGATGTGGCAAGGGTATTTGGCTGGAACCTCAAAGAAGGCGCCGGCGACAACGGCCAGCAAAAACTCTTCGAGGAACTCACCGAACCAGAAAAGAAAGTCATTGACCTGATACACGAAGCCGAGGAAATCGGTATAGATCAGTTGAGCTATCGCTCCAGCATCGGCCCCTCGGAGCTGGCCTCGTTGCTGCTCGACCTGGAATTCAAAGGGCTGGTACGATCCCTGCCGGGAAAACGCTACGTACTCGCCTGAACAAAACTCTTGAGTCCACCACAAAAAGTGGTATTTCCAATCCCGGGACGGGATCGGGACGAAAAACCGGCAAATGGTTTTTTTTAAACGTTTACTAAACCTTTGGAGGTTTAGCAAACGTGGGTTAAACACTTCCATTTGCTAATCAGGTCTTCCTTCGGTAAACTTGCCGGATGCAAACGGATTACGACTACATCGTTGTGGGCAGCGGTTTCGGAGGCTCGGTCAGCGCTTTGCGCCTGTCTGAAAAGGGCTACAAAGTTCTCGTACTGGAAAAGGGCAGGTGGTACCGGTCAGAAGATTTTCCGAAGACAAACTGGAACCTGCGCAAGTGGCTCTGGGTGCCTGCCCTGCGCTTCTTCGGAATCATGAAGATGACCTTTTTCAAGCACGTCACCATTCTTTCCGGAACGGGAGTGGGCGGTGGCTCCCTGGTTTATGCCAACACCCTTCCACGGCCAAAATCAGCCTTCTTCAAGACCGGCAGTTGGAGCGGGCTCGCAGACTGGGAGTCAGAGTTGGAACCGTATTACCAAACCGCCGAACGGATGTTGGGAGCAGCGGAAAATCCACACCCCGGGCCTGCCGATGATGCACTGGAAAAGCTGGCGGCTCAATTGGATCGCAGCAGCGCATACTCCCGTACGCGTGTTGGGGTTTTCTTCGGCCCTCCAGGCCAAACACTGGACGACCCCTACTTTGGGGGCAAAGGCCCGCAACGAGCGGGCTGTATTTTCTGTGGGGCTTGTATGACGGGGTGCCGCCACAACGCCAAAAACTCGCTGGACAAGAATTACCTCCACCTGGCCATGCACCACGGCGCCCGGATCAAAGCCGAACAGGAAGTGTTTGATGTGCGCCCGCTGGACGGAGCTGAAGGGGCCACGGGTTATGAAGTATATTTCAGGAAGAGCACAGCCTGGCTTTTTCCGAAGAGAAACAGGCTGACCTGCAGGGGCATCGTCTTCGCCGGTGGGGTGTTGGGCACAGTGCCGCTTCTCCTTCGCCTGCGGCAACGTTCACTCCCACGGCTCTCACCAAAGCTGGGGCACGAGGTAAGAACCAACAACGAAAGCTTGGTGCAGGTCATCAGTCTCAATAGCAAGGTGGACTATACCGGGGGCGTCGCCATTGGCTCCATCCTCCAGACGGATGAGCACAGCCACCTGGAGCCCGTCCGCTATGGCAAAGGCTCCGGCTTCTGGCGTTTCAGCTTGCTGCCACTGGTCTCCGGTGGTGGGTTTGGGCAACGGATGAAGGCCTTGTTCCGGATTCTCGCAAAAGATGCCATCCGGATTGTTCGGGCCCTCACAGTACACCACTGGGCCCGCCAAACACCCATCCTCCTCTTCATGCAGCACCTCGACAGCACCCTCCAGCTTAGCCTCAACAAACTTGGCAGGGTAAACACCAAACCTGGCGAAGGACCTTCCCCCACACCCTTCATCCCACAGGCTACCGGTTTGGCAAAGCGCTATGCTTCCATCGTGAAAGGCTATCCCATGTCTTTCTTTCTGGAACCACTGGCCGGGATATCATCCACTGCCCACATTCTCGGCGGCGCAGTCATGGGCAACTCTCCCAGTGCCGGCGTCATTGACAAAGACAACCGGGTATTCGGGTATCAAAACATGTTCATCTGTGACGGATCCATGATCTCTGCCAATCCCGGAGTGAACCCTTCCCTGACCATTACCGCCATCAGTGAAAGGGCTATGGCGCAGGTGGAGGGTGCTGAAGATGAAGTTTGGGGGGATTCTTTGCAAGATTTGGGATGAAATGAAATACTCTCAACTGCATCACCCAATCCGGTTAAGCTGTCCCGGCTTTAAAGAGGTTGAGGAGGTGATGTAAAACGTCAGGGCAATTTTTCTACTTTTGCTTTACGGTAAAACTATATAATATCGGAACTTCATTTCCGCTATTGTGTGCATTGTGAAGTGGTTCGGGAAGATTCCAGCCTCCCAATTCCATTTGGAACCGGAAGTACAGGGGCCCCGGAAACACGGTCTTGACCGGGAACGGGATGCCGCCCAATCCACTTTGTTTTTAGTGTAATTTACAACCGGGACATGCAACTTTTCAAACTTAACAGGCATTGGGAGCCAGGCTACAGGTATCCTTTTGAGAAGAAAAGGGCAGCTTTTGAGTCATTAAAAGCGCAGTTGGGCAAAAAGCAAATTGTAGAACTTTCCGGACTTAGGAGAACCGGTAAAACAACCTTGTTTTTTCAACTGATCAACCACCTGCTGGATACGGGGACAGATCCTTTTAGCATTTTGTATTTTACCTTTGACGAAGACCACACCACGATTGACGATCTGCTGGCTGCATTTCAGAAACAAACCGGAAAGGAGTTAAAAATGGACCGTTTGTTCATCTTTTTGGATGAAGTTCAAAAGTTGAACAACTTTCAGAATCAGATCAAAATTTATTACGACCTCTACCCCAACCTTAAATTTTTTCTTTCCGGCTCTACTTCTTTATTCATCAAAAAGAGAACGCAGGAAAGCCTTGCCGGCCGGTTGAAATCTATTTTTTTACCTCCACTGTCTTTTTCAGAATATCTTTATTTCAAAGAAAAAGAAGCTATGCTCTCCCGTTTGGAAATGTACCAGACAGAAATAGAAATAGAATTTGAACTGTACTGGAATTGCCAGTTTATTGAGACCATTGGCATGCCTCCATCTGACAGAAAAGAATATCTCTTGTCAATTCTTAAGAAAATGGTTTACGAAGATGTTCCTGTGGTCTTTTCAGTAGAAAATCCCAGCTTGCTATTGCGGCTGTTAAAAGTGACAGCCCAGCACCCCGGCATGCTCCTGCACTACCAGAATCTTGGAAATGACCTCGGCTTGTCAGCTAAAACAATCAGTAAATACGTCCACATTCTCAGTGAGAGTTTCTTGGTCAATATCTTGTTTAATTACTCCCCTAATCTGCTCACTTCAGAAAAGAAAATGAAGCGATTGTATTTGTCTTCTCCCTCTTTTATCGGAGTATTTGCCGATTCCGTTGAGAAAGGGAAAATTGCTGAAAATGTATATTTGACAAGTGCACAACCAAAGTTCTTTTGGCGCGATGTTTACAAACACGAGGTGGATTTCATCAATACGTCAACTGAGCCGCCTGTCCCTGTTGAGATTAAATACACAAGTTCTGTGAGAGACAGAGACTTCCAAAACCTTTTTCTTTTTTGTCGGAAATATTCTCTCCCCAAAGCCCAACTCTGTATGAAAAGATTTGACAGACAAGTTGTCACTTACAAAGGGTTGGATGTTGAACTCGTCAGTATTTTCAAAGCTTGAAGGGGGGGCGCAAAACGAAATGGATTGGGAGAAATCAATGACTTGTTCTGGAGCCCAAACTCGCCAAACCTGGTGAAGGACCTGCCCCCACACCCTTCATCCCACAGGCTACCGGTTTGGCAAAGCGCTATGCTTCCATCATGAAAGGCTATCCCATGTCTTTCTTTCTGGAACCCCTGGCCGGGATATCGTCCACTGCCCACATTCCCGGTGGCGCCGTCATTGGCAACTCTCCCAGGGCCGGCGTCATTGACAAAGGCAACCGGGTGTTCGGTTATCAAAACATGTACATCTGTGACGGATCCATGATCTCTGCCAATCCCGGAGTGAACCCTTTCCTGACCATTACCGCCATCAGTGAAAGGGCTATGGCGCAGGTGGATGTAAGAGTGGCGTGTGGGAGATGAGCAAAACAGATGGTAAATTTGGGGTGGATGCTATTCCATAAAATTCTTCATTAACAAGAAGGAACTCATGCGCAATGAAAAATAAAAGGCTTGATTATGAGTGGACAAGTTGATATTTACCAGGGCCCCGAAGGACTGCGGGTTGAAGTTAAGTTTGAGAGGGAGACTGTTTGGTTAAACCGTCAACAATTAGCACTTCTTTTTGGAAGAGATGTTAAAACAATTGGTAAGCATGTAAATAATGTATTCAATGAAGGCGAACTAGAAAGAAAAGCAACTGTCGCAAAATTTGCGACAGTTCAAAATGAAGGTGGAAGAGTAGTCTCCAGGGAGATAGAATACTACAACCTGGATGTGATTATATCAGTTGGCTATCGCGTCAAATCCAAACAAGGCACGCAATTCCGAATCTGGGCCACCCAACGACTGAAAGACTACCTGGTACAGGGCTATGCCATCAACGAAAAAAGACTGGCTCAGAAAGAAATGGAGGTATTGCATCTCAAAACCGGAATCCAGATTCTTAGCCGGGCCATTGAACAAAAGGCTACAGAGAAAGGCTATGAGTGGCTGCTCCAATACGCCAAAGGCCTTGAACTGCTGGACGATTACGACCACGAAAAATTGGATCAGCAGGGAATCACCAAAAAGGAAGCACATTACCCCAGCCGGCAGGAGTATCAACATTTGATCGATCAGATGAAGGCTGGTTTTGATTCGGCGGTGTTTGGAGTGGAAAAAGACCAAGGCTTTGAGAGCGCAATAGCCCAAATAGCGCAGGGCTTTGGTGGGCAGGACCTCTATCCAACTTTGGAAGAAAAAGCCGCTATGCTTTTGTACCTCGTAACAAAGAATCACGCATTCGCAGATGGTAATAAAAGGATTGCTGCAGCTTGCTTCCTATTGTTTTTAGAACAGAACGATATGCTCACCAACGCCAAAGGAGAACCCATCATCAGCAATGAAGCATTGGCAGGGCTTACACTATTCGTCGCTGCCAGTAAGCCGGAGGAGATGGAAACAGTAAAAAGACTAATTGTCAGTGTGCTGAATCGGAATCAGTGAAGGTAGATTTCGGTGGGGACTTGAGGTAATTGTTTATCCCCTCCCCCTCAATCCACAATCATCTTTTCCCTGTCCAGTTGCTGTTGTTGGATGTTGTCGGGCAGTTCCCTGTATTCGTATTCCTGGTTCCGCAATTGCGGGGTGAATCCGGCTTCCCGGATGGCTTCCTGGATGCCCTCAGCGGTGAAGCGGAAGCGGGCGCCGGCGGCAGACACTACGTTTTCCTCGATCATGATGGAACCGAAGTCGTTGGCGCCGGCGTGGAGGCAGAGCTGCCCCACCTGTTTACCGACGGTGAGCCAGGAGGCCTGGATGTTGATGACGTTGGGGAGCATGATGCGGCTCATGGCGATCATGCGGACGTATTCGTCGCCGGTGCAGGTATTGCGGGCTCTTTTCAGTTTGCGGAGGATGGTGTCGTGGTCCTGAAACGGCCACGGGATGAATGCGAGGAAACCCTTGGCGTTTTCAGGCTTTTCACTTTGCACCTGACGGATCTTGACCAGGTGCTCCATGCGCTCCAGGTTGGTTTCAATGTGCCCGAACATCATGGTGGCGGAGGTGGTGAGCCCCAATTTATGGGCGGCCCGCATCACATCCAGCCATTCTTCGGCGCCGCACTTGCCGGCGGAGATGAGGCGGCGTACCCTGTCGTCGAGGATTTCGGCGCCGGCTCCGGGCAGGCTGTCGAGCCCTGATTCTTTGAGTGCTTTCAAAACTTCGTAATGGGTGCTTTGCTCCAGTTTGGTGATGTGGGCAATTTCGGGTGGCCCCAGGGCGTGCAGTTTGAGCCTGGGGTACCATTCCTTCAGTTGCCCGAAGAGCGTGGTGTAATATTCGAGGCCCAACTCCGGGTGGTGGCCGCCTTGCAGTAGCAATTGCTCTCCACCCAGTGCGAAGGTCTCCTCTATTTTCCGGCGGTACTGCTCCAGGCTTGTCACATAGCTTTCCCCATGGCCGGGGCGTCGGAAGAAGTTGCAGAATTTGCAGTTGGCGATGCAAACGTTGGTGGTGTTGGCGTTGCGGTCTATGATCCAGGTGACCACATTGCCCGGCACATGGTGTTGCCGCAGGCGATTGCCAACAAACATGAGTTCTGCCGTGGCGGCATTTTCGAAGAGAAAAACGCCTTCTTCGGCAGTGAGGTGTTCCAGGTTGAGGGCTTTTTGAAGCAGGTCGTCAGTGCGCATGGCGATGGGTTTGATTGAAGGGCAAAGGTAGGCATGTTCCGGCTTTGGTGCGGCTGTGCAGAAGCAGGGGTTTTGGCTACCTTAGCGCCCTGAAAGCGGATGTACCTAACATTGCATTTTGAATCTGGTTCCAAGCTTCTCATCATTATGGATAAAAAACTTGAACTCCTTCAGAAAAAGATAGCCGAGGCGCAATTGGGCGGTGGTGCCGAGCGCATTGCCAAAGAACACAAAAAGGGCAAATTGACCGCCCGTGAACGCATCCACTTTCTGATGGACGAAGGCTCTTTTGAAGAGATCGGAATGTTCGTCACCCATCGCTCCAGCGATTTTGGAATGGAAAAGCAGAAGATTCCGGGCGATGGTGTGGTGACCGGTTACGGAACCATTGACGGCCGCCTGGTGTATGTCTTTGCACAGGATTTCACGGTGTTCGGGGGCTCGCTTTCGGAAACCCATGCTGAAAAGATTTGCAAGATCATGGACCTGGCCATGCAAAACGGCGCTCCGCTCATCGGCCTCAACGACTCTGGCGGGGCCCGTATCCAGGAAGGGGTGAGTTCGCTGGGAGGCTACGCTGATATTTTTTACCGCAACGTGCGGTCCAGCGGGGTGATTCCGCAAATATCCGCCATTATGGGGCCCTGTGCGGGTGGGGCGGTTTACAGCCCGGCCATGACCGATTTTACCATCATGGTGGAGCACAGCAGTTATATGTTTGTGACCGGACCCAACGTGGTGAAAACCGTGACCAACGAGGAAGTGACCGCTGAAGAGCTGGGCGGCGCACATTCCCACGCCACTAAATCGGGGGTGACCCACCTGACGGCCGCCAACGACATTGACTGCATTGCGAAGATCAAAAGGCTGTTGTCTTACCTGCCTCAGAATTGCGAAGAAAAAACTGCCAAACTACCTTACGAACCCGGGGATGAATTCCGGGATCAACTGACCGGCCTCATTCCGGAAAGTGCCCAGCAGCCCTACGACATGCGGGAGGTGATCCGGGGCATGGTTGACGAAGACAGCTTTTTTGAGATTCACGAAGACTGGGCGGAAAACATCGTGGTTGGTTTTGCCCGGCTGGCCGGGCGAAGCATTGGTGTGGTGGGCAACCAACCCATGACCCTTGCAGGGGTGTTGGATGTGAACTCCTCCCGAAAAGGGGCCCGTTTCGTGCGCTTTTGCGACAGCTTCAACATCCCCCTGCTGGTGTTGGAGGACGTGCCGGGCTTTCTGCCGGGCACCGACCAGGAGTGGAACGGCATCATCAGCAACGGGGCCAAGTTGCTCTACGCCTTCAGCGAGGCCACGGTGCCACGGGTCACGGTAATCACCCGCAAAGCATATGGCGGAGCCTATGACGTGATGAACTCCAAACACATCGGAGCCGATATGAACTTCGCCTGGCCAACGGCGGAAATTGCAGTGATGGGTGCCAAAGGTGCGTCAGAGATTATTTTCCGGAAGGAAATAAAAGCCGCTGATGATCCGGAAGCCTTTCTGGCACAAAAGGAACAAGAGTACCAGGAGACCTTTGCCAACCCCTACCGCGCTGCCCAGCGGGGGTTTGTTGACGAAGTGATACACCCCCGTGAAACCCGGCGGAAACTCATCAAAGCCTTTGCCATGCTGGAAAACAAAGTGGCCCGTTTGCCGAAGAAAAAGCACGGGAATATTCCGTTGTGATCACTTCCTACAATACTCCACAGCCACCCTTGCCGCCAGGCGGGCGTTGTTGAGGGCAAGTTCCACATTGGCACGCAGGCTCTCACCGCCGGTTATTTCTTTTATTCGTCGCAATAGAAATGGGGTGATTTCTTTTCCCCGGAGGTTTTGCTGTCGGGCTTCTTCCAGCGCCTTTTCCGTCGCTTGCGCAATGGTGTTGAAGGCCGGTTCTTTATCGGCTGGAATCGGGTTGGCTACTACCACACCTCCTTTCAATCCAGCCTTCCATTTCGTTGCAAGGAATTGCGCTACCTCGTCCGGACTGTCCAGCCGGCAATCCACGTCAAAACCGGAGGAGCGGGTGTAAAAAGCCGGAAATTCATCTGTTTGAAATCCCACCACAGGCACGCCGTGGGTTTCGAGGTATTCCAGGGTCAGGCCTGTATCGAGGATGGATTTGGCACCGGCACACACCACTGCTACGTTGGTGCGGGCCAGTTCCTGCAAGTCGGCTGAGATGTCGAGC
This sequence comes from Saprospiraceae bacterium, assembly GCA_026993525.1. Taxonomy (GTDB): domain Bacteria; phylum Bacteroidota; class Bacteroidia; order Chitinophagales; family Saprospiraceae; genus UBA6168. The sequence goes on from JALWSS010000019.1 coordinate 53,196, forward strand.
GTTTCAGCAGCGCCCCTGTGTACACCGCCGATGCCCCCCGTTGCGAAGATGGAAATGCCGGCCTTTTCTGCGATGAGCATGGTGGCAGCCACGGTTGTGGCTCCGGGCAGTTTTTTCATCAACAAGCGGGGCAGGTCCCGGCGGCTGGTTTTGGCTATCCGGTTTTCGGGTTTGCCAATCCATTCCAATTCATCGGGGCTGAGGCCGGCTTTCATTCTGCCGTTGATAACGGCAATGGTTGCAGGCACCGCCCCTTGCTCCCTGATGGCCTGCTCCAGCGCCCGGCCGGTGGCAACATTTTCGGGGTATGGCATGCCGTGGGCGATGATGGTACTTTCCAATGCCACAACGGGCCGTCCATTGTTCAGTGCCTCAGCCACTTCCGGTGCGATGTCCAAATAATGCATGCTGGTTTTTGCGGGAAAGATAGGAAGCCGGTCAGTATTGTTTCCCTTTGAAAAAGTCGGGTGAAAATGACCCAAAAAAGTAGGAAATCGATGCTCCTACAAAGAGGTACCAGTCATTCCTGTTCGGATTGCCGTTTTTGGAAACGTTGTCGAGGTAGTCAGAGAAAGTGGCCCGCCAGCCCCATTCACCACTGATGGAAACGTGTTCCTGCAGATCTATGCGGACGCCGAACATGAACGGAACGGTGATAAATTTATCCGCGTTCTCCGCTTCAGGAAACATGCCCGAATCACTGGAGGGCACAACGAGGTCAATTTTGGTAAGGGTATAGCCAAGGCCGGTTGCCACATAAGGCGATATTTGCCGACGGAAAATACCCGAATTGCTGGCACGGCTGCGCCCCAAAGGGTGGTATTCGCCGGTGATGGCAATTTCGAAAACAGTGCCATCAAATTTCCATCCCCGGTTCTTTTTGTTGCTGTCGGCATTGGCATCGTCACCTCCGATGAAGCCGTAATATACATTGCCACGTACCTTGATCTTGTCTTCGTAATGAAGCCGGATGAAGCCACCAAAGGATTTTTTGGTCTCCTTGAATACGATGGGATTGTCGGAAAGATCGCCCTGGTAATTGGCGAAGCCGAGGAAAAAGCCTCCTTCCACAATTTGTTGAGCCTTCCCCAAAAGCGGCAAAAGCAGCACACAAAGAATGGCTATTCTTTTCATGAAGTTGTTTTGTGATGAGAGAGATGAGTGTTAGTTCCCAAATGCCTTTATCGTTTCAAATGTTCATTTTTGGGAGGGGGGATAAACTGGTAAGTTGGTGTTCCGGCGAAAGAGCCGGAGAGATTTGCACGGGAAAGTATTACCCAAATTACGGTGTATTATACAAATATCTAACCATTTGTAAAAGCGACGGCGTTCAGAGATTGCTGAAGTTTTTCCAGCAGTTCCCGTGCCGATTTGAGTGAGTCAACTCCGTCTTTGGTCATGATGAGGCTGCGGGGAGTTTTTTTGAGGCCCAGGCCCAGCTTGCTGCCGTTGCTGCCCAGGTATTGGAAGATCGTTTGGAAAGTGGAGCTGTCGTAATAGCTCGACTGTGGGTTTCCGACAAAGAAGCAGCGCAGTTTTCCATTCTTCAAAATGATGCGTTCAAAGCCGAGCTCTTTGGCTACCCAGCGCAGGCGCAAACCGTGAAAGAGTTCTTTGACCGGTGCCGGAATTCTGCCGAAGCGATCTTTGAGCATCTTCTCATAATCGGCGAGTTCTCGCTCGTCGTTGAGGGCGTCGAGGCGGGTGTAAAGGCTCAGCCTCTCGGAAATACTGCTGACGTAGTCGTCCGGGATGAGCATCTCCGTATCGGTGTCAATTTGCACATCTTTTACGAAGGTGGTTTTCTTTTTCAATTCTTCTTTGAAGACATCTTTGAAGTCCGTCTCTTTCAGTTCCTGAATGGCTTCTTCCAGGATTCGCTGGAAGGTTTCGTAACCGATGTCGGCGATGAATCCGCTTTGTTCGGCACCGAGCAGGTTGCCGGCACCCCGGATGTCGAGGTCTCGCATGGCAATTTCAAAGCCACTGCCCAGGTCGCTGAATTCTTCTATGGTTCTCAGCCTTTTGCGGGCGTCGTGGGTCAGCACCGACATGGGCGGGCAAAACAGGTAACAATAGGCCTTTTTGTTTGAGCGTCCGATGCGCCCGCGAAGCTGGTGCAGGTCGCTGATCCCGAACTGGTTGGCGTTGTTGATGATCATCGTATTGGCGTTGGGGATGTCCAGGCCGGTTTCGATGATGTTGGTGCAGACCAGCACATCATAACGGTTGTCAATGAAGTCAATCAGGGCTTGTTCCAGTTTGTTGCTGTCCATCTGGCCGTGGGCCATGGCCACATCCACGTCCGGGCAGAGGCGTTGGATGAGGGCTGTGATGTCCGGCAGGCTTTTTACCCTGTTGTGCACAAAGAACACCTGGCCGCCCCGGTGCACTTCTTTGTAAATGGCATCCTTGATCAAAGCCTCGCTGAATATCCGGATTTCAGTGTGGATAGGTTGCCGGTTGGGCGGTGGCGTGCGAATGATGGAAAGGTCACGGGCTGCCATCAGACTGAACTGCAAGGTGCGGGGAATGGGGGTAGCGGTCAATGTCAGGGTGTCCACATTGGCCTTCAGGGAACGCAATTTTTCTTTGGCGGCTACGCCGAACTTTTGCTCTTCGTCAATAATGAGCAAGCCCAGGTCTTTGAAGCGCACCTCTTTGTTCAGCAGGGCGTGTGTGCCGATGACGATGTCAATTTTTCCTTCTTTCAGGTTCCTGAAAATGGCGTTTTTTTCTTTGGCAGACCGGAAGCGGTTCAGGTAATCAATTTTCAGATCGAAATCTGCCAGCCTTTCGCTAAAGGTTTTGTAATGCTGCAAAGCCAGAATGGTGGTTGGCACCAGCACCGCTACCTGCTTTCCGTCCAGCACAGCTTTGAAAGTAGCCCGAATGGCCACTTCCGTTTTTCCGAAACCCACATCCCCACAGATCAGGCGGTCCATCGGGTGGGGCTTCATCATGTCTTCCTTCACATCAATGGTGGCTTTTTCCTGATCGGGCGTGTCTTCGTAAATGAAAGAGGACTCCAATTCTGCCTGCAGGTAATTGTCCGGCGAGAAGGCAAACCCGGGCGAGGCTTTGCGAACTGCGTAAAGCTTGATGAGCTCTTTTGCAATGTCCTTGACCTTCTTCCTGGCCTTGCGCTTCAGGTTTTGCCAGGCTTCTGATCCCAGTTTGCTGAGGGCCGGCGGTGTGCCGTCTTTACCGGTGTACTTGGATATCTTGTGCAGTGAGTTGATGCTCACATACAGCACATCGTTGTTTTTGTAAAAAATTCTGACCGACTCCTGCGTCTGACCATTCACGGTAATCTTTTCCAGTCCGGAGTATTTGCCAACCCCGTGGTCAATGTGCACTACGTAATCCCCCGGTTGCAGTTCCCGGAGCATTTTCAGGCTCATGGCCTTGTCGGCGGTGAAGCCCCTCCGCAGGCGGTAGTGGTGGTGGCGGTGGAAAACCTGGTGATCGGTATAGCAGGCTATTCTGAGGTCTTCGTCAATGAAACCCTGGTGGATGGCCCTGGTCACCGGCTCAAATTTCACATGCGCCTCGAGGTCTTCGAAAATGGCGTAAAAACGCTCGATTTGCTTTGGGTTGTCGGTGAAAATGAAATTTTGAAATCCTTTGGCCGTGTTGCTGTTCAGGTTCTCGATGAGCAGGTTGAAATTCTTGTTAAAGCTGGGTTGTGGTTTGCCGCTGAGACTTAACTCTGACTCGCCCTTGATCGGGTTGGGGTCGGTAGCGGGCGGTCCCAGATTTATCGTTGGGAAATTCTCCAGGGCATCTATCAACTCGTTCGGAGCAACAAAAGCCCTGTTTCTGAAAAATTCCACCAGTTCACCTGTCTCTGTAATATTGATGCTCTTTGCAAACGACTCTGCCTTCTCGAAACATTCCTGCAGTTTGTCCAGCAACAGGGTAAAATCCCGTACCCAGAGAACGGTCTCAGGGTTCAGCACTTCCAGCAACGACACTTTCAAGCTGCTGTCAAAACGGGTGTTGACATTGGGGACAATGGACACCTGCTTCAGGTTCCTGATTGAAAGCTGGCTCAACGGATCAAAAGTGCGGATGCTTTCAATCTCTTCGTCAAAGAGCTCTATCCGGTAGGGGTAGTCATTGCCGTAGCTGAAAATGTCAATGATGCCACCCCTGATGGAGAACTGCCCCGGCTCGTAAACGAAATCCTCTCGCTTGAAACCATACTCCAGCAGCATTTCAATCACAAAATCCACCTCCAGTTCCTGACCCGCCACCATTTCTATTTTGGTCTTCGCCAATGCTTCCGGATCAACCACTTTTTCAAAAAGCGCCTCCGGATAGCTGATGACAATGGCCGGAACGCCCGTTTTTGACGTCAGCTTGTTAACCGTTTCGGTTCGTTCCAGCACATGGGTGCTGTTCAGTTCTTCAAAATACTGCGGCCTTTTGAAAGAGTCGGGGAAGAACAACACCGGCTTGCCTTCCAGCAAATTGGCAATGCTGTTTTGCAGGTAGGCGGCCTCTTCCTTGTCAGCGGCAATGAACAGGTGAGGCTTTTTCTCAGCGAGGTACAGTCCGGAAAGGACAAAGGACTCCTGCGCACCCGCCATGCCATTGAGCTTTACGTGGCGGTTGTTGCCCTGTAACAATTGTTGGAGCTTTTTGGTGCCAGGTGCAACTGCATACAGGTTGAGTATGGTCTCCAGGTTTTTCACGGCCGCAAAAGTAAATTGATGTTTCCTATCGTGAGCAGGATTCGCCTGCCTTACTGTTCAGGGTAATTCGGAACCCTAAGCGACAGAATTATACAGATAGCCGGATGTTTTGTTGCTAACCCCGGGTTTTGGCGAAGGTTTTCTGGCTCCAAATTCCACTGTCAAGCCCTGAGGCAAGTTTTTTATCAAAAAAAATCTCACAAAAGTAGCGTGTTTAAAAAGTTTTTTCTCACAATGACCACAGGAGTTGTTAGTGGCTTTTGCTTTGTTTTTAAGGGTTTTTGGTAGGTAGTGGCAGTTTTTTACTTTAAAATTTTTCTCACAATGGCCAATATTTGTCTTTGTTCTTAGCGGAACATACTCTCACATTTGTATCGTGATTATTGACAACGGGGATGAACGACAGACTTGAGGGGAAAATCACCGCCGGCTAAAAGAGCCGGCACACAGCTTTGAAAATGTTCATGGGATTATAATTTGTTAGTCAGTCGTCCCGACTGATTCTGTCGGGACGAGCTGTTTTTCCCACCGGCTCAAAGCTACTTGACAATAGAATATGTTCATGGGATTATAATTTGTTGGTAGTCAGTCCCCCTCAACGAGGGGGTACTGCCCAACTTTGAAAAACCCATGCAAGAAATAACGCATCAGCCAATAGCTGGTCAAAAGTGACTGGCGAACTGCAAAAATTAAGTTCATGGGATACGAACTCTAATGCAGACTCAAACTTGGGATACAAATCAACTCTTTCGCAAACAACACATTGGCTGATGCAAACTTATACTGGGAAAGGCCCCGCAAAAAGCCCGGCCTTTCATCCCAAAAGAATCGTTTTTGGATATGTTCATGGGATTATAATCAAAGTCGCACCTGCACGGTGCGATTTTTTTTTGCCCCTACTCCATCCATCCTGGTATACCCAAGTCGAAGTAGTTTGGGAAAATTTCAGCTTTGAACTTCAGGAGGGGCTGGGAGTTTGGGTCCCGAATCCCGAAAGCTTTCGGGACCGGGATCGCCGCCCAAACCACTTCGTTTTGAGTATATAACCTCACCACTACATGAAATCAACATCCACGTAATAGGGATAGCGCATCAGGTAGTCTATGGCCTCGCTGATGTCATAGCCTTCGTGAACCGCCCGGTACAGCATCTGGGTGATGGGCACGTGGAGCTTCAGGTGATCGGCCAGGTACTTGGCGATGCGCAGGGTGCGGACACCTTCTGCAACTTCGGGCATGGAGTTGAGGATGTCGCCCGGTTTTTCGCCTTTGCCGAGGCGGTAGCCGAAGGTGAAGTTGCGGCTTCGGGAACTGGTAGCCGTGCATACGAGGTCGCCGATGCCGGCCGTTCCGACGAAAGGCTTTGGCGAAGAACCCAGGGCTTTTCCGAAGTAAATCATCTCCATCAGACCGCGGGTGATGAGCAGTGACTGGATGTTCTTTCCCATGCCCAGGCCCGACAGTATGCCGCTGCCGATGGCAATGATATTCTTCAATGCTCCCGCCAGCTCGGCACCTTTTATCTCATAGGTTCCGAAGACCTGAAAGCGACGGCTGCTCAACGTGGACTTTCCAAGTTCTATCACTTCGTCAAACTTACTGCCGATGACGGTGGCGGTCGGCTGACCCTCGAATATTTCCGAGGCAAGGTTGGGCCCGGAAAGGCAGCCCACCCTTACCACCACACTCTCCTCCCGTATCACCTCGCTCATGGTGATGACACTGTTGGGCTTGATGCGGCCGTTTTCGAGGTCCTCTTCGGTTATTTTCCGAAGATCCAAACCTTTGGTGCCGTGAATCAGAATGTGGTAAGGATGCAGAAAAGGCGACAGGTCCTTCATCATCTGCCTGAAGTTGGCCGAAGGAACAATGGGAAAGATCAGCGTGCAGCGACCAGCAATTTGTTCGAGATCGGTGGTGGCAGTGACATTTGGTGAAATAGCTACATCGAGGTTGGGGTGGTGGTGGCTTTTGTTGATTTCGTCCACCAGGTCCTGGTTTCTGCTGTAAAGCAAAACATCCGTATTGTGCGAAAGCAGGTTGCCGATGGCCGAGCCAAAACTGCCTGCGCCAATCACACCTACCACATTTGCTTTGCCTGCCATATCATTCCGGATGTTTAGCCGATTGGTTGCCGGGAGGAGATTTCCTCCGGGGCGGTAAAAGTAATGCTTTCCAAATTCAACCAATTCCTTTCCCGGTGGTTTCCGGGTATGTTGTTTCGGTATCGAATTTGACCCTCGGGTACACAACCGCCGGCAACCTTTACAATTATTGAAATCAAGACCTCTTGTTGATCAGGAACCCCACTTTCGTTATGTTTTCTTCGCTCGTCACCTTCATTTTGTATGTCGCTGCGCAATTCTCCAATCACAGCCCCACCCGCACCGGATACAGCCAGCCCGAACAGCCGCTTTCCGGACCCGGCGGACAGGATTACCGACACGACGATGTGGTGATGTATGACTTCGCTTCGCAACCTGAGGGGTACTGGCTGTTTGAACCAGCCAGGCCGACACCTGCGGAAGCTCCCGTCGTGGTCTTCATTCACGGTTATGGCGGCTACAACCCCATGATCTACGGCGCCTGGATCCGGCACCTGGTCCGCAAGGGAAACATTGTCATTTACCCCCGCTACCAGAAAAACATGCTTTCACCCTCACCCGAACATTTTGCAGAGAATGTGGCTACTGCCATCCGGGATGCTTTGGCTGAGTTGAAAAAACCCGGGCACATTTCCGTTGATGAATCCGGGCTGGTATTTGTCGGCCATTCCTACGGCGGTGTGGTGGCTGCCGATCTGGCTGTCAACCATGAAAAATACGAAGTGCCGAAACCGGAGGCCATGTTCCTCTGTGCGCCGGGCTCGGGCAGTTTCAATGGCGGCCGGCTGGATGATTACTCCGCCATGCCCGCCGGCATCAAACTGCTGATGGTGGTAAACGAAAACGACTGGGTGGTAGGCGATGAGCTCGCCCTCAAATTGTTCCGGGAAACCAAACACCTCAAATACCGGAACCTGCTCCGCCAGGTGGCCGATGATTACGGAAGTCCGGCCATAGAAGCCCACCACAATCAGACCTATGCCCTCGACACCGTTTTCGATTCCGGCGCCCGGAACTACACCTCCAAACGGGCCCTGAAAATTGGCAGAACCGACGCGGTGGATTATTACTGCTATTGGAAATTGTGCGATGCCCTGCTGGATTTTGCCCGGACGGGCGATAACGAACACATCGCATTTGGCGGAACGCCGGAGCAGCTGTTCATGGGCCGTTGGAGCGACGGCACCCCCATCCGGCCACTGGAATTTTTCGAAGAAAACTGATCAGCTATTTTCCAGAATGGCTTTCAGCGCCACAGCGTTGTTTTGCACTTCGTCTTTCTTCGCAAACAGGAAGGTGATACTGCCATGTTCGATTTCGATGGCCCGCAATTGTTGAAGCAAATCCTCCTTTTGTCCGAGCTCTTTTCTGTATCGCTTCGCAAATTCCTCCCGGATCCCCTGGCCACCGTACAGCCATTTTCCCATTTCGTTGCAGGGAGCCACTTCCTTTAGTCAAAGGCCCACCCGGGCATGTTCTCTCTTCAGGCCCCCCGGCCACAGCCGGTCCACCAGAATGCGGTAGCCATCATCGGAGGCCGGCGCTTCGTAAATTCTCCTCGTTCTAATCATGTGTTATGCAGTAATTGTCTGTCAGTTCAACCTCCTCTTAACCTCCCGATCCCGAAGGCTTTCGGGAGACTCGGGATCAACCTCCCCACCAACTCCCTCACCAGCATCTGCACCCTTGGGCTTACCTCCTTCACGGTGGCGATAACCGATTCCACGGTAGTTTCCCGGATGCACCCGATGGGGTAGCTTTTGTTGGACACCACCGACACTACGAAACTTCGCATGCCCATGTGATGTGCTGCGATCACTTCCGGTACGGTGGACATACCCACCACATCGCCTCCTATCCGGTGCAGAAACTCGTATTCTGCGGGCGTTTCCAGGTTGGGGCCCGGCAGGCTGGCATACACACCCGTATGTGCCCTTATCCCTTTTTCTTCGGCAATTTGGCGGGCGGCATCCAGCAGGGTTGGATCATAAGTGTGCAGCATGTCCGGAAAGCGGGGTCCCAGTTCGTCTTCGTTGGGTCCTCGCAGCGGGTTGGCCGGCTGCAGGTTGATGTGATCTTTGATGAATACCAGATCGCCGGCTTCGTAGTCAGGGTTTGTGGAACCGGCGGCATTGGACGCAATGAGCACCTCTGCTCCCAACAATCGCATCACCCGCACCGGAAACACCACCTCCTGCATGGAGTAGCCTTCGTAATAGTGCAAGCGGCCGGCCATGGCCACCACCTGTACCCCTTCTATTGTTCCGAAAATCAGCTGGCCCCGGTGCCCCGGAGCGGTGGGATTGGGAAAGTGCGGGATGTCTTCATAGTCAATTGAAGTTGGGTTTTCTATTTCATCGGCGAGTTCGCTCAGGCCGGTTCCCAGAATAATTGCCACCGAAGGTGGTGAAGAAAAATGTTGTTTCAAAAAATCTACGGCCTCCACGAGGCTGCCCATCAATTGCATAGCTGTTTGGGTTTTGACAAGAACAAGGTTCCGCCGGTAAGAAGCTTTTGCGGTTGGGCTTAGATTCAGGGGTCAACGATTACCCGCTCCAACCGCGCCCGATACCGAAAACTTTCGGTGGCAGGTCCAAACTGCCAACCGCCAACCGATAACCGATAACCGATAACCGATAACCGATAACCGATAACCGATAACCGATAACTGCCCTTCACCTCACCAGCGTCACATCTCCTTCAAACAGCACCACCACGCCGTCAATGAATTCCACTTCGGCGTAATAGGCAAACACGGCGGGGTCCATCAATTGGCCTTTGAAGGTGCCGTCCCAGCCCGTTTTTTCGTCATTCAAGGGCAGGTTGAAGCCCTCGTAGACCAGCCCGCCCCAGCGGTTGAAAACCCGGAAGGTGAGCACCGAACGTGCCGCCGGGCCGCCGTACACAGAGAAGAAATCGTTGATGCCGTCATTGTTTGGTGAGAAAGCCGAAGGGATGTAAACCGGCCGTATCACGTTCACATTAACGATTACCGAATCGGCAGCCGAGCAGCCATCGCCATCCACGGCTGTCAGCACATAGGTGGTGGTGGTGAATGGCTGAGCGGTCGGGTTGGTGCAGTCTGAACAGGTGAGTGTTTCCGCAGGTGTCCAGCTAAGGGTCACCGGAATGCCCATCGGGGTCACAACGCCATTCAGGTTAACGGTGTAACCGAGGTCAACCACCTGGTCTTCGCCGGCGTACACCACCAGCGGCGGTGGTTGGGTAATGGTGGCCGGCTGGGTCAACAGACAGCCTCTCGCATCGCGCAGGTACACGGTGTAGTCACCGGCGAACAGATTGCTCAGTGCCGGATCGGTCTGGAAGTCGGTGCCATCCAGGCTGTATTCGTAAGGTGGTGTTCCTCCTTCGGCAATGACGTTGATGATGCCACTGTTGAATCCAAAACAGACGACGTGCTGAAGGTCCAGCCCCATGGCCAGCGGCGGTGGCTCGATGATGCCGGCGGAAGAGGTGGTGGTACAGCCATTGGCGTCGGTCACTGTCAGCTCGTAATTTCCTTCGGGTAAATTGCTGATGGTTTGGGTGTTTCCGTTGTTGCTCCACGCGTAAGTGTAGTTGCCTGCGCCCCCTTCCGGCATGGCGGTGATGCTGCCGTCCACCTCGCCGAAGCAACTGATGTCGGTCGGATCAAGGCCGAGCAACAGCGGCGGAAAATCTTCAACAGTGATGTCAAAAGTGGCGTCGCAGCCGGCGGCGTCAATCACATACACCTGGTAGGTGCCGGCAGCAATATTTGTCAGAAAGCTGTCGGGTTGCAGGCCGCTGCCAAAGTCGTACTGGATGGGATAATTGGCAATGGCAATGCTGATGGAGATGCTGCCGTCGCTGTCGCCGTTGCAGGTGGGTGGGTTTACGGGGTTCACGCCGGCCTGAAGGCTGAGGCCTTCGGGCACTATGACGTCCAGGTCGGTGCGGCAGCCATTGGCGGAAACGACTCCAACACTGTAAGTGCCGGTTTCGACATTAAGCAGGAAGCTGTCGGGTACCAGTACGCCGGAGTTTTGCCACTCAAACTGGAAGGGTGCAGGGGCGCCACCGGCACTCAGGTAAATGCCCCCTGTCTGGTCGTTGGGGCCGCAATAGTCGCTCACCACAGTCGGGGTCACTTCCGGGCTGGGCAGGATTTCTATCGTCTTAATGCTGGTGACGATACAGCCTTCCTCATTGGTCACTTTCAGCACGATGGACTTGACACCCGGCGTAGAATAGCTGACGGTGTGGGGCCCCTGCCCGCTGGCGGAGGCCGGTGAGGCTCCGGGGCCAAAGGTCCATTCCCATGATGCGATGGGGTCCACGCTGTTTGAGTTGTCGGTGAAGATGATGTCCTGATTCGTGCAGGCCGTGAGCGGAGGTGCGGTGGTAAAATCGGCTTCCGGTCCCTGGAATGTTCCGGAACCGCCAAAGTCAATGGTGAAGCCGTTGCCGGTGTTGGAAAAGTTGTTGATGATGAGGGCATACGACTTGCCTGCCTCCATTACCAGGGCCGAAACGAAGTTGTTCTGGCCGGGGGCACAGCCGGGAAATTCATCGGTATCGGTTTCGCTGTTGCTGAGGCCGGTTGCACCGGTGCAGGGCTCCCAGTTGGAAAAGGGCTGGCCCACGTTTTCACCGGCTGCTTCACAACGCACTTTCACTTTGTTGGCGCAGTCGTCTATGCCACCGGGCAATTCGAAAACGGCGAAGTCAATGTCATCGGAGGGGTTGTTGGGGGTGATGGTAAAGGTCAGGGTGCCGGGGTCTTTGCAGGTCCATCGGTACCATGCGGAGGCGAATTCAGAGCCGATGCAAATGCCGGGGTCTATCTCGTTGTTGAGCAGGCCAGTGCCCACCAGGTTGCCGACGGTAAAAGAAGACTTGTCGCAAAGGATGGGGCCGGTGGGGCAGTCACCGCTGGGGCTGGGCACGGCGTTGAAGTTGTTGATGCAAAGCTGGAATGTTCCGGTGCCGCCATTGCGGGCATCCACCCTGATGTAATAGGTCTGGCCCACTTGCAGTGGCCCGGCAAAGGTCTCAGCCACTCCGGTACCGAAGCCGTCGGAGGCGCATTGCAGCTCTGTAAATCCTCCGGTGCAGTTGCCGCTGTAAATCACAAACTGGGGGTTTTCCATGGTGCCACCGGGGGGTATCTGGCCAGAAGTGCTGCCGACGACCGTTACGGCCAGGTCGGTGGCCTGCGCCACGAAAGAGAACCACACATCGTGGGTTACATCCGGAAAACAGGTGGGCTGGATGAAGGGGTCGAGTGTGGCACCGCTGTTGGTGTAGGCCGCTTTTGCACTGCACCAACTGTCGAGGTCAGTGAGCTGAATGGCATTGGAACAGAGGTCGTTTGCCGGTTGGGCCGACAGGCCCGAAGACAAAAACAAAAAAGAAAGGAAAACCAGAAGGCGGCGATGTGCGGTCATGCTGTATGTATTTCGTAAACGGTTGGGGTTTGGGTGGATTTACAAACTGAACGATCTAAAGGTTTACAATGCTTCTGACAACGAAAGTGTTTTGACAAAAGTACAACATTAGTGATGCGGGGCTGACAAAGGCCGGGAAGAGCGTTCTTGCCGGTTTCCCTCTTAGCTTTCGGAAAAATGTACTTTTGCACACTGCCTATCCTGTTCCGGTTGTGGTTCAGGTTTTTCTCCGAAGGAAAAGACCCCGGTTTGTCCTGTACCGTTGGGCAATTGCAGAAAGACGATGAAAAAAAACATTCCCAATTTCATCACCCTGGTCAATCTGTTCCTGGGGTGTTGTGCCCTGGCAAGTATCATGTATGGCCAGTTCGTTCAGGCATTTTTCTTCAGTCTGGCAAGCGGTGTTGCCGATTTTCTGGATGGCACCCTGGCCCGTTGGCTCAAGGTGAAGTCGGAATTCGGCACCCAATTGGATTCCCTGGCCGACATGGTTTCTTTCGGGGTGGTGCCGGGGGCGGTGCTTTACATCCTGCTCGTCAAAGGCTTTGCCGGGCGTGAGGTGCTGCCCATAGAGCTGACCCTTGCTGCAGCACCCGCTTTTCTGGTGACCCTCTTCGCCGCCATCCGGCTGGCAATCTTCAACATAGATGACTGCCAGCGGGAGAACTTCCTCGGAATGCCGACTCCTTCTGCAACGATGTTCTGTGTCGGATTGCTGCTTATCTACCATTTTGACTCTTTCGGCATGGGCCATCTCGTAACGCAGCCCTACTTTCTGTATCCGGTTATCGCAATACTCAGCGGCCTGATGGTAGCCCGTTTTCCGATGTTCGGCATGAAGTTCAAAAACCTCTCATGGGCAGGCAATGAAATCCGGATTATCTTTGCCGCTTCGGCCTTGCTGATGATGCTGTTGCTGCACGAAGCCAGCTTTTCGCTCATCGTTTTGGCTTACATCCTTTTTTCTACCATTGACAATTATGTGCTGAAGCATTGACTGGCCGAATGCTGAAATGTGCTCCGGCCAATGTTTTGCGCTTCGTTCCAAAACCAGAGCAAACCATGATAAAATTTGCCAGTGTAAACGGTGAAATAGTGCCCGCTGACAGCGCATGTCTTGGCATCACTGACCTTGGGTTCCTCCGAGGCTACGGCATGTTTGATTTCTTGCTCATTAAAAACGGGCAGCCACTTTTTGTGGAGGATTACCTCGACCGTTTCTGGCGTTCGGCCCACCAGCTAAAACTCAAGGTGCCCCTCGACCGGGAGCAACTCATAGCCCACATTCACCAGCTCATCGGGTCCAACGGCCTCGCCGATGCATCCATCCGCCTGGTACTCACCGGAGGCTATGCCTCCGATGGTTATTCTCCTTCGGAAAACGCCAACCTGGTCATTCTGGAACACGAATACCCCACCTGCCACCCCGACAAATACGAGAAAGGGATCAGCCTGCTGTTGCACGAGTACCAGCGCCAGTTTCCCGCCATCAAAACCACCAATTATGTCGTCGGAATACTGATGCGGGAACAACTTCAAAAAGCCGGAGCAGATGACCTTCTCTTTTACCAAAACGGGTTTATCACCGAAACCACCCGGGCCAACTTCTTCATCGTCACACCCGAAGGGGGCATCGTTACCGCCGGCGAGGGTATCCTGGAAGGCATCACCCGCAAACACACCCTCATGCTGGCCCGGAAGCACTATCAGGTGGAAATGCGGCAGCCCGAAGTTGAGGAACTCAAAACCGCCAAAGAAGCATTCATCACCAGCAGCACAAAACGGGTGATGCCGGTGGTGCAGGTCAGCGACATCGTCATCGGCAATGGAAAACCGGGGCCCGTCAGTGCCCACTTGCTGGAATTGCTGAAAGAGGCTGAAACAGCTTATCTGCAAAACGACGCCAGGGTAAGCTAAGATTGCAATAAATACCAATGAGCCCCAAACCCATGCTCATCCTCGTGGCTGGTTTGCCGGCCTCCGGTAAAACCACCTTCGCCAATGCACTGGCAGAAAAGCTGGACGCATTCCGGCTGAACAGCGATGCCCTTCGGGAAAAACTAAACCTCCGGGGCAAGTACGACCCTGCCTCAAAACAAAAGGTGTACGATGCCATGCTGACCCTGGCTGAAGAAACCTTGTTGGAAGGAAAAAACCTGGTCGTTGATTCCACTTTTTACAAAGAAGCCCTGCGCAAACACTGGCACAACCTGGCTGCAAAAACCAACGCCGCCAGCTATTTCATAGAGGTCACGGTTGCTGACGAGGATGCCCGCAAACGCCTCCAAATACCCCGTGCCGACAGCGAAGCCACCTGGAATGTTTACAAAGCCCTGAAAGAAGACTGGGAACCCATCCGGGAGCCTCACCTCAAACTGAATGCCTCTAAACTCTCACTTGATGAAATGGTGGAAGAAGCCGTGAAGGTAGTAGGGATGAGGGATGAGGGATGAGGGATGAGGGGTGAAATATCGGGGATTTGATATGGGCTTCACCCTTTTTGAAGAATTGAGGATTCCCGGCCTGTCCATTCTTTCAGACGAGCTGTCAAACATGGGTTGCTCCACAAAGAAGAAATTTGGCAAAGCAACTAATTAGCAAGCGCTACAATTGCCCTCAGTTTCTGAATGCGGAATCCGGTACCCATTACCCACAAATCTCCATCACATAGGGAAATACCTCTGCAACACGAATTCATTGATTACGAAAACCTATTGCCTTAGCTGTGGCAAAAAGCTGTGATGACATCAGCCATCTTGTAACCCGCTGTTTCCTGTCTGCCGACAAGGCAGGAAACGGCGGGAATCATGCCAGCACCCCTAATCACATCTAACTTCTATTCAAAACATCACATCAGGAATAGCTTTATCACCAAATTCGGGATGTGAATTGAAATTGATGCTGATGCCCTGTAAAGATGTTAGATGTGATTGGGGGTTAATCCGCTAACCCCTCGTTGCCCGTCTGGCCGCCGCCCGTCTGGCCGCCGGACAGGGACAGGAAACAAGGGGTTTCAAGATGTTTGGTGGGGTAAAGAATGCTTTTTCAAGCCTCGGTTACTTCATGAGTGTACTACGCTTGCATAACTCTCAGAACCGGAATGGTGGATTTGTGGGTAATGGATAGCTCTCTAAACCACTGAGCGCACTTTTTGCCCCGATAGCCATCGGGGCGCTCATTCCTCAATTCCTCGATTCCTCGATTCCTCGATTCCTCGATTCCTCGATTCCTCACCCCACTCACATACGGCTCGAATAATTCGGAGCCTCTTTCATAATGGTGACGTTGTGCGGGTGGCTTTCTTTGATGCCGGAGCCCGAGATTCGCACGAACCGGGCTTTTTTGAGTTCGTCGAGGTTGTGGGCGCCACAATAGCCCATGCCGGCACGGAGGCCGCCGAGGTATTGGGTCATCACTTCCTCCACGGTTCCTTTGTAGGGCACCCGGCCCTCTATTCCCTCCGGCACCAGTTTTTTGATGTCGTCTTCCACGTCCTGGAAGTAGCGGTCTTTTGATCCGGCGCCCATGGCGCCCAGTGAGCCCATGCCGCGATACACCTTGAATTTTCTCCCTTCGTAAAGGATGGTTTCACCCGGAGCTTCTTCCACACCGGCAAACAGGCCACCCGCCATGATGGTGCTGGCGCCGGCAGCCAGGGCTTTAACGATGTCGCCGGAATAACGGATGCCTCCATCGCCGATGATGGGCACGCCACTGTCTTTAATGGCTGACCAGGCGTTGTAGATAGCGGTGAGTTGCGGAACGCCGACACCGGCTACCACCCGGGTGGTGCAGATACTTCCGGGGCCAACTCCGACTTTGACGCCGTTGACACCGGCTTTGACCAGGGCAAGGGCTGCTTCGGCCGTGGCAATGTTGCCACCTACGATTTGCAGCTCGGGGTATTTGCGGCGAACAGCCGCTACGGCATCCAAAACGCCCTGGGAATGGCCGTGGGCGGTGTCAATGCAAATGGCATCAACGTGGACTTTGACCAGCGCATCCACCCGGTCCATCATGTCATAGGTGACGCCAACGGCAGCGCCTACCACCAGTCTGCCAAACTTGTCTTTGCAGGAATTGGGGTAGTCTTCCACCTTCATCAGGTCTTTGTAGGTGATAAGGCCGGCCAGTTTGCCGTTTTCATCTACGACGGGCAGTTTTTCGATCTTGTGTTGCTGTAGGATGTCCCGTGCTTTTTCCAGGTCAGTGCCGATGGGAGCGGTGATCAGGTTTTCTTTGGTCATCACCTCCGCCACGGGCCTGTTGCGGTCTTTTTCGAAGCGCAGGTCCCTGTTGGTGAGAATGCCGATGAGGTGGCCCTGTTCGTCCACAATCGGGATGCCGCCAATGTGGTATTGTTTCATGAGTTGCAGGGCATTGCCAACCCTGGCATCCAGCCGCAGGGTTACCGGGTCTATGATCATCCCACTTTCTGAGCGCTTCACTTTGCGGACTTGCTCGGCCTGCTGTGCTATGCTCATGTTTTTGTGGATGATGCCGATGCCCCCCTGCCTTGCAATGGCGATGGCGAGCTTCTCTTCCGTGACCGTATCCATGGCAGCCGAAACGATGGGAGCGTTCAGTCTTAATCCGGTGGTAAATTGCGAAGAAACATCAACTTCCCGGGGTAAAACCTGTGAATAGGCAGGCACGAGAAGGACGTCGTCAAAGGTGAGGGCTTCACCCAAAAACTTATCCTGAAGGTGATTTGCTTTTTCCATCCGCAAAGGTATTTCTTTCTTTGTGAACCCGTCAAAACCAATTTGGTCAGAATTTGCTGAAGGTTGTAAAAAAACCAGGAACAGGTGGGGCAAAATTACGGACTATGCTAAGTGTACACAGCGACGAGTATTTCATGAAACAGGCCCTGCGGGAAGCCCGGCACGCCTTCGATGAGGGCGAAGTGCCGGTGGGTGCCGTGGTGGTCTGCAACAACCAGATCATTGCACGGGCCCACAACCAGACCGAACTGCTGAACGACGTGACTGCCCACGCCGAAATGCTGGCCCTTACCGCTGCCTCCAATGCCCTCGGTGGCAAATACCTGAACGATTGCACCCTGTACGTCACCCTGGAACCCTGCCCCATGTGTGCGGGGGCCGTCGCCTGGGCACAGGTAGGCAGGCTCGTGTACGGGGCCAATGATCCGAAACGGGGATTTATGCGCTTCGGCAGAAAAATGTTCCATCCAAAAACGAAGATTAAGCTGGGGGTGCTGAAGGATGATTGCAGCTTGCTGCTGAAGGATTTCTTCCAGTGGCGCAGGTGAGTTTTTGGCGCCAGCCGAAGAATGCAACAACTCCGCAGCGAACAAAAAGACGCTCCAGGACCTGAGCTGGGGATACATGAGTTATTTTCTTATCCGTCATAACTTGGCCTGAAGCCGCTTCTGCTGTACCTTTGTTTCAGCCCGGTAAAAACTCAAAGGAAACGAGACACTCCCATGATCCCGAGAATACTCAACCATCCCATTGTTCAGATTGCCGCCTCAGCGGCAGTAGGGATCAGTGTTTTGGCCGTAGTTTTCCCCCATTATTTCCCGTACCCATTGTCCAGTTTCAGCAACTACGCCAACCAGTTGATGTTGCTGCTTTTGATGGGTGGCTTGTTTTGCCTTCTCCTTCGGCAACCTCGTCTGACTTTCCTTTGCTTTGCCGGGTCGGCAGTGCTTTGCCTGTTTTTGAAGAACAACAACAACAGCGAAGGCATCAACCGGTGGCGGGCCCACCTGGCCCCTGAGCGGGTGGTTGTGAAATCCTTGCCGGCAAGTCCTTCTCACTTTCGGGTAGCGCACATCAACCTCTCCAATGTTTCTGATATTGATTCCACCCTCAAAGCGCTTCGCAATTGCGGGGCAGGGCTGATCTCCGTTCATGAACTGGACCCCATGTGGGAGATGATCCTCCAGGATGAACTTGCCGAAGACTATCCTTTCCAGGAATTCTATGTGGACATCGGCCTGTACGGAATGGGAATCATTTCCAAATACAGACTTGCGGGCATTGACACCCTTTTCTTTGAAGGTGTGCCGGCTTTGCGAACAGCCATTTCCGTTGACGGGCAGGACCTCCGGCTGTTCAGTATCCACTCCGAACCCCTGATCCACGAAACGGCTCGTCAAAAGTTGTTGCACCAACTGGATGCCCTCGGGGCCATCATTTCCAACGACAGCCTTCCGAGCCTCATTTTCGGTGAATTCAACCTGGTGACCTGGTCAACGGAATTGCAGGAGTTTTGCAAGAATGCCGGGCTGCACGAAAGCAGGAACGGCTTCATGCACTACGTTTCCAAAGGCATCGGCTCCCTCTGGGAAACGCCTTTTGACCACATCTTCTTTACCTCGCCCCTGCAGGTGGAAGCATTCTCAAATTTTATGGAACCCGGTTCCGGAAAGCGGCTGGGCATCATCGGCGACTACCAGGTTCAAAACGGCATCACTTATGTTGAATGAGCGCCTCAGGAGTTTCGCTTTTGCCTGGAAGGGCATCCTGACCATGTTCAGGGCCGAGCCCAACGCAAAGATCCATCTGTTGGCTGCCATGTTGGCCATTGCAGCCGGCTGCTGGTTTGACATCGAAAAAGCCGAGTGGTGTTTGGTGGTACTGGCCATTGCCGGCGTATTTACTGCCGAGGCCTTCAACACCTCCATTGAAGAACTGACCAACCTCGTCAGCCCCGAGCCACACCCCCTGGCGGGCAAGGCCAAAGACCTGGCAGCAGCCGGTGTGCTGTTTGCCGCATTCGGGGCGGCCATTGTCGGGGTCATTGTGTTTTTGCCCAGAATTGTTGACTTGATCAGCCAATAGGCACAATTTTCTCAATTCAACCCAGTTGAAACCACATTGCATCTCTCCGATACGCCTTGCAAACGGATAGATTCCAGGCTTCACCTGAATCCCTGCACTTAAACACAGAACTGATTCTCCGGGTAAAGGATTCCCGATGTGGTTTTTGTTTCCATTTTCTGGAACAAGGCCACCGGCCCGAACGGAGAAATCACATACAAAACAAAAGCTATGAGACTCAGCATTCTCCTTCTCTTGCTGCTCGTAGGTCAGGTGAATTACGCACAATATCAGTTAGGCTTGCGAACCGAGCGCTACAGTGGCGCCAGCGGTGTTTTCCTCAACCCGACTGCACAGCTCTACAATCCGCTCAAATGGGACCTCAACCTGGCCGGTGCGGGCGCCTTTGTTTCCAACAATTACACTTTCCTTCGGCAAACGAGTACCACGGATTTTCTTTTCAGCCTGAACGACAAAACCGATCTCATCAAAGCCGAGAATGTTGAGGGCCCCGTTGCGCAGGACACCTATGTCATTGACTTCAAAAACGCCAACCGAAAGCATTATGCCACCACCTTTGGCTATGTGGATGGCCCGGCGCTTTCTGTCCGGATAGCCGGAAACCATACCGTCGGCGTTTTTTCCCGGGTGGCATTTCTGGGTGGCTCTCAGAACGTACCGGTTGTCTTCAGTTATTACCCCTACAACGACAGGGCCTTTTACGACACCTTCACTGTGCCGGTGTTCCAGGGAGCAGCCATGGGCTGGAAAGAGTTCGGGGTCAACTATGCCTGGAAGCTGCCCACCTACTACGGCTCGCTTTCCTTCGGAATAAATGTGCGGCGGCTGACGACCTACGAAGGGGCCTTCGTTACCAGCAACCAGAAATTCCGATACACCAAACTGCCAGACGACATGGCCACCATCGAAAATGCAGAAGGGGAGTTTGGCTTCACCACCAACCACCTGCACGCCGATGAATTCAAACCCCGCAAAAGCGGCAATGGCTGGGCCTTCGACCTGGCTGCCACCGCCCTCATTGACGAAGATGATGACGGCGGCTACCGCTGGCGCCTCAGCGCAGCCCTGCTCGACATCGGCCGGGCTTCTTTCACCGTTGCCGAAAAACACCACATCGGCATCGGGTCCAGTGCCACCATTGACCTGAACGACTACATGAAATACTCCAACCAACTGATGCACCTCGATGACATTGCCCGGCAATTCAGCTACGAAACCATGGGCGACTCCCTCGCCTCGCTCATCGGCAACAGCTTCACACTGGCCCTGCCTGCCAGCCTCAGCCTGCAGGCCGATTATACCGTTAACAACATGGTCTTCGTAAATGCCACCCTGGTGCAAAGCATTCCGACGCCCCTGCCCTCCCCGCAGCGGGGCTGCATCCTCGCTCTCACACCCCGGCTGGAACACCGATGGTTTTCACTTTCCGCTCCACTGGTGCTGTACAACTGGAGCAGCCTGCGAATGGGCCTGGCCGCCCGCCTGGGTTACCTGGTCGTTGGCTCCGACCACGTGGGCAGCCTCTTTGGCCGGAAAGATTTTTACGGAACGGACTTCTATGTGGCCCTGAAATTCAACCCCTTCGACCTCAACCTCGGCTGGTTTGGCGGTGGCACTTCAGGACCAGGGGGCAAAAAAATCAGACGGGGCGGGAAGGTGAAGTGTTATAAGTTTTGAGGAAGAGATCGAATCTGATTTCACTTTTGGTAGGCGAAGACAGGAGGTAGTAAGGTGCCACCGGGCGAAACCACCCTCCGGTGGAATACGGCAGAAGTTAATTCCGGACTTTATTTCTACCGATACCTGGAAAACGGTGAGTTGCTGAGGGTAGGTAAGTTATTGATCACAAAATGAAAATATGAGTCATCCCGAATTTTACCTGACCTGTACAATGCCCCTACGGGACGAGTAAATGAAAATTTAGGATGACTCGTGTTTTAACAACCCCTCTCAACCTCCCGTCCCAAACTTGATTCTGGATCGGGATCAACCCCTCTCAACCAATAACTCAGATATTATCCCCCCTCAGTTTCCGGTAGCGTTTGCGGGCCTCGATGGAGAAAGTGCTGCCGGAGTATTCGATAAAGATCTTTTCGTAATAGCTCATGGCCTTTTCGGGGTCACCGAGTTGGTTTTCGTAAATGTTTGCCATTTCAAAGAGGGCATTGTCTGCCCGGATTTCATCGGGGTACTGCTCCGCGATTTTCTCGTACAATTCGATGGCTTTGTCGTATTGCCTCATTTTGGCGTAGATCTGCGCTTTTACGTAGAGCACGTCGTCGTCCAGTTTGTGGTTGGGGAACTTCATCAGCAGGGTGTCCAGTTTGGCGAAGGCCTCGTCGTATTTGTTCTGGAAGCTGAGCAGGTCGGCAGCGGCGAAGAGTTTCAGGGCCTGGTCGGTGGTGTCCAGCCCGAGGTTGTCCATGATGAACACCGACATGTCAATGGCGTCGTTGGCGATGAGTTTGGATGTGGAACCTTTCAGCACCTCAAACTGGGCCTGGGCCCATTGAAAGTCGCCGTTGTAATAAGACAGTTTGGCGTTGCGGTAGCGGGCTTCGTGGCCCAGTTGGTCTTCCGGGAAAACCTTGTCCACCTGTGAATACAGCAGGGTGGCTTCCCAGATTTCGCCTTTGATGAGGTAGTAATCGCCGAGGCTGAGCTTAGCCCTGGCCTGTGTTTGCAGGTTGATGCCGGGGTAGGCAATGACCTCCTGCAGCAGCTCGATGGCTTTGTCGAGGTCGTTGAGGTAGCGGGCTTCCAGGTCAGCCAGTTCGGCCACGATGGATGCCGTCACTTTGTTTCGGCCAAATTCTTCGAGGAAAGTTTCATAGGCCTGCTCAATTTCACGAAGCTCCGCTTCGGTGTAATTGAATCCTTCCACAAGTTTGTAGCGGCGGGCCCTCAGCGCCTCCCTTTTGGCGTCTATGTAAAACATGGACTGTTGCCCTTTCACATCCACGATGTACTGAAAGGCTTTGATAGCGGCGTCGTAATCCTTGTCGTTGAAGGCAGTTTGAGCGAGGCGGAAAATGCGGCTGCCGTTTTCATCCAGGCGGCGGTCCAGTGCCTTGGCCTGGCGCAGGGCGCTGTTGTAGTCCTTCTTCTGGATAAAAACCCATTGCAGTAGTTCCATGAAATGATAGGCATCCGGGTTTTGCTGGAGGCGGTCGTACAACTGGGTCTGCAACTCCAGGAAATCATCATCGGTGCCAAGGTATCGTTGGAATTGCCCCTGAATGGTGGCCTGCCGGTCGGGGTAGGCATCCAGGCTGTTCAGGTAATTGGCAATCATGTTGGGCATGTCGCCTTTCCTTCGGTAAAGTTCAGCCAGGTTGAAAGCAAAGATGCTGGGTTTTTTGATCATCTGTCCGCCCTGTTCGTAGGCCCTGATGGCGTAGTCGTACTTGCGCAGGCTGCTGAAGGTACTGGCCAGCCGGGTGATTTCGTACTGATCAGCCGGCATCCGTTTCAATGCCTTTTCGTATTGTTCTTTGGCTTCATCCTCTTTGAACTGTCGTTCCAGAATGTTGCCGTAGCTCACCAGCAAGCGGATGTTTTTTGGGTCACTTTTCAGCGCTTTCCTAACGGCATCTTCTGCTTCGTCAAACTGCTCCACAGCCATCAGGCAGGTCAGGTAACGGTTGAAATAGTATTCATTCTTGTTCTGCTGTTCGTAAAGCTTCTTGTAAACGTAGGCTGCCTTTTCAAACTCCCCGTCATTGTAATACTGCTGGGCCAGCTTTGCATTCTGCGCTGAGGCAGCAAGAGCCAGAAAGAAGAAGACAATCAATACCGATGCTGATCTCATGGGTTTTTTATTCTTGAATGCTGAAAAGGATTGGATTTTGCGAAGAAGGAAAAATATCTGCATTGTTCTCACCTGAATTGTTGCGTTCCGCAAGAGACTATATTCGGATTTGTGTGCGCCAGCACACAAACCGTCCAATTTCATTGCTTTTGAAAAAGCTTCATACAAAAGTTTTTAGAATAAAGTCTAATGTTGAAAAGTGGTTTCCGGAAAGGACAATTTTAGCGCAATCGGGTTACAAAGAAACGCAAGTTTCATGCAAAAGTTGTCGGCCCACCGGCACAGTGGATCTTGCGGTGGCAGCCTGTTTGAGTACCTTTGCCGGCCGAAAAAGCGACATTCTTAAGCTACGACCCAAACTCATCGTACACGCCTGCTCCTGCGCCGACAACGCACTGGGAGCCGCCAGCGCTACCGGTTGGAGAGGAAACATCATGCTGGTTCTGCCGGGCAAAACGGTGAGCGATTTGTTTGCAAACCACGAGGCCATGGAAGCTGCCCGGATGAGAATTGGACATTTGGTAAAAAAAAGTGAATGGCCCTGGAGGAATCATCGGGTTATGTGCCAAAGGTCATTATGCTTTTTCGCACAATACTCCTAAAATGGCGCTTTGTTTTGCCCATTCCGATGGCAGCACAGAAGTTCATATAAAATGTCCGCAATGAACGGCGAAATAATGACAAAAACAGAGGGAAAAACACTGCTGGAAGTGGCGCATCGCCGCCATGTGCTGGGGGAGTTCATCGGCAACAACCCTGGCCCGCTGTTCATTTGCATGGCAGGCATGCACGGCAATGAAGTGGCCGGTGTGGAGGCAGTCAAAACAGTTTTTCACCTCCTGGAAATGGAGCCCCATGTCAACCCCACCTTTTCCTACAACGGCACTTTCATCGGAATCCTGGGCAATGCCGAGGCCTACCGTGAAAACAAACGGTTCATTGCCAAAGACCTGAACAGGATATGGACACCGGAAAATGTCCGTCGGGTAAAGAATACACCCTACCAGGACCTGGAAGCTGAAGACAGAGAACTGCGCGAGTTGGTAGAACTTGTTGAAGCCAAAATCCGGCAGCACAAACCTTCCCGCCTAATTATGCTCGATTTGCACACCACCTCGGCTTTTGGGGGCATCTTCGCAATAGCCTCTGACATGCCTGAAAGCATCCGAATTGCAGTGGAGTTGCATGCGCCTGTAATAACCGGCATGCTGGCGGGGATTTCCGGAACCACGCTCCACTACTTTGTCCGGGAGAACTTTGGTGTGCCAACGGTAGGTGTGGCTTTTGAGGCCGGTCAACACAACGACCACCTCTCCATGAACCGTTGCATGGCCGCCATCATCAATTGCATGCGCAGCATCAATGCCGTGCGTGCCGAAGATGTAGAGAACCGCCATGATGCATTGCTCATCGAATATTCAAAAGACCTTCCCAAAGTGGCCCGCCTGGTCAGTGTTCACCACATCAAACCCGATGATTATTTCAGGATGAAACCGGGCTTTCGCAATTTCCAACTGGTCCAAAAAGGCCAATTGCTCGCCACCGACATCAGAGGCCCCATTTACGCACCTGAAAGTGGCCGCATCCTCATGCCCCTCTACCAGAACCAGGGCTCCGACGGGTTCTTCATCGTCCAGGAAGAAAAGCATTGATTTAGAGGAAGAATTACCGGTGGCAATTGAAATGACACCGACAGCGGACCTCGATTCCTCAATTCCTCTCCCGACGAATGTCGGGATCGATTCCTCGATTCCTCAATTCCTCAATTCCTCGATTCCTCAATTCCTCAATTCCTCAATTCCTCATTCTCCACTTCCCCAATTCTCCCTAAATTACACGCCCAAACCCCCGGGCCTATGAGAAAACGATGGACGCTCATTCCTGCCGGCGAGGAAGCTGTCAGCCGGCTACACGAAGAACTCAGAATACATCCGGTGCTGTGCAGGGTGCTGGTGCAGCGGGGCATCACCAGCTTTGACGAAGCCAGGACATTTTTCCGCCCCACCCTCGATGATCTTCACGATCCCTTTCTGATGAAAAACATGGACCGGGCTGTTCGCCGGGTGATCGCCGCATTGCGCAGCGAAGAGAAAATACTGCTCTACGGTGATTACGACGTGGACGGCACCACCAGCGTGGCACTGATGTATGAGTATTTGTCTCAGCTGGGTGCCAAGCCGGATTACTACCTGCCCGACCGCCACAAGGAGGGTTACGGCGTAAGCCGTGAAGGGGTGGAGTACGCCAGAGAAACAGGCGCCTCCCTGATCATTGCGATGGATTGTGGCATCAGGGCAGTGGAACAGGTGGAAACGGCCCAACGCCACGGTGTTGATTTCATCATTTGCGATCATCACCTTCCTTCGGAGAAGCTGCCGGGTGCCGTGGCCGTGCTGGATCCCAAACAACCCGGCTGCGCATACCCCTACAAAGAACTGAGTGGCTGCGGTGTGGCGTTCAAACTGGCACAGGCCATCAACCACCGGCTGGAACCCCGAAAGCTTTCGGGGGAAGAGCTGTGGCAACTGCTGGACCTGCTGGTGCTCAGCATTGCCGCTGACATTGTGCCCATGACCGGCGAAAACCGGGTGCTGGCTCATTTTGGTTTGCAAAAGCTCAACAGCACCGATCGCCCCGGACTGAAAGCCCTCATCGAAAGCAGCGGCCGTCACCGGCCGCTCGACATCAACGACATCGTTTTCGGGCTGGCTCCCATGATCAATGCCGCCGGCAGATTGAGCGACGCCCGCCATGCCGTGCAACTCATGTTGGCCAAAGAAAAGTTCGTGGCGGCCGATTACGCCCGCCTGCTCAGCCACCGCAACACGCAGCGCAAAACCTACAACGAGTCCATCGTGCGGGAAGCCCGCGAAATGCTGGATGCCGATCCCGATCTGGAAAGCCGAAAAAGCATCGTGCTGTTTCATCCCGGCTGGCACAAAGGGGTGCTGGGCATTGCCGCCTCACGCCTGGTGGAGTTGTACTGCCGGCCGGTCATCCTGCTTTGCGAATCCAACGGGCAGGCTGTTGGCTCCGCCCGTTCCGTAAACGGCTTCAGTATCCACGACGCCATTGCTGCCTGCAGCGACATGCTCGTCAGCTTCGGCGGCCACGATCATGCCGCCGGCCTCACGCTGGAAGTGGATCGGGTACCCGCCTTTGTGGCGGCTTTTGAAAAAGCGGTGAGCAAAGATATTTCTGAAGAAATGCTGGTTCCGGAAATGCGGGTGAACGCCGTGGTCAGCCTCAGCGATCTGACACCTGCTTTCTGGCGGGTGCTGCGGCAGTTTGCCCCTTTCGGCCCGCAAAACCGACGGCCTGTTTTCGTCGCAAAAAACGTGAGGGATACCGGTTTCAGCCGCCTGCTGAAAGGCAACCATTTGCGCCTGTCAGTGCAGCAGGAGGAGAAAAAAGTCTGGACCGGCATCGCCTTCGGCAAAGGAGAATTGTTTCCACGCCTTCAAAAAAGCAAACATTTTCACATCGCCTTCAACCTGGAAGAAGATACCTGGCAGGGAAACAAACGCCTCCGGCTGCTGGTGAAGGATTTGTGGTTTTAGATGTTGAGGAACTGATCCCGATCCCAAATCAAGTTCGGGACGGGAGGTTGAGTTCCTATTTTTGAAAAATGAGCTTCGGGCGAATATCTTTCGGAAGATAATTGAACTACCCGACTTTTGACAATGTACAAGAAGGAGTCTATGGCCTGGGGAACATGAGTATCAGCTCTTGCAATTTTAACGACTTGGATCGGGGGATATATCTAAACGGCATTCCCGCTGCCTACGATGTGACGATTGAACAAAATTCTTTTCAGTTTATTGACGACGCCTCCGTCTTTGCCGATAATACCAGCCCTTTTTATAAATTGACGGTAAGTCTCAATGATTTTAATGACAATGTTGCGTTCCCGGATGACCCCGGGGTTTCGATCCCTAGGCCGGCTATCCGCATCTTTTCGTTCACGCCGGGGCAGCAGACTGCCTGGATACTCAGCAATACATTTGTCAATTCATCCAAAACCGGCCCTCATTTCCTACCCTACCGGGGTATTTGGATACAAAACCTGAACGGCTCTTTGATTGAAAGAAATAATTTTACCGACAACTTTGGCAACACTACGCAGCCTTACGAAGGCATTGACGTTTTCAACGCCTCCACCCGTTTCTGGGGGAACACGTTCGCGGGCGCCGGCAATTTTAACACCCACCCTTCGACAGGGATTCAAGTGGATGAATCACCCGCCTGCTGGCTCAACTGCAATACCCTCGACCAAACCAAGGCCGGCGTCGGGTTCAAGGGTATGAACAGTGATGGCGCCCTCTTCGAGCGCACCAATTTCAACACCCACCAAACGGGGTTGCAACTCGGGATGGATGCAATTATCGGTGACCAGACGAACCGCCACAATGCCTGGTTCGGCGCTACCAGTAATGTGGAGGCTTTGTTTGAGGGAAGGGACCCAACCATTTTAGATGATTTATTATTTATCCAAATGTCAAATTTTTTCATCAGGCATTCCGATCCTTCCGACTACTGGCCGAACCCACGCCTGATTGGAACAACGAATGACCAAGGACAATGGTTTCTCCCACAATCAGGCACCATCGGCATAATATGGTGTGTTCTCACAGGTGAATCGAACGGCGGCCAGGCAGCAGAACTCACCGTTGCCGATTCCCGGGTGATTGCCGGCACCTTCCCGGCGGTGAAAGGCTATCCGGCCGGGGTGTGGGAAGCTGAACTGCGGCTGCACAGGAAATTGTCCGAAAACCCGGAACTGATGCCGGCAGGATCACCGGCCGAGTCATGGTACAACGGCAAGCAGGGTACCACGCTGGATTCGCTCGGCAACATCTACGAAGGTATTTACCAACTCAGTGCCTATTCGCATCAGGAACAGGACGACCTCGACGACGCCGATTCGGTAAAGGCAGTACTGATGGACGAAATAGCGGCCATAGATGAGGCCATCGGCAATGCAGCGGGCAACCCGCCGCTCATTGCCCAGTTGCTCAGCGACCGAGCCGTCAAGGAAGCTGAACTGGCCACGGCCATCCAGACCTATGTGGCCATCATGACGACCATCCGGAACAGCCGCATGGCAGATGCCCAAAACCTGCTGGCACTGGTCAATGCGGTGACAACTACCGGGCAGTACAAGACTGATTTCAAGACAGTTCTCCGTATCGTACTGGAAAACTATCTGAGCGATGGGGGTCTCAATGCTACCGACCGCCAAACGCTGGAAGGCATTGCCCGACAGTGCCGCTATTCGGGCGGCATGGCTGTATTGCAGGCTCGGGCCAGCCTGAGCGATGAACAGGATTACAGTGCATACGACAATTGCCCGGAATACGCCGGAGGCGGCAATGCGGCAATGGCTTTAAAGCCGCCCATAGTTACAGGCCTGTATCCCAATCCGGCCAGTCAAAGCGCCACGCTTTATCTCGGAAACCCGGATTCAGAAGGCAGGGTCATCCTGCGGGACATGAATGGCCGGCAGATGGACGAATGGACATTCGATGGTACTTCCAAAGTACAGCTGTCCTGGGGGGATAAAATCCCGGCAGGCTTGTACCTTTTGGAAATAATATCGGGAACGCAACCGCCACAGACCTTGAAACTGCTCATCCAGCAACCTTGATTCTTTACGTTTGCCCCACTTCACTGAGGTCAGTGAAGTGGGGCACAATTTTTTCCCCATGACAAAAAAAATAATTTTCATCCTCTCCTGTTTTTTTACCCTGACACAATTACATGCCCAGCAACACGACTACAACTGGATTTTCGGCTATGGCCCGACTGCGCCCGGCTTTGGGAACAGCATCATGAATTTCAACTATTCCCCACCGTTGATTTCTCCAATTGATTGGGCCATCAACTTCTCATTTTTTAATGGTTCCTGTTCAGATTCTACGGGGAACCTGATTTTCTTTACCGATGGTCTTCGAATATATGACCGTTTCAATGAAATAATGGAGAATGGGGACACCATCAACCCCGGTCCCATCTGGAACAATTCACAGAACGATGGGTATTTATCTGCACGCCCCATCTTTGCTTTGCCAAAACCCGCCGGCGACAGCATCTACTATTTGTTTCATTCCGGCTCAGCCCTTGGCAATGCCACAGTCATCGCCGAATTTCTGTACTATTCCGTCATCGACATGAAAGCTAACAACGGCAACGGCAAGGTGATGGAGAAAAATGTGGTGATGATGGAGGGCGACCTGATGTGGCCGGCAGCCGTCAAGCACGGCAATGGGCGAGACTGGTGGATTATGGGGCTACAGAAAAGCGATACCAAGCACTATCTTTTCCTGCTGTCCCCGCAAGGTATAACGGGGCCGTACATCCAGGACATAGGCCCCCCCTTCGACACCGTGGAATACGCCGGCAAAAGCCTTTTCTCGCAGGACGGCAGCCTCTACCTGCGCCACGACACCAACAAAGCACTGCGCCTGTACGACTTCGACCGCTGCACCGGGCAGTTGAGCAACCTTCGCATCATCCCCCAGCCCGAAGTTGAACTTCCCTCCTGGATTGCTGCCTTTTCCCCGGACGACAGGTTCCTGTACCTGAACCGCCCCGGCTGGGTCAGAACGCTCGACCTGTGGGAAGAAGACCTCACCTCCACCTACGACACCCTGTCCAACTGGGAACTCAACTTCTGCCCTTCCTACCCCTGGCAATCTTCTTACTTTTTCTGCCAGCTTGCGCCCGATGGAAAAATATATTACTCCAACGCCATGCCTACCCGCTGCCTCAACACCGTGCACCGCCCGGACCTGCCCGGCGATGCGGCGGACTGCGAGGAGGCAGCCGTGATACTGCCGGGCTTCAATGCCGGTACGCTCACGCAGTTTCCCAATTACCGCCTCGGCGAGTGGGACGGCTCGCCTTGCGACACGGTTAACTTTCAGCGGCCGGGGGATGGTTTCCTCGCAAAGCAGTATGCCAAAGGCGCAGCCGGTCCTGCCGGGCAGCCCGACCGCTCGTACACCCTGCTGCCCACGCTGCCGGGCAGCCCCTGCGAGGGCTGTTCCAAAAAAGACCTGGAAATGCTCAGGAATCCCATGGCCTTCGTCTATGCGCAGTACATTTTTCAAACGACGGGCAGGCCACCTGCGGACTGGCCGGCAGAGCAGGCCGAACGGGAGGGAATTTACCTGGTGGCGCCGCCAAAAAAGAAATAAAATGAATTTATGATGTTCGGCAAGAAATGCTGCCTTCCTGTTAAATCCATTAAGTCATGAAAAAAGCAATTATTTTCCTTTTCCTTTTCTCGTTGGGACTGAAATTGAAATCCCAAATCCATTATCCAGACGAACGCTGGCCGGCGGGTACGAATGAATTTCCCGGTTCAGCCGGATACGGCAACGCCTGGATACATTTTCTGCCCGACACAGTTCTGGTCGAAGAAGCAGAACTGAACATGGATTTCGAGAGTACGGTGGCAGTGGCAACCGGCACGAGCGGAGAATTGCTGTTTTATTCCAATGGTTGCGAAGTGAGAGGGGCTGACGGCACTCTTTTAGAAGATGGTCAGGGTCTCAACCCAGGCTCATTGCACGATTGGGTATGCGAGACCGGCTACACCGTGCCACGGGGCATGGTACCCCTGCCCCTGCCCGGAAGCCAGTCCCGGTGGATATTGCTGCATACAGGCGGGAAATACGATGCGGTGCGCAAACTTGTTTACGGCCCATTTTATTTCACCGAAATAGATATGGCAGCCAACGCAGGAACTGGAACTGTAATCAGCAAAAATAATATCCTCGCCGATGGCGAACTCGAACCCTTTGCCGTTGTGCGCCATGGCAATGGCAGGGACTGGTGGGTTGTGATACCGGAATACGGCACAAACAATTATCAAATCTGGCTCCTGAATCCCGAAGGCTTTTCTATGTACGCCCAACAGAGCATCGGCCCCGCCATTGGATGCCGCCGCGTGGGTTCATCGGTTTTTTCTTCTGATGGCAGCAAATATGCCCGAACCAACAATTGTTTGTCGGTGGTGCTTGATTTCGACCGTTGCGGCGGGTTTTTCAGCAACCCGGTAGCGCTCGAACGGCCTCCGTACACGCTGGGGGGTGGAGGACTCGCTTTTTCGCCTGACAACCGCTGGCTTTATGAAACCTCGAGTTTGAGTATTTTCAGAGCTGACCTTGATTCACCATCGCCTTTTCTGGATTCCCTTTTCAAACAACCCTATTATGAAGGCGTTTCCGAGTACGTTTTTGGAACCAGCCTGGCTTATATGCAGCCGGCACCAGATGGGAAAATTTACATGAACTCTCAGCACCGGGAAAAATTCCTAAGTGGTTTGAACATAGAAAATGATACTTTTCAGTACCAGCCTGCTGTGTTGGAGCTTCCAATTACTGTAGTCCGCACATTACCACATTTCCCCAACTTTCGCCTTTATGATTTGCATGACAGTCCATGCGATACGCTTGGAATTGACGGGCCGGTTGTGGCAGTGAGTGAGCCGGAAATTAAACCGGAAAAAATTCGTATTTATCCAAACCCTGCCGGTAGATGGGTGACCATTACCTCTGCGCCGTCAGTCGTCTCTATAGTTAAAGTTTCAATATTTGATGAACTTGGAAAGGAGGTATTCAGAACGGACTTACCTGTCTCTCCCAAACCCCTTTATTTGCAATTGCCCTTAATGACCAGTGGAATCTATCTCATCAAAATTTCTTTTCAAAATGGGCAAATGATTTGGAAAAAGCTGGTGGTCAATCAGTAAGTTTTTTGGTGGTGCCTTAAATGCGTTGCGGTATATGATTTCACCTCAACAATACATACCGCCCCGGCCCGAGCCTAAAATACCGGGGGTTGAGTTCCTCCAAATCCAGCGCTTTAAAAGGGGAAAGAAAAGAGCTGCCGCCTTTCATCTCCTTTTCATACCGTTCGAAGCCGGGTAAAATGAGCAGCGTCTTCGCCGAGTCGGGATGCTCCAGCGCAGTCAGGTGCATGACCGTGAAAGGCACGCCCCAGGTCATAATCACGGTGTCCATCGGGACAAAACGGGAGGGCAACAGGAACCTGTTGGCGCCGGTGGTGGAGCCTTTTTCCAATTGATTTTCTACCCATGAAAATTACCGGTCGAAAGTCTGGTGATTCCAGCCGATGGTGACGAGCCGCAGGGCTATCATCCCCATGAAAAACGAGGGCATCAGTTTTTTCCAACGGATGCTGTGCTGCCACTCCGGCACAAGGTCGAATAAAAACGGTACCGCCACGAACAGGCTCAGAGGAAGGTATATCACCTCCGAATAAAACCGGTAAGGTGCGTGGGGGGTCGGAGATGTTGTACAGCAGTAGGTAGCCGCATGTAAAACCCCAAACGAGGAATATTTTCAACCACTGTTTTTTATGAAAATAGAACGCCGTGACGATGGCCAGCATCAGCGGCAGCAGGTAATAAAAGTGCAGGCACCGCTCAAAAAAAATGGCATTGGAAGGCAGGATATCGAAACGGGGAAAATACTGCGCCCAGTAATTCTTGAAATCCACCTGCTTCGCCGCCTCGTACCAGTTGGTGAACCAGATGGACTTCACCGCCGCAATGGCCAACATCAGCAACAAAAAAGCGACGTAACGCCGGTGCCGGAGTGCCCGGTTTATCAAACCAAAAAAAAATCCAGAAAAAGAGGAAGTAAATGAGGAAGAGTTTGTGCGAAAAACCCACCGTGACCAACAGAGGCAGCAGCACCGGGAAAAGCCATTTTTCCCGCATCGCCGGGTAGCGCCACACCAGACCAAAAGTCAGCAACAGCAGCGACAGGCCGAGGTAAAATTCGCTCTGTATGTGGTAAAACGTGTCGAGCGAAATCAGCGTGAACAGAAAAATGAGCACCCAGCCGAGGTAGTCATTTTTGAGCCAACGCACCAGCAGGTGGTACACGAGGGCATAAAACAAGATGTACGAGGCTGAAAAACTCGCCGCCAGCAACCACAGCGGTGCGGACATTTTCAATAAAACAAAAGGCAACAATTGTGGTACGCCCGTGACGAATCGGTAGTGGTAAACTTGTATGGTCTCCTCGTTGATGAGGTTGAAAAGCTGGAAACCGGCATCCATGAAAAATGCCCGCTCTTTGTAAAAAAAGAGCGCCAACACCAGCATCGCCGCCCAGACAACATAGCCGAGCCGCCGGAAAAATGGACTTTCAAAACGTGCATCGTTGGTCATTCGTCTGGCATTGGTGTGCGGTGGTTAACTGATGGCGTAAGACGTGAGGCGGCATTTCACCCTGAGCACCTGCCGGATGTCGGCGAGGTCCACCTCGTAAGGTTTATATACCGCGCTGTTGTCGGAGATGAGCCTGAGTTGTTCGGTGTGGTCGCCTTCCCTGATTTGCTGAATGCGTTTGGCCACCACCACATCCGTGGCCACCACATATACGTTGTTGTCGCGCAAAACTTCGCAGCGTTCGAGCGGCTCGCACACCACGATGTCGCCATTGGTGATGGTGGGGTACATGCTGTCGCCGCTTATTTCAAAGGCGATGAGGTTGCCTTCGAGGTTGGGGATGGAAAACTTCGGCAACTCGGACAAATATCCGGAGTCCTGATGTTCGAGCGCATAACCGGCCATGGCTCGCTGCGGCACCAATGTGATAATGAAGAATAAATGAAGAATAATTTTCCTTTCACAACGACCTGAAGGTCGTTGGACTGCCGCAGTATATTTATCCGACTATGGCGGGACTGTTGCGCTACTTTAGTGCGGTGTTGACACCACAAAAGGTCTGAATTCCGAAATGAGTTTGGGGCGGTCCCCGCCTTGTCTGGCTCATCAGCTCATTATTGTCGCAGCAAATCCGGGCCCATCACAGGTGCTAACTTCCGGTTAGCTCCTGTTTTCAGTTTCCAGGCCTGAAGAGATAATTCAGGAGCTGACCCAAAGTCTGCGCCTGATGGAAGGTTTTCAAAACTCGTAAGCCAGGAAAACAAACCTGTTGGCAGCAAAATCCTTGAACTTCCCGCGTTGTGTGTCATCCGGTATGGACACACCCGGATCTTTGTAGATGAGCGTGGTTGTGTATTGGCCAAAGCCAACGGCGCTCTCTATTCCGACGGAAAGGGACTTTGCAATTTGGTACCGGGCTCCCAAAAACACGATGAATGCCAAGGCTTTCAGGCGGCTTTCCCGCTCGGTCAGTTCGCCCGGTTCAAATGCGTTGACCGAGAAGATGAAGTTGGATGAGGGGATGAGCGTTCCATCGGTCACTTTGATGCGGGTAAAGCTGATCTCGGGTCCGTAGTA
This sequence comes from Saprospiraceae bacterium, assembly GCA_026993525.1. Taxonomy (GTDB): domain Bacteria; phylum Bacteroidota; class Bacteroidia; order Chitinophagales; family Saprospiraceae; genus UBA6168. Next base: position 87,333 of record JALWSS010000019.1, read on the forward strand.
CACCGTCAGGCGGCCGTTGGGCTTCTCTATTTCCACACCAAATTTGATGTTGTTGAAAATGGCTTTGGTCCTTTTGCCGGCGAAGTACAGGTGATTGCTGGCGTTGAACAGTTCGGTGCCAATTCTGAGATTGACCCTGAGGTCAGGCCTGGACAGGGTTCTGAGCTTGTAATAAAAGCTGGATTTGCTGTTGTTGAGCAAATCACCCAATGGGGTGACCATGACGATGTTCTTTTTCAGGCTGTCTTTGGGAGGGCTGTTTTGCCCGGTCAGAAAAAATGGAAGCGCGACGAAAATTGCGGCAAGTAGAATGTTTTTCATGTTGCAAGGGGTTGGTGAGTGAACGTGACATGCTGAACACCCGAAACAGGATCCAGCATGAACCGGACCCAAATGTAATTTTCAGAAAACGCCATTCACCAAAGCCGGTCAAAAAGTTCTGTTAAAACCCGGGAACTCATCTACTTCCCTCCTCCAAATTTGGCGCCGACGGCTTCCCCTTCCGGTTTTTCGGGGTCTTGCCAGTTTTGGCGTTTGAGGCCTTTGCGTTCGGCTTCGTTGGATTTTACGATGGCTTTGGCTTCGGTTTGAGCGGCGGCTTCGCCGTTGCCGAGCAGGGCCAGCAGGTGGGCTTTGGTTTTGAGGAACCAGGCCAGTTCCTCGGGGCGGGTTTCCTGTTGGCAGCAGTGGGTGGACCAGTCGAGGGCAATGCGTTGCAGATTTTTGTCCTTGCAATTTTCCGCAATATTGGCAGCGTGGAAATCCAATTCACGAAGGGGGTAAGGATTTTCCCGAAGGAAGCCAAACGCTGTCATGGCTTCCACGGTGGCGGCGTAGCGGAACCAGTCGCCCTGGCGCTGGTAGCGGATGCACAGGGTGCGGGCCAGGAGTTCGTGCCGTCGGGGCAGGTCTTCTTCCAGCCGGAGCAAGGTGATGAGTTGTGGCAGGTGGCTGGTATCTGCCTCAGGATTTTGCCGAAGGGAAAAAATGTTCCGTTCCAGAATGCCGAGGATTTTTTGCGTCACGGCCTCTTCTCCCCAAACGGCGGCAATCTGCGAGCGATTCTCAAACAACAGCCGGAACAGTCGGGACGAAGGGTCCTGCAGGTATTTGTCGAGCAATTGCCAGTAGTCTTTGTCCATGAAGTGGTCCGTACCCATGAGTTTCATAAAGCCCTCGGCCAGTTCCTGTTCTTTTTTTTGTTCGCCGGCCATGTGCAGGGCATCGAGGTATTCCAGCATGAACCTGGGGTTGCGCTCGCCCCTGTTGTATCGGATTTCCAGTGCAGCCAGGTAGCCGTTCATGGTGAGGGCTTTTTTGGCGCTGTTGAGGAAGACCCTCCCGGCCGTATGTGCACCCACGATGCGGTGCAAGACCTGTCCGTTCGGGTGGATAAAGAGGTAGGTGGGAAAGACCTTGACGCCAAATCGCTTGCGCAATTCCCGGCCCTGGCCCCGCTCCATGTCGTACTTCACATTCAGAAAATTCCTGTTGAAATAATCTGCTTCAGCCTTGCGGCTAAATACTTCTTTTTCCATGCGTTTGCAGGGCCCGCACCAGGTGGTGTAGGCGTCGAAAAAGATGACCTTGTGGGTTCGTCGGGCTTCTTTGATCACCTCCTCCCATTCCGGTTGGTTGAGAAACCGGATGGCGCTCTGGGCAGGCAGCCATTGCGCAGCGAAGAGCAAAAGAAAAAAGGATGTAAATGCTATGGGAAAGGTTGATTTCATGTAACCGGGCGATTGAATTTTGGGCACCAAAACCACAAAAGTAAGTGGCAACCCATGTACCTGAAAACACGCAATTTGTCTCTCTGAAAATAAAGTGCCAGCTATTGACAGCCCGATGACCCCACCTTCAACCGGAATGCGCAAATACCTGTTTCTTTGCAATTCCTGTATGTTGGTTGCCAACAATCTCAACACTTCAATCCCGGGGCAAGCCCGGGATCGTGAGACAAGCTCACGACCATCAACTCCCGAAAGCCGATGCCGACAACTATCGGCATCGGCTTCGGGATCAACACTTCAACAATCTCAACAATAACAATGAGCAACAAACCCATATACATCCTGCTGGCCATCGTGATCATTTCCGGTGTTTATACGGTGGTGCGCCATTTTTACATGCAGCCCAGCTACGACACCGGCGAGAAGGCACCGGATTTTATGGGAGCTACCGCCGACGGGCACGTTTTTAAACTTTCCGACCTGAAGGGCAACATCGTGCTGCTCGATTTCTGGGGAAGCTGGTGCGGGCCCTGCATCAGGGAAAGTCCGGAACTGGTCAAACTCTACGAAGCGTACGGCAACCGCCATTTCACCGATGCAGATGGGTTCACCATCGTGAGCGTGGCCATCGAAAAAGACAAAGAACGTTGGGAACGGGCCATCGAGCGCCTGGGTTTCACCTGGCCGCACCAGGTGATTGACCCCGTCAGTAGCTTCCGCTTTTTCGACTCACCCATCGCCAACGAGTACGGGGTGAAAGAGGTGCCTTCCAAATTCCTCATTGATGAAAAAGGGTACATCGTCAAAGTCAATCCCACTTTTGAGGAGATCAGGGCTTATCTGGAGGGGAAGAAGTAGGTTCTTTTTTGAGGTTTTTTTCACGGCTGACTGCACTCCGGATGCTGTCAGCCGTTAGGTTAATGGGAGGTTTATTTGGAGGTTTTTTTTCAGGTTTTTTTCAGGTTTTTAGAAGGTTTTTGCCCCGATAGCCATCGGGGGACTCAAATCCTCAAATCCTCGAATCCTCGATTCTTCAATTCTTCGATTCCTCAATTCCTCAGTCCCTCTACAGACAGGCTTTTCAAAAACGCAAAGAGCTTGTCCTCGTCGCCGGGGAGGTATTTGCGTTTGTGGTGGATGATCTTTCCGTTGGCGTCCAGCACGAAGAGTTGGGGCAGGCCGTTGAGTGAACCGGGCATGATGAGGCGGAACTCGCGGTTGAGGTCCAGATAGGCGGGGAAAGGCCAGGCCTTTTCATTCACCATCTTCTCAAAATTTTTCCTGTTCTTCGGAAAATCAATGGAAATGGCGTAAAGGTTAAAATCGGCCTCTTTTTGCCACTGCTCAAATTTTGAGGCATAGGCGGCCAGCTCCCGGCGGCAGGGGGCACAGGTGGTCAGCCAGAACAGGATGACGGTGGGTTTGCCGTTTACGGCCAGTACGTCGGTGGAGTTGAGCGTGTCGCCGGCAGCGGTGGCCAGGGCTATGTCGTAGGGATAATCCGCTTTGATCTTTGCTTTGGGTCTGGCGGTTTCTTTGTAAACATAAACCTGTGGTTTGCGGGCGGGCGCCTCCTGGTTTTGCGCAGCGAGGAAAGAAGAAAAAGCAAGAGCAAAGCAGAGCAGAAATGAAAATTTCATACGAGTGGAATTTTGAGCAGGTCCAAAATTAGCGGATAACCGGCAACAGCCACATCCAAATTCCTGCCGCAGTTTACAGCTTCTTGTTTCGCTGGCGCAATGTCCGGTAAAATTTCACGCCGAGGTTCAGCAAAATGGCAAAGGCGGCCATTCCGGCAAGGGTGTATCCGATGTTGAGTTCGTTTTTGAAGACGGCCAGCAGCACAATGATCACCAGGAAGAGTGTAGGCACTTCGTTGTATAGCCTGAACTGGTGGGAGCTCAATATTTTCTCACCTTTTGCCAGTCGCTTCGCAATGCGGCCACAGCTCCAGTGGTAATAGGTGAGGGCCGGCAGCAGGATCAGTTTTACCTGTATCCACCAATTCTGCTGGAGCCAGTCCATGCCATTGTGGAAGACCATGAGCAGGCCGAAAAACCAGGTGAAGACCGCCGCCGGGTTGCAAATGATGGTGTACACCCGCTTTTCCATGAGCGCGAGTTGGGCGTGCAGGATGGCCCGCCTGGGTGGGGCCTCGTCAAATGCTTCAGCGTGGTACACGAACATTCTGACAAGGTAAAACAGCCCGGCAAACCAGGCCACGAATCCAACAATGTGGAGGGCTTTAAATAACAGGTAGTACATGGTCAGTTTTTATACCTTTGCCCGGCTCTACTGAAAGTAGGAAACAAGCAATGTTCCCTTTTCCTGAATGGTGAAGGTTTTGTGGCACGAGCCGTTCAAAATCTTCCCGAACACATTGCCGGCTGGTAATTGCAGCCATTTCCAAACGGCAATGATATCTCAATCGTTTCTCAGACTATGAATTTGAAAGACCTCGCAGTTATAAGTGGTTTTCCGGGAGTACAGCACATCGTGGCCACCCGCAACAACGGCGTCATGGCCAAAGACATTGACACCGGGAAGGTGCGTTTTGCGCCAGCCCGCAAACACCAGATATCACCGCTGGAGAGCATCTCCGTTTTTACTGCCGACAGCGATGCCGTGGAGCTGGGCAAAGTGTTTCAAACCATGCTGGACAAGCTGGAGGAGCTGCCCCTCCCTTCGGTAAAAGCCTCTTCTGATGAGCTTCGCAAATACTTTCTGGAGGTGCTTCCCAACCACGATCAAAGTCTGGTGCACATCAGCGACATTAAAAAGATCATCCGCTGGTTTTTGTTCCTCAATGAGCGCGGTTTTCTCACCGCTCCCGATCCGGACGATAATGCCGGCGAAAGCGAAAGCCCGGAGGCAGAGGAATAGCAGATCAGCTCAGTTGCTGCCTTACCAGGCTTGAGATGGCTTTTCCGTCGGCCTTGCCGGCCAACTTTTTGGTGGCCAGGCCCATCACCTTGCCCATGTCTTTCATGGAGCTGGCCCCGGTTTCGGCAATGATCTCTTTCACGGCAGCCTCCAGTTCTTCCGGGCTCATGGGTTTGGGCAGGTAAGTTTCTATCACAGCTATTTCCTCCCGTTCCTTTTGAGCCAGGTCCTCCCGGTTTTGCTTTTCAAAGATTTCGAGGCTGTCGCGGCGCTGTTTCACCAGCTTTTGCAGGATTTGCATTTCCCGGGCCTGGTCAACGGGTTTGCCTTTGGCTTCTGTTTTGGCCAGTTGTATGGCGGCCTTGATGGCCCGCAGGCCGCGCAGGCGTGCCTGGTCTTTGGCTTTCATGGCTTCCACCAGGTCTTTGTTGATGCGTTCTTCCAGTGTCATAGCTGCTGGTTTTTGGCGTGAGTGAAAAAAGCTGGCAGGCCCATTACCTTTGTGCTGCCAGCCGGCAAAGCTATGAAAGTTTTGCCCCCACTGCCGGCTGAAAAACCTTTCTGCAATATGAAGTTTCCCCGAGCGTACACCGCTGCTGAAATAGCCCGCCTGACCGATGCCCGCCTCATTGGCGGTGAGCAACTGCTCCTCACCGGCATCAACGAGATACACAAGGTGCAACCCGGCGACATCACCTTCGCCGACAGCGAAAAATACTTCGCCAAAAGCCTGAACTCCGCCGCCACCGCCGTCATTTTACCGAAGGAAGTGGATTGCCCGGATGGCAAGGTGCTGTTCATCAGCAAGGACCCTTTTGAAGCTTATGACAAGCTGGTGCGCATGCACCGTCCCTTCCAGCCCATGACTGCCCGCATCAGCGAAAGCGCCCAGGTGCACCCCTCCGCCATTGTGGAACCCGGTGTACACATCGGGCACCATGTGGTGGTAGGACCTTACACCTACATTCAGGCGGGCGCCATCATTGGCGATCACACCCACATCGGCGGGCGGGTGCTCATCCAGGCCGGGGCCATCATCGGCACCGACGCTTTTTACTTTCAGAAAACGGAAAAGGGCTACCGGAAGTGGACCTCCGGTGGCCGCGTGGTCATTCAGGACGAGGTGCAGATAGGCGCTGGCTGTACCATCAACAAAGGCGTCAGCGGAGATACCGTCATTGGCCAAGGCACCAAAATGGATTGTCAGGTGCACGTCGGGCACGGTGCAGTCATCGGACGCAATTGCCTCATCGCTGCGCAATGTGGAATCAGTGGCAAGGCCACCCTGGAAGACGAGGTGGTGCTCTACGGCCAGGTGGGCGTGGCTCCCCGGGTGCGCATCGGCAAAGGGGCCGTGGTCAGTGCAAAATCCGGTGTGTCCAAAGACCTCCCCCCCGGCAAAGCCTACTTCGGCATCCCCGCCGAAGACATCCGCCAAAAGCAACGCCAACTGGCCGCCCTGCGGAACCTGCCGGAGTGGATGAAGGGGAACCGTTAAATTGTTGAGACTGTTGAAATGTTGAAATGTTGAGATTGATGGTCTTGAGCTTGTCTCACGATCCCGAACTTGATTCGGGATTGAATTGTTGAGGGGGCCAGCTAATTTGTCACAGCAGGCACTTTTACCATGATCCGGGAAGTCAAGCTTTGGATTTTCAATACCGTCAGGGTTTGGAATTTTATTCTCAAATAACTATATTCGTTCATCTTTTCACCAAAACTTCGATACCATGAAAACATCTTACGTTCTTCGTTCTCCTTTCTCTGTTCTTTGCTGATTTTGTGCCTGATTGGGGCCGTTTTTTCGTGTAAAAAATCCGACACAGCCATTGCCACAACTGAAAGACTGATGCCTGCCGATGAAGTGTACAAATCACCCGTTGTTGAAGCAGGGTGTGAGAGGGAAAGTGGGTGTAGTTGCTTTTATGAAATCCTCGATGCACAATTTGCGCCTGGTCCTCCTGAATATCCTTACCGGAACCTGGAATTTTAAACATTTGACAACTGTGGATTAAGCAACCCCTGCAAAGTGTTCAAGGCTTTTTATTACGATGGTCCGGATTGTAGCACTGGTGGTCTTCCGGAATGTATTGATTTGTGGAGCAGCTTGCCTCCTGCTGGGCAATTCAATTTTAATTGCCTGGTTCCGGAGTATACCGACCTGTCAGTTTTCTTTACAACTAATTATTACACCACAGGGTCAGGCGGTTGCGGCGAAACACCATCAGGGGTGACTTCAATTACCTATCGGGTTGCTTGTGCTGTAGATTGTGGAACGGGATACACAAATTTCGAGTATTCTAACCCATTTACAATGACCTTCCAGGGGAGCCAGGGTACTTCTAAAGTGTATCTTACTGGATGCGGCTGTGAACCTTTTATTGGTCTGGATCAGTAGGATAAAAAAGGTTCAGTAACTATTTTACTGAATTTACCGCCATCCGAGTCAAGCCTGAATATTGTTCCTTGTTGGACGGAAATGCTTTTTGTGTGCTTGACTCGGATTGGACTTTTAAATGTTGATTGCAGCAGATGTGATTTTCCTTTTGCCATGCAAATTCCTTGGACTCTTTTGTGGCAATAAACCGGCCTTAATAAAGGCTTGATTTCAAGGGTTTTCAAATAATGGTATAAATAATTTACCAATTTTTTTATGAGGATAGAAGCTAAAATATTGTTGTTTATACTTACCTTCCATTTAGCATTCGCTTTGAAATTAGTAGCTCAAAATATTTACGCTGAGAAGATAGGGCTTCCCAGTATTCTAAAGCCAATTGCATTGAACACGAATGATTCTGGGAGGGTGGTCGGCTTACTGCATTCAGGCGTGTTGTATGAAACAAAGCTTTACATAGTTTATGATTATTTCAAAAATGGGTCATGCAACGTGTTCCATTCCATCCGATCCCCAAATACGTCACCTTGGTTCTTCGTTCCTGTTGAGCCACCTGTACTAAAAGAATCTGGGAATAGATTGTATTTGTTTTACAAAGGATTCTTGGATCGGTTTTTCATCCTTGACAAGAACATAGGTTTATTGAAAGGTCGAAATATCGAAATAGGCATGTTGGATATTTGTGATAATTTATCAGGTAGTTATATAGATTTCCTTTCAATAAATAACTTCCCCTCATCCTTCGGAATGATCAGGTACGACCTGGAATTTGACAGTAGTCTCATCAAAAAGCACTTTGTGTATTCCTTTGCCGGTAGCGAAGATTTTCTCGTTGACAATGCGGTGATAGCCCGGGATAGTGGCTCGGGCGATTATTTTGTTGCGGGAACTTTGACAGACGGGGTTGAATCCAAAGCCTTCGTGATGAAAGTGGATTCCTTGTTCAATTCCAAAGGCTTCAAAGTGTATGACGACCTTGAAATAAAAGCTGCTACCCTGACTGACAACCATCTTTATGTTGGTGGAATTATTACAGATGCCCAGTCAGCTGATGGGTTTTTAGCCAAAATAGCAACTACGGAACTTGGTCTGAACTGGGGAAAAAGAATTCAGGGTAATCAATTTGATTTTGAGGATTGTGATGTCAATACTGATGGCGACAATGTCTATTTTATGGGAATTGCAAAGGGAAAAGGATCTTTCAGTGCTTTGACTTTTGATGCCCAGGGAGCACTTGAGTGGGAAGGAGGTTATGGTCAACGTTGTGATGTATATACCGTAAATAAAAAAGGAGAGTTTTTTGGTTCCCGGCTTCAGGAGGACACGGTAAGCGGCACTTTTTCAAATGTCTCTGTCAAGCTTGAATCAGGTTACGGCGGAACCGAGTGTGGTGCGATGCCATTTTGCGCAATTGTAGAAGAATATTTGCCTGATAATAATTCTGCCGTTACACTTGATACTTTCCCTTTGTATGTACCACCTTTTGGTGCCAATGAAGGCTTCCAGTTGGATAGTGGCAGTTTTGATTGTTCCGCCTGGTGTCCGGGCGATCCTTTTATGGCTCCATCACCAGCTTTTTCCGTTCCGGAAAAAGTCTGCCGGTTTGACACCATGCACGTCCAGGGCAGCGCCAACGCCCTGGCCCACGCCACCTCCTGGCACCTCACCGGCCCCGGCGTGGACAGCACCCTCACCGACAGTCTCAGCTTCCGGTATGTGTTCACAACGCCGGGGCAGTACACCCTGGAGCAGACCATCTGGTACTTGGGCTGTGCCTACAGCGAAGCGCACGAGGTGGAGGTGCTGCCCCCGCTGGAGTTGAGCATCGTGCCGGAAGGCCCCGCCTGCTCGCCGCCGCTCCAGCTCGGGCTCCAGGCCAGCCGGCCCTTGCAGCAGGTGCAGTGGGCGCACGGACCCACCGCACCTGACATCAACGTACAAAATCAGGGCTGGTACAGCGCCATTGCCACCGACGGCATCTGCACCGCCACCGACAGCCTCGAGGTGATCTTCGTGGACAGCCTGCTGGCAGGAG
>JALWSS010000020.1 GCA_026993525.1 Saprospiraceae bacterium
TATCAGACCAGCCCGCTGACCAATTACAACATCGTGGTTTTTGATCAGAACCTGCCCAATAACTCTTACGTCTCGCTCATCAACACCAATGTCTGGCGGGAGGGGGCCGACTACGAAGCCAACGTAACCGGCACCCGCTTTCAGATCCGGAACAGGGAGCAGTCCTATGCCTTTGACGGCAAGGCCGTGCTGACCCAGAAATACCATCCTGACAATACCGACCTGGGCCATTCCTATTTTGCCGGCGTCAGAAAAACCAGCGGCGTGTTTCAGTGGAATGCAGGATACAACGTGGAAAGCTATGACTACGATCCCAACGATCTGGGTTTCATCTTCAGCCCCAATGAGCGCTCGTTCAGTGCCGGTGCCAGCTACAACAAGAACGAGCCTTTCGGAAAATTCCACCAGGCCAGTGTCTCCCTGGATGCCAGCTATGAACGGTTGCAAAAACCCGACGCCTTTGTGAGCACGGGGATCGGACTCGATGTTTGGATGGTTACAGCCACCCGGATTGGCTTTGGCATTTTTTCCTGGGTTCAGCCCGCCGGCGAAGACGATTACTTTGAACCCAGAACCGGGGACTTTTCACGCTTTTACCACAATCCGTCCAATTGGAGGGTCGGCGGTTTTGTCTCCACCGATTACCGGAAGAAATACGCCATGGACTTCAACTTGCGCATCCGGAAGTTTGCTGAGGATGGCCGCTATAATTTCAGCATAGGCGCATCGCCGAGGTACAGGGTCAATGACCGCTTGTCTTTTCGCTTGTCGTTGCGCTCATCCAACGCTTTCAATGACGTTGGCTATGTGACCACCCGTGACAACGGCGACATCATTTTCGGAAGGCGGCAAAACATCACCTTTTCCACCTTGCTGAACGCCAGCTATATCTTCACCAACAGGATGTCCTTGTCTTTCCGGGTGCGGCACTACTGGTCAAAAGCCGAGTACGGGCAATTCAACCTGCTGACCGAAGACGGAAAACTGGCCCCTACCGATTACGACCAGTTCAGCGACTCCAGTTTCGACGCTTTTACGGTGGATGCCGTGTACCGCTGGCGCTTTGCGCCCGGCAGTGACATTTTCATCGTCTGGAAAAACAACACATCCTCTTTCGATTACGAAGAGGACCAGGTCATATACAATTACGGAACGGGGCTGAGCCGCCTGACACAATTGCCGCAAAACAACAGCCTGTCGGTGAAGGTGATCTATTTTCTGGATTACCTGTACTTCAAGAAATGATCATGGAGTGGGAGTGCACTTTAAAAAGTGCCCTCATTCGTTGAGAGGAGTTGAGAGGAGTTGAGAGGGTTCGATTGATATTGCTTTAAACCTCCGGATTGGCCGACCTCAACTCCCGTCTGCCAGCCAGACAAGTCTCTCAACCAGTTGGTTTGGCAATTGACTCCAACCTAAAATGACTTTTTGCAGGGAACTATTCTACCGCTTTTGCCGGACTGATGCAGAGGCTAAAGCTTCTCACGCCTTTTACCGGGCTTTCCCGCATGTACTGTTCCAGTGTGATGCTGTGCTTTCCGGGTTCCGGGAAGATGGCGTTGGTTTGGAGCGGTATGTTGACGGTGCACCATTTGCCGCTGCATTTGCCCTGCCAGAGGATGGCTTTTTCGGTCAGCTCCAGGCTCACCACCTGCTCCACGGTTTTTCCCGAAGGAAAACGGGTGTAAAATTTCACATACAGGTTCTGGTAAGGATAGTCGCTTGAATGTTTCAACTCCAGGTTCAGGTTGTACCGGGCTGAGGTGTCCGGGATTTCAAACCCGAAGTTGATAGGGTTTTCGTAGGTCCATTCCGCATCAGGCACTTCGAATGATTGCCGGTAGATGCAGTCAGAGCTGCAGCCCGTGATGAAGTACACCAGTGAAAGTGAAACAAAGAGCAGTGTCAGAATGCGCATGGAGGCTTTTTGATTCGTGGAGAATTGGGGCAAAAAAACACGGAATGCCCATCATCTCCAAACGGCCTTAAACGGCATGCTGTTGTTGGTTCCGGCTTTTTAGCCGCTCATCCATGGTGCAGAACCAGAGCGGTGGAATGAGCGCCATCAGCATGGAGGCCGGATAGCCGAGCGGCAATTGAGGGCTTTCGTCAAAATGACGAAGTACCTGGTACTTTCTCGTGGCTTTGTAATGGTGATCGGAATGGCGGGTCAGTTCATACAGAAAGATGCGGCCCAGCTCGTGGTCGGAATTCCACGAATGCCAGGGTTTCACTTTTTCATATTGCCCGTTGGGCAATTGCTTTCTTCGCAAACCGTAATGCTCGATGTAGTTGACCGTTTCGAGCAGGAGGACACCACCCAGCGCAATTGCGACAGCGAAGAAAACCCCGACCCAACCGAACAGGTACCAGACCGTTGCCAGGTAAAGCACCTGCAGGAGTTGCAGCCGGATCATTTCATTGGCCGGGCTGAGCGGGCTCAGGCCTTTGCGCTTCAGCCGTTCTGACTCCAGGTGCCAGGCGTGCAGGTAGCCGCCCGTTACTGAGCGCCACCAGAAGTGGTACAGGCTCTCGCCGGCGGGGGCGGAGGCGGGGTCTTTGACGGTGGCCACCCAGACGTGGTGGCCGCGGTTGTGCTCGATGAAAAAATGGGTGTAAAGTGCCGTGGTCAGCATCAGCTTCGACAACCACTGCTCAAAGCGCTTGCGCCGGTGCCCCAGCTCATGCGCCACATTGATGCCTATCGTTCCTACAATGATGGCTGTGCTCAGGGTCAGTCCAACAACTTCCCAGCTCTGAAGCGATGCAGTGGTGACCGTTTTCAGAAACAAAAAAACAAGTACGTACAGAATGGGCAGGTTGAGGTAAAGCAGCAGGTCGAAGAAAAAAGTCTGGGACTTCTTTTCCTCTTCTTCCGGTGTCAGGTTCTTCGGGCTGCCGCCCAACAATTGTTCCCCAACCGGTATGAACACAAAAGCCACGACAACCGTGGCAAATGACCAGCCCCCCTGCCACAACAGGGCCACCAGAGTGGACAACGGAGCAATGTATGCGATGAGGTATTTCAAGTCTCTGATCATGGCTGGACTGATTGGTTGCCTGACAAATGTAGTGGAAATGGTGGATTGAGGAATTGATCCCGACATTCGTCGGGAGAGGAACTGAGGAACTGAGCAGGCTCCCGATCAGGTTGCAACTTGAAGTTGCGGCCTGAATTATCCGAAAGGAGAGACCAACGAGGAACCCCTGCTCCCAATAACTTACGAATGCGAATGCTGATGCTGACGAGATAAGAACGGACCCAACACCCCTCCCCAATTCCGTCAAACCCCTGACATTCTCCCCACACCCATTTGCATATTTCAAATTCATCCCTTATATTTGGTCACAGTTTTCAAAACGCCTATTCCCTGTTACCAATGCTGAATTCCATCCTTGCCGGCGCTGTGCCGAAGCAATTTCGGTACGTCCGGTGACATATTCCACCTAAGATCAGAGTTCAGCAATTACACTATTGAAACACTAAAAGCTGAAAACACTTATTCTTTAACCTGCCTGCTGTTTTTTTATGAACCGGCGCTCCATGCTTTCAAAAAAAAAACGAGGCCCAAAACCGTTACACCATGAAAAATTTCAAGGTTCGAAAACCCACACTGCACCAACACTTTCATTCCTTCACCGGGTGGGCATTTGTGGCTGCCCTGGCACTGTTTGCCAGTTATACAAGTCCCCCCCCCCCCGCTTTTGACTGAGATGGATGCTTGCCTTGACACTTCGCCGATTGATCCTACGGTGTGCCCCGCTGAATGCAACCTGCTGAATTACGGGGATTTTGAGGGTTTTCCTTCAGGTCAAAACACCTACTATCCAAATTTCATCCCTCCCTACAATTCTGAGGTCATTCTTCTGCAAAATTCTCCGTCCAACACACCCGACGTTCTTTCCTCCAATGGGAACCAGTACCTGCGGATGATCAATTCTCTAAGTGGGAACAACCATGAAAATGGCCTGTTTCCTTTATGTCAGTCCATCCCGGCAGGCTGCAACTTTACGGTTGATTTCCAGGCCTGTGCAGAAATCTTGAATGGAGAAGCACAAAGCGTGACTGTTGGCATCTGGGCTTTGTCCCAATTGCCGGCAGGCTTGCAACTGCCAACAGACATCCCCTGCAATGGGCAGTTGTTTGACAATCAAGGAACACTGATTGGCACTTGCATTGGCGAAGTGGAATTGTCTGACGATTGTGTATTCGGCAATGTCGTATTTCCCTCATCTCCTTTCACATTCTCCGGGGTTCACACTTCGCCGGTCTCTTACATTTGGATGACGGAGACCAACACCCACGGCACTTTCAGCAGTAATGTTTACATTGACAACATGAATGTCAGAAAAGATTGCGAGGATCAGATTTCTGTTGATCCCATTATCCTTTCTGCTTGTTCAGGTGGTCAGGCAATCATTGATTTTGAAGTCTGCAACCTGGGGACCCAAAACCTGTTTTCATCCGTTTTAATCGCTCCTTATCTCGGAGGAACTAACGGTGTAAATTTTGCCTCAAACAACCCTGACTTCCCAAATGGGATTGCCAATGTAAATGTTTTGCCAGCTGGTGATTGTACTACCCGAACTTTGTATCTCGATCTCGATCCATCCTTAACACCTGGTACAGTGATCACATTTCCTGTAAATATTGTATCCAATGATATTTGTGTCCAGAATGAGACCATCAACGTAAGTTTTCAGATTGAAGAATGCACGCCATCTGTCTGTGATTGTCCACAGGGAAGTATCCAGATCGGATCACCAGGTGCGGAAACATACCTTGCCGATTTGGTAGCGCAGCAAACGCTGCCCTCGATCACTTCCCCGTTTACATCCTTCAACCTGACCATCAGTGGTACACTGATCATCAATGCAGACGCCATCCCAGGCAATACGGGCAGTACCTACAACTTCGGTCTTGGTACAAATGTCTGTATGGAACCCGGAGCAGAAATTGTGGTGCCGACGAACAGTGTTTTAAATTTGTGGTCAAACCACATCAGAGGTTGTGATAAAAGATGGAAAAGTATCACTGTTAAAAACAAAGGCAAGCTGAATGTGCTAGGCTATGGTCAGGGCCTGATCGAGGATGGCCAGCACGCAATAACCGCCGAAACAGGCTCAACGCTGACCATTGATCAGGTGCATTTCGACAAAAACTTCATTGCCATCTATTCAGAGCAGGGTGGATTTACCCTGAATCCATTCAGTGGCAATACCATTGAATGCTCGGATGCGCTACTTCCTCATTTTGACTCCAACGATCCTGAAGACGGTCCATGGTCGTTTGCCGGAATCAAGGTGAAAAATCAAATTCTTAGCGTTGGTGTTTCCAATGGCCCAGCCAACTTTTTCCTGGATTTGCGTAATGGAATCATTGTGAACAGTGGCAGCCTGACACTGACAAATTCCCAATTCAACAACATCGAAAGATTGGATTATTCCCAGGCAGGCACAGCCGTCACCGTGGATCAAGGAGGCTTCTTCGAAAACGTCGGAGATTGCAGTTCACCTCTTTCGGTATTATTTGACAATTGTCGTATTGGCATCTTTCTGAGAAATGTTGATATAAAGGCCAGAACAAATGCCATGACCAACATGGAAACCGGCATTTTAGTGAGGGACTGTATTTGGAAAAGAATTGTGATATGTAACAATGATATCCAGGCTACTCTGAGAGGAGTTTCATTGTTTTTCAACGACCCAGCGGCTGCTATCTCTGTGTACGCAAACGATATCACCATTAGCCCCCCATTTCCGGATAATCGTGCAGCTGGAATATTTGTCAGGGAAAACAACAATGACCAGGTCAGTGCACAAATCGGAGATGCTAACAACATTACTACCGTTGGCGCCGGTTCCGGAATTTCTGTGATGAGTAGTAGTGATTACAATATCCATGAGAACAACATTCAGATATCTAATTCACCTCTTGGAATTTTAGCGTATGCTGGTATCAGAATTGAGCAATGTGAGGCCCCTTTTATTTGTACCAACAATGTAATTGGTGACCTGAATACCCAACCCAACGGCGACATGAACGGTCCTTTTGGCATTCGTATGAGAAGTTCCCTCGATGCCATATTTGAGTGCAATTCTGTAAACAGCACCTACATCGGAGTCCAGTTTGACATGCCGTGTGATAATACCCGGTTTGCCACCACCAGTTTTGATAATCATCATTTTGGGTTGCATTATACCGCCACTGGGCGTACTGGTTTGCAACCTCCCGATGGAATTCCTCCTCTTCATGGAAACAGGTGGAACGGAACCTGGATGGCACCGGATGCTATTGGAGCAAGGCATGAGAGTGACAATCCAGACTTTGTAAATGCTTCGAGATATGTTGTTCCAAAGTTGGATGCTCCTTTTGGGCCCGTGAACCCTGAATCATCATCATCCAGTTGGTTTACGGTGGATTCACTTGAAGAGTTGCAATGTGATATAATCTGCGAAATTATTCCAGAAAGTTATCCATTCGATGGATGGACTGAAAAGATTGCCAGAGGGCAATTGACCCCCGGTGTTTCGGATACCTCTATCAATTGGTTGCAGCAATACAATTTGTACAAAGAGCTCCGGGAAGATCCCTCACAGATCGTACCGGGGTCTGTACTCGACTCTTTCTACAATGCCAACAGCAGCACCACTATCGGTCGCTTTGTGCTATTGGAAAGCGACATGCATGGCTTATTTGGTCTTGATTCGATGACGCTGGCCCGGCTTGACGGTTTCAGCCTTGCCATGCAAAGTAAAATGGCCCAGGTGGTCAATTTCGACACATTACTGGCCAGTGCCAGCGGGCAGGACAGTCTGGATATGTTGAACCAAAGAGCACAGTTGTTGATTGAGGTTGACAGTCTTTCAGACCTCTACACCGCACTGACGGACAGCCTTGACTGGCAACGCAGCTTGGCTGCTGATGCACTCATTGCTCAAAATTATTCGATCAGCACATCGGATATATGGGAAGACAACCTGAAGACGGTCAACCACATCTTCCTCAACACACTGGCAAAGCAGAGTGCCCCAACTGGCAGTCAGTTTGATTTGTTGAGAAGCATTGCGCAGCAATGTCCCTGGGATGGAGGCATGGCTGTTTTCAAAGCCCGTTCGTTGATGGAAGGCTGGACGGAAGAGCATTTTGAAGACGCGCTCCCATGTGGTGGCGGACAACAAGGGCTTGTTTTGCCACCCATTGAAAGCCAGGTAATGCAATTCTTCCGGATTTATCCCAATCCGGCGAAAAATCAGGTGGAAGTGGTGCTCAGCCAACCCGCCGGTGAAGACTGGAAACTGGAACTGCTGGGTTTACAGGGGCAACTGTTGCTGACCTATTCCATTCCTCTGGAAAGCACCAGGATAATACTGTCCTTACCTGAGCAGTCAAACGGGATCTACTGGCTGGTATTGAAAAAAACCGGAGGCATGATTCAGGCACAGAAACTGGTCATCCAGAACTGATTTCTTTTTTTTTACAATGGTTGTCTCTCAAATTTATATTTTGAGAGGCAGCCATTTTCATATCTACATCATGAAGAATTGTCTTTTAATCACCATATACTGTCTTTTCTTTTTTACAAATGCACAAGCCCAATGGCATGATCAAAAATGGCTTTTTGGATACAACTCACCTTCCTCTTCAACGGACAGAAGTCCAAATATAGTTGATTTCATAACGGACCCACCCCTCACCTACCAATTTGATTCCGAAATGAATTTCGATGTGACCGGAGCTTCCATGTGCGACAGCACCGGTAACCTGCTGTTTTATACCAATGGAATTTATATTGCCAGTTACAATCATGAAATGATGGAAAACGGCGACAGTCTTAATCCAGGGGAACTGACATGGCAAAGTTCGTATGGAGGCCTTAGGGTGGTGCAAAGTCATTTCTTCTTACCATTTCCAGGTGCTCCGGCAAGATACATATTACTTCATGAACGCTTAGAATATCATCCAACTCTCTTTTTAACACGTAATCCTATTTATTATTCAATAATAGACATGGAATTAAGTAATGGAACAGGTAAAGTGGTTGAAAAAAATGTATCTATAATCGATGATTACGAAAAAACTTTCGGAACGATAACCGCAATCAAACATGCCAATGGAAGAGATTGGTGGATTGTATTTCCTGAAAAAGTAAAGAATATATTTTATACCTCTTTGCTTACACCGGAGGGGGTTGATTCTGTGAAGGTTAGCGTTTTAGAGCCGCAATTTCCTCAAATGAACAGCAACGGGCTCATTACATTTTCTCCGGATGGGGGTTATCTCGCAAGATTTGAAGTGAATAATGGTCTATATTTATACACGTTTGACAGGTGTTCAGGAGAGTTTGTAGATTATCCATTATTTGTGCCTTTACCGGGAACTACTTTGGGTGCCGGAGTCTCATTCTCCCCAAATGGTCGTTTTCTTTACATGCTTTCCAGTACTTTCGTTATGCAACTTGATTTATGGGCAGATGATATTGCCTCATCTTTGGATACCGTAGCAGTGTATGATGGTTATACTGATATATACGGATTGCCAACTACATTTTTTGCCATGCAGAATGGGCCGGACGGTAGAATATATTTCAACACCAACAACGGCTCGGATATACTTCATTACATTGAATTTCCCAACAAAAAAGGAGACAGTTGCCAGGTCGTCCAGCATGGCCTGAAACTCGCTGCCCGCAACCGCTTCACCTCCCCCCATTTCCCCCACTAC
>JALWSS010000021.1 GCA_026993525.1 Saprospiraceae bacterium
CATAATCCCTGCCTGGCGGCAGACAGGCTTCATAATCCTTCATAATCCTCATAACCAAAAAAAAACTCAGGAGCTGACCGAAAGTCAGCACCTGACGGGCGCCCAAAAACCTTCACTTCCCTTTCGCTTCGTTCCAGAGGTCGTCCATTTCCCGGAGGGTCATTTCCCGAAGGTCTTTGGGGGCCTTGCTTTCGATGTACTCAAAGCGCTCTTTGAATTTGCGATTGATCTTTTCGAGGGCGGTTTCGGGTTCGATGTTGAGAAAGCGGGCATAGTTGATGAGGGCGAACAACACATCACCGAACTCTTCTTCCTGTCTTTGCAGTGACTCCCCGTTGACGACGGTCTCCCGGAATTCCGCTATTTCCTCCTCCACTTTTTCCCAGACCTGCTCTGTGGTTTCCCATTCGAATCCGACCTGGGCGGTTTTCTGCTGCATGCGCCAGGCTTTTACGAGGGCGGGCAGGGAATCGGGCACACCGGCCAGCAGGCCTTTTTTGCCTTCTTTCAACTTCAACTGTTCCCAGTTTTTTTTCACCTCCTCTTCGTCGGCAACTTCGGTTTCGCCGTAAACGTGGGGGTGGCGGGAAATGAGCTTTTCGCAAACGGCATCCAGTGCATCGGCGATGTCCCATTCGGCTTTTTCTTCGGCAATTTTGGCGTAGAAAACCATGTGCAGCATCAGGTCCCCGATTTCCTCTTTAATGCCTTTCAGGTCTTCGTCAATGATGGCACCGGCCAGTTCGTAGGTTTCTTCGATGGTCAGGTTGCGCAGCGACTGAAAAGTTTGTTTGCGGTCCCAGGGGCAATTTTCCCGAAGGTCGTCCATGATCTGCAAGAGCCTGGCAAAAGCCGCTTTCTTTTTTTCCAGGTTTGCAACGGTGTAATTTTTATCACCCGGTTTGGCAATCATAAAGTCAGTACTTTTGCGCCTGCAAAGGCAATAGTCCCTCCTTCGGGCAACTTTGACTTGCGGCAATTGTTTTGTAAGCCACCAAATCCTTCAACAATGAATTTCATTCAGGCTTTTCTCGCCATTTTTGCTTTTTTCGGCATCGCCATTCTGGCAATGAACATCGGTTACATCATCAAAAAGCGTGAATTCAGGGGTTCCTGTTCTTCCAACAACCCCATGGTTGCTGACAAATTCGGTGCTTGCACGGTTTGTGGCCGCAAATCTGGGGAAGCCTGCCAAAACCCGGAAGCCGAAAAAGCCTGATTGAGGATTTTCATTCGTGTTCGTGCTCTTCGTGTTCTTCGGATTCGCCGTGTGAATCGTCGTCGTCATCACCTCCGCTGTACCCAAGCTTATCCCTCGTCTCTTTGAAAAAGCTGATCAGGGCATTGCGCTGATCGCCGGTCAGGCGGGCTTCCGGATGCCCCCAGGTGTAGCTGTTCAGCGGCATTTCGCCTTCTTCCACCATTTCCTGCATTTCTTCCAGACCGTGGTTTTTTCTTTTGGCAGAGTAGCCTCCCCACAGAGAAAGGTTGAGATGCTCACGTCCTTCCTCGATGTGGTTCTTCACCCACCACCCCACCGGCTGCACATAGGTGTACCAGGGGTATTTGGTTTGGTAGGAATGGCAATCGTAACAGGCATTCTTCATGGTCTCAGCCACCCCGGCCGGAGGTTGCGCTGAGTTGAGGAAATCGTTGGCGGCGTTGTACTCCGGGTTGGTTTTATCAATCTGAAAAAACTGCATCACCACCAGAACGGCCAGCAGTCCCCCAAAGATTGATTTCATTCGCTTCTTCATAGGTTTGGAATTTATACAGTAAGTGAACAGACTTTACCAGTAAACCCTTATGATCTCTCCATTGCCCTTGCCTTCAACGGCTTTCACATAGCCATTCACCACCCGTTCCATGGGCACGGGATTGTGGCCGGGGAAATAATCGGCGTACTTCTCAGCAGCAGCATCCACCAGCCCGGCGGCAACCACATTGATCCGGTGGCTTTTTTTCATTTCCAGCGCAGCGGCTTTTACGAAGCTGTGCAAAGCGCCGTTTACCAGGGCGGCACTGGTGGTCATCACCACGGGGTCTTCGGCCAGGATGCCGGTGGTCAGGGTAAACGAACCTCCGGGATTGAGCGAGTCCAGCCCCAGCCGCACAAGGTTCACCTGCCCCATCAGCTTGCTGCTGATGCCGATGTAAAAATCCTCTTCGGTCAATGCCTCCAACGGAGCCCAGCGGGCCTCTCCGGCAATGCACACAACGGCGTCAATTTTTCCGGCCTGTTGGTACATGCGTCGGATGGATTCCGGGTCGGCGATGTCCACTTTCAGGTCAGCGCCATTCCGGCCGGCTTTAATGACCTTGTGCTTTTGAGAGAGGCGTTCGCAAACCGGAGCGCCAATGGTACCGCTTGCACCGATGAGCAGAACTTTATTCATAACGGATCATTTCAGGTGGCGCCAAATATACCCGCTTAAAGTGAAATTCAACGCAGTTGGCGTTTTGCCGTACCCGTTCAGCCTGCTTTTGACAAAACTGTGTCGTTGCACAGCAAAGAAGAAGACCAGGAAGAATTACCTTTGCCGCCAAAATTTTCAAAAATGATCAAGTACCTACCTGTATTCTCTCTCTTTTTGAGTCTTTTCTTCGCCTGCGGCAACCCGCAAACCGAACAACAAAGCCAACAAGATGAAACCCCTGCCGACACCCTCCGCTACGAACAGGAAAAGCACCTGAAAAACGTAAAACAACTGACCTGGGGCGGCGACAACGCAGAAGCCTATTTCAGCTCCGACAATAAAAAACTGGTTTTCCAGGCCACCAATACGGAATGGGGCACCCAATGCGACCAGATCTATGTAATGGATGCCCACAAAGGGCTGAAACCCGGAGAACAGGCCCAACTCATCAGCACCGGCAAAGGAAAAACCACCTGCTCCTATTTCCTGCCCGGCGACGAACAGATCATCTACGCCAGCACCCACCACCAACTCGACACCTGCCCTTCAACACCGCGGGTAGTCAACGGCAAGTACGTCTGGTCCATCCATCCGGAATTTGACATCTTTGTGGCTGACCTTCAGGGAAATATCCTCCGCCAGCTCACCGACGAGCCCGGCTACGACGCCGAGGCCACGGTCTCACCCGACGGCAGCAAGATCGTATTCACCAGCACCCGGTCCGGCGATCTGGAGCTGTGGCTGATGGACATTGATGGCAGCAACCTGCGCCAGGTCACCAACGAACTGGGCTACGACGGAGGCGCATTTTTCACCCCCGACAGCAAAGGCCTGGTCTTCAGGGCCAGCCGACCGAAAACGCCGGAAGCACAGGCCACCTACAAAGAACTGCTGGCGCAAAACCTGGTGCAACCGACTGCCCTGGAAATCTTCGTCTGCGACCTCAATGGCGGCAATATGAAACAGGTAACCGCCCTGGGCGGCGCCAACTGGGCCCCCTACATGCACCCCAACGGCAAGGAAATCGTCTTCGCCACCAACCACCACAGCAAAAGCGGCCGCCAGTTCAACATCTTCAAAATCAACGTAGATGGAACCGGACTGGAACAGGTCACTTTCGACGAAGCATTCGACAGCTTCCCCATGTTTTCCTACGACGGCAAGTACCTGGTCTTTTCCTCCAACCGCAACAACGGCGGTGGCCACGACACCAACGTCTTCATTGCCGAATGGGTAGATTGAAACCGGTCCGGCACATATAGAGAGCAACACTTTCAACCACGAGCCAACAGCCACAAATAGCAGGTAAGCAGCGCATCTTCAACACCAGCGTCATCCAGATGCTGTGGGCGGTGTTCTTCTTTGCCCTGATGAACGTCTGCGTGAAAGCCCTGCCCGGCATCCCGGCCATGGAGGTGGTTTTCTTTCGCTGTGCGGTTTCCATTGTACTCAGTTATGTCTGGCTTCGCAAACTCGGCGTCAATGTCTGGGGACAACGGCGCAACCGCTGGCGGCTGTGGGGCCGGGGAATTTCCGGAACGGTGGCCCTGTTCATGTTTTTTGTGACGGTGCAGAAAATGCCACTCGCCTCGGCCGTAACGGTGCAATACCTGTCTCCCGTTTTCACCGCCATCATTGCAATGATTTTCCTTCGGGAAAAGATCAAACCCATCCAATGGCTTTTCTTCGCAATTTCGTTTGCAGGCATCGTGGCCCTCAAAGGCTTTGACGAACGCATCTCGTGGTTCTACCTCGGAATCGGCCTGGCGGCAGCCGTGCTTGCCGGTGTGGCCTACACCTTTGTCAGAAGCATGAGCGGGCGGGAGCACCCGCTGGTCATCGTGTTTTATTTTCAGGTGGTGGGCACCCTCCTGGGTGGAGCCTACAGCCTGTACGAATTCAAAGTCCCCGACCTGTACGAACTGACCATCCTGATTGGCATCGGACTGGCAGCCCACATCGCGCAGGTTTTCCTGACCAGGGCCTTGCAAGGCGAAAAAGCCGGCATCGTAACCAGCCTCAATTTCTTTGGTGCCATTTATGCCGCTATCTTTGGCTGGCTGCTCTTCGGAGAGCGCATCACCCTGGCAAATGTCCTGGCAATGGCCCTCGTCATCACCGGTGTACTTTTGAACATCACCGTCAACGCCGGCCGTGGCCAACGGGTCTGGCGCTTCTTCACAAACCTGATGAACAGGTGAGAAGCAGTTCGCAGTTCTCAGTTGGCAGTTATCAGTTGGCAGTTGGCAGTTGGCAATAGGCCACGGGGTTTCGCCCGGGATCAGTTGGTGCATTCCTCAAAAACCTTCATAATCCCTGTCTGCCGCCCTGTCTGCTGCCAGGCAGGCAGCCCGTCTGACCAGCCGCCCGTCTGTCCGCCGCCCGTCTGTCCGCAGGACAGGGACAGGGCAGGCTTCATAATCCCCATAATCCCCATAATCCTCATAATCCCCATAATCCTCTATAATCCCCATAATCCTCATAATCCCCATAATCCTCATAATCCTCATAACCCTCATAATCCTCATAACCCTCATAACCCTCAAAATGAGCAAAAACAAAAAACCCGACCAATTCGGCTTCGTTTTCTCCACCAACCCGGATTTCCAGTTTCAGCACCAGGAAGACCAGGTGGAGGATTTGCCGAAGGAAAAACAAAAGCTGCGCATCCTGTTGGACAGGAAACAGCGCAAGGGCAAGGCCGTAACGCTGATTACCGGCTTTGTCGGTTCTGACGAAAGCCTGAAAGTACTCGGCAAACAGCTAAAGTCCAAATGCGGTGTCGGTGGCTCGGTGAAAGACGGAGAAATCCTTTTGCAAGGCGACCACCGTGACAAGGTGCTGAATATCCTGTTGAAAGAGGGATACACCAATACCAAAAAATCAGGGGGCTAAAGTCGGCGGGCCCGCAGCATGCGCAGTTTCCCATTCAGGTCTTTGCGCAACTCCACATTTGCAAAGCCCTGGGCTTTTACTGCTGCGGCGGAGGCTTCTGCATGAAATTCATTCAGTTCGAAAAAGAGTATCCCGCCGGGGTTTAGTTTTCTTTTCGCAAATGCTGCAATGGCTTTGACTGCCTTGACGCGGTCGCCCACGCGGGAGCGATGCGCACCGAGATGCGAAAGGGAATTCATTTTTTCCATGTAATCTGCATGAAACTGGGCGGCCTTGGCAAGGCGGTCGTCCTACATGAGGTGGTGCGGGGCGCATGAATTGGCCTCCACAGTGGCAACCGGCATTTCGCACGGCATTGACCCAGGCGAGCATTTGACGTTGCCAGTTCTCCTGAACCAGAACCTGGGGAAAACAATCCGTAGAAAGCAAAAAGAAGCGCAGGATGAGCAACGATACCAGGACGCTCATGGGGGGGAGTTTAGCAGGCCAAACGAATTGCGGATCGGGAATGTTTGCTGGCACTGCCAGTTTTGTCATTGCACCATCAGCCGCTCAACAGCCGTGGGTTGCCCAAAAGCGCAAAGGGCCGTCGCAAGGAAGCAAGACATCGATGATGCGGCAATGCGTCTGACCGCTTTCCTCCCAGGTAATGCGTATTTCCCAGATGAGGGGAAGCGTCTCGATACAGCAGTAAGCCGACTCTACCTTGAAATACTCCTCGCATTGGGCATTGAGCAGGTTGATGACTGAAATCATATTGTTTTGGTGCACCTCATCGCCATTGCAGTAAGTACCCATGAGGGTCGTATCCGGTTCGAAGATCACGAGCAGGGAGTCCATGATGGGGCGCAAGGCGTCGTCATCATCGTTGAACAGCAGGTTCCTGATACCGAGGCACTCTCTTGGGAGGGTAGGCAATTCGGGTTGGGGGTTTGGACACTCGTGTTCGAAACAAGCCGTAAGGGTGCACACCCAAATCGAAAGGAAAAGTAATTTTTTCATGGTGGTCGGTTTTGATGGTAGCGCTACGGGCCATCCTGCACACATCGAGCAATCAATCATGGCTATTGGAGGCTGACGAAAGCCACGGCAGGCCAATCAGCCACCGTTTACGGGTCGGTGATTTTCCAGAGGGCGAGGTGGTCGTTGCAGGGTGTGAGTATCTCCAGGATACGTACCATGGTGGTGTCGGGTCTATATAGCGTGAGTATCAGCCGGCTGCGCCGAGGAATTGCCTCTACGCATCGATAACAATCTACCTCTGCCTGGATGTAAGCTCCGCACGATTGGTTGAGAAGCCTTTTTAGCTCCAAAAGGTTGGTTTCGTGGCCACAAGTATCGGTACCAGAGGGAAAGGGTTCGTAGATGCGTATGGCCTCGGACAGAACCAGGCTCACCAGCAAGCTGTCATACTGCTGGAGCCCCATGCGCAAAGCCCGGCATTCCTTTTCATTGTTGGGCGGCACTTCGACCGGTTGACAATCCTTGATACAGCCCGAAAAGCCTGCTGTAAGCAAACTGAGCAGTACAATCCAGGTAAGCCAACCTTTGATAGGGAAATGTTTCATGCCACATGCAATTGATGGAGGTCGAAAAGGCACAAGCAGCAACACATGGTTTGCGTGGCATGCCTCCATTACATTCGTTGAGAGCGGATTTTAGAGCGTGCGATCAAAATCTCTCTAAACCTACCGACCAATGTCGGGATTGGCCAACCTCGACTCCTGTCAACCAACTAATTTGGCAATTGACTCCAAGGTAAAGACTTATTCCAAGGGGCTCATTGCATGAAGGTAACGAGCTGGCCTTCCAAACGCTGCCTGAACCTGGCAGGCTTGCATGAGGGTGCGATTAGGCAGCAGGCTTGTTTTCCTCGGCATGCTTTTGAAAAAGGAGCCGAAAGGAAGAAGGCAACAGGCGGATTTTTTTCACCCAGCCATTTTTGGAGGGTGAGCACGAGCAGGACGTAACCTTCTGTGATGCCCGGTGCCGGCCCGACGGTGACAACGAGGAAGGGCAACATGCGCGGCATGTCTTTGAGTTGTTCGAGAGCGGCTTTGATTTCCTCTTCGGTGGGGCCACCTTCGCTGCCGTTTTTAATTACGATGAGCTTGCCCAGGCG
Source organism: Saprospiraceae bacterium (assembly GCA_026993525.1). GTDB lineage: Bacteria > Bacteroidota > Bacteroidia > Chitinophagales > Saprospiraceae > UBA6168. Next base: position 7,435 of record JALWSS010000021.1, read on the forward strand.
CAGGAAGGTCAGCATCATGTCTTTGGTTTCCTGGCCTTCGGTGACGAATGCCCACAGCAGTCGCTGGGGTATGCGCAGCAGAGAGCCGGCATGCCGGGTAACGGCCCTGCCGTGTTTGCTAGCCTGTTCGAGCAGTTGGCGGGAAAATTCGTCGAGCTGGCGAATTTCGAGTTTCTTTTTCATGCGATGGCAGGCGTGTTTTTGAACACCAGGGGCCTGGGTGGAAAAGGGATTTCTATGCCTTCCTGGTCGAAGCGCTTCTTGATGCTTTCCAACAAATGGCATTGCATGACGAAGCCATCGGCCTGGTTGGCAGCCCAAACCCATGCGCGCAATAGCACGGCTGAGTCTTGTAAAGCTACCACGCCCACCACCACTTCCTTTTTACCGGCCGCCACCTGTTCTGGCGAGCGTGCGTCGATGTGCAAGGGATGGGCGAGAGCCTCCTCTTCCATGATGCGCTTGGCAAGGTCGATGTCGCTGCCATAGCTGATGCCGATTTCGATGAAGCGACAGATGCACTCGTCGCGGTAGTCGGCATTGATGAGCACCTCCTGGCTGATGACCGAGTTGGGCATGATAATGCGGTGGTTCTCCAAGTCGCGGATGACGGTGTGGCGCAAGGTGATGTCTTCCACCACACCCCGCAGTGAGTCCTTGATGGTGATGCGGTCGTTGACGCCGAAAGGTTTGAAAACGACCAAGAAAATGCCGCTGATGATGTTGCTTAAAGCCGCCGGGGCTGTATCTGGTGCAGTACCTCCGGCAGGGGCAGGTGATGCAGGTGGAGAAAGTGATGAGGGAGTGACTTTGCAAGTTGGTGGCCCGAGTCATCACCTTGCTCGAGGTAAGAAACATTAGCGGGCCCGCAGCATGCGCAGTCTCCCATTCAGGTCTTTGCGCAACTCCACATTTGTAAAGCCCTGGGCTTTTACTTCTACCGCGGAGGGCTCGGGACTTCCGTGCTGGCGTTTCTGGTGGTGTGAGACAATAGTTTACTTGATCTTTCCGGAATGCTGTTTTGCAATGTGCCTGACAATTTAATTGTAACAATAAACCCCCGTTGCAATTCTCAAAAATGCTCCTTAAATTCGTACTGTTTTCAAGCGCTTGATTTCGGCACCTGGCCCTTCTGAACCATTTCTTTCATTTTAAAATTTGAAACAATGAAAACAAATCTCAATTTCCGATTAGGGGTTAT
>JALWSS010000022.1 GCA_026993525.1 Saprospiraceae bacterium
CGTAAATGTCGAGCCAGCCGTCGCCGTTCACATCGGCCATGGCCACGCCGGTACTCCAGCTGTGCTTGCCGGCCACGCCGGCGGTTTCGGTTACATCTTCGAACTTCCAGTTGCCCCGGTTGAGGTAGAGGCGGTTGGGCAGCATGTTGCCGGTGAAGTAGATATCCGGCAGGCCGTCTTTGTTGACATCGCCGATGGCAACGCCGCCGCCGTTGTAGAAATTCCGGTAGGTGTAGATGTTGAAATCCTGCCTGAATTCCAGCTTGTTTTCGAACCCGATACCCGTGTACGACGCAGGCATTTCCGAAAAAAGCTTTTCAGCAGCAGGCGGGTTTTCTTTGCAGGCTGAAAGGAGCCAGGCGCACCCGGCCAGCACAACAGCGTGTTTCCTCCAGTTCATAGTCTGTGCAAGTGTTTGTGCCGGCAAATGTAGGGGATTTGGGGGGGGATTGTCGGTTGTCGGTTATCGGTTGTCGGTTGTCGGTTATCGGTTGTCGGTTGTCGGTTGTCCCCGATAGCCATCGGGGTCGGTTGTTCCCGAGCTTGTCTCGGGATTCAACTCTGTTTCAAACTCCGATAACTCTGTGGTTATTTATGGATTATAGGGATTATGGAGGATTATGAAGGTTGTCGGTTGTCCCCGATAGCCATCGGGGTCGGTTGTTCCCGAGCTTGTCTCGGGATTCAACTCTGTTTCAAACTCCGATAACTCTGTGGTTAATTGAGGATTTTTAGCAGGGATTGCTACGAGCTACGAGCCACGAGCCACGAGCTACGAGCTACGAGCCACGAGCTACGAGCCACGAGCTACGAGCTACGAGCCACGAGCCACGAGCTACCTCAGATACTCTTAAAGATCGTCCAGAGAATTTTATGGCCGGCGAGGATGCTTCCTTTGAGGGTTCCGGAGACTTTTGATACCCCTATTCGGCGGCGGTAATCCACCGGGACTTCGGTGCATCGGAGGCCTGCTTTGGCGGCTTTCACCTGCATTTCCACGGTCCAGCCGAAGTTTCGGTCTTGCATGTTCAGGGCCAGCAGTTTGCGCCATTTGATGGCCCGGAATGGGCCGAGGTCGGTGAAGTGGTATTTGAAAAAGAGGTGGATGAGGTTGGTAGCTAGCCAGTTGCCGAAGACCTGTTGGGGTTGCATGGCGCCGGCTTCCATGTTGCCGAGGGCACGGGAACCGATGACCAGGTCGTAGTCTTCTTCGAGGATGGGTTTCAGCACCTGTGGCATTTGCTCCGGGTGGTCGGCGTAGTCGCCATCGAGGAATACGATGATGTCCGGCTGTTGGCCGGCGGGTTTTGAGCGGATGTATTCCATGCCTTTGAGGCAGGCGGCGCCGTACCCCGCTTCGGGTTGGAACACCACAGTGGCACCGGCCCTGTGGGCTTCTTCGGCGGTGTTGTCGGAGCTGTTGTTGTCGCAAACAACCACTTCTTCCACCAGCCCCTCAGGGATGTCGTTGATCACACGGGCGATGGAGGACTCCTCGTTGAAGGCCGGAATGATCACGAAAATGCGGGGCTTAGGCATAGGCTGAAGGTTGCCGGCGGCAGCCGGTGAAGCGGCTAAGATGAGAAAAAAGCCACAGTGGGCGTACATCCCTTTTTTGTAGTTTTGCGCCCCAAATCGGCCGGGTGGGTGTTTTGTCCGGCCGACAAAGCTTTTGCAATGGTTTATCTGACCCGAAGAGAGCGTTTCAATGCCGCCCACAAACTTTGGGTGGAGGAGTGGTCTTCCGAAAAAAACCGGGAGGTGTTTGGCAAGTGTGCCAACACCAACTGGCACGGCCACAACTACGAGCTGTTCGTGACGGTGAAAGGCCAGCCGGACCCCGTGACCGGTTTTGTGATGGATGTGAAAAAGCTGAGCCGCATCATCCGGGAAACCATCGTTGACAAGGTGGACCACAGCAACCTCAACCTTGACGTTCCTTTCATCCCGAATGGAATGCAGCCCACCACCGAGAACCTGGCCGTACTGTTTTGGAAAGAACTGGAGCCGAACATCAAAGGCTGTCGGCTCCACTGTATCAAGCTTTGCGAAACGGAAAACATTTTTGTAGAATACTTCGGTGAATGATTCCAGCCCGAAGGCTTTTGTAAAATCCGGAGCCCGGTGAAAACATAAACAGGGCGGTGATGTTTCCCTGCTGTTTTTTTACCTTCAATCCCTACATTCGTGAAAGCAACAAAAATCACCGAAGTAACGCCCAACGGCATGCCGTCAAAACTGACCAAAGAATTAGCAGTGCATTACCGGCAAATCATTGAAGCGATGGGGGAAGACCCCAGCCGCAATGGTTTGCTGAAAACCCCCGAGCGGGCTGCCAAAGCCATCCAGTTTTTGACCAAAGGGTACAACGAAGACCCCGCCGCCATCCTTCGCTCCGCAATTTTCGAACAGGAATACAGCGAAATGGTGCTGGTAAAAGACATCGAGATATATTCGCTGTGCGAACACCATATCTTGCCATTTATAGGCAAAGCCCACATTGCCTACATTCCAAATGGAAAAATCGTGGGTCTGAGCAAATTGCCCCGGGTGGTGGACGTGTTTGCCCGCCGGCTTCAGGTACAGGAGCGCCTCACCATTGACATCCTCAACTGCATTCAGGACACCCTGAATCCCACGGGTGTGGCGGTGGTGATCGAGGCAATGCACCTTTGCATGATGATGAGAGGCGTGCAAAAACAGAATTCCGTAACGACGACCAGTGCGTTCACCGGCGAATTTCAAAAACAGCCCACCCGCACGGAGTTTATGAACCTGATTGGCAAGAAACTGCATTGACCGAAGGCGGGTATTTCTTCTTGCTCCTTCGGTAAAAAACGAAATAACCGACAACTACTATGAAAGCTTACGTTTTCCCCGGACAGGGTTCCCAGTTTGAGGGCATGGGCAAGGACATGTACGCGCAAAACGACCTGGCCCGTGAGCTCTTTGAGACAGCCAATGAAGTGCTCGGCTACCGCATCACCGACGTAATGTTCGAAGGCAGTTCCGAAGACCTGAAGCAAACCAAAATCACCCAGCCGGCGGTCTTTCTCCACGCCGTCATCCGGGCAAGAATGGCCGGCGACGATTTCCGGCCCGATGCTGTGGCCGGCCACTCCCTGGGTGAGTTCTCAGCATTGGTTGCTGCCGGTTCCATGAGCTTTGAGGACGGGCTCAGGCTGGTGCAGCAGCGCGCGCTGGCCATGCAGCAAGCCTGCGAAGCCGTTGAGAGTACCATGGCTGCCATCCTGGGCCTGGAGGATGAAAAAGTGGAAGAGATCTGCACCGCTATTGACGATGTGGTAGTGCCGGCAAATTACAACTGCCCCGGCCAGTTGGTCATTTCCGGAACGGTGCCCGGCGTGGAAGCGGCAGTTGAAAAATGCAAAGAAGCCGGTGCTTTGAAAGCCATCGTTTTGCAGGTGGGAGGTGCTTTTCACTCACCCCTGATGCAACCCGCACAGGATGCCCTTGGCGCAGCCATTGAGGCCACTGGGCTCAAAGCTCCGGTTTGCCCGGTGTACCAAAACGTGAGCGCCCAACCGGAAACCGATCCGGAGACGATCCGCAAAAACCTGGTGACCCAATTGACCGCACCGGTCCGCTGGACACAGACCATGAAGAACATGATGAACAACGGCATCACTGAAGTGGTGGAAGTGGGAGGAACCGGCAAGGTTTTGAGAGGATTCTTCGCAAGGTTGAATCGCCGTTTCCCCAGCTCGGCAATTTGATATACTCGACTCGAAGTGGTTTGAGAATAACCCATCACTCTCGTCAAGTGTGGATGGGGAGTTTGGGCGGCGTACGCCGCCCAAACCACTTCGTTTTGAGTATATTTCGCTTCGCAAAACCGTATGGAATGAAAGGTGTTGAATGATTGACCAGACAATTTCTCAACCCAGTAAACACCATCCGGCCTTGAAAAAGCACATGGAAAAAATACAGGTAACATCCGGGAATCTGCTGGTGGCCGAACCTTTCATGCTCGACCCCAACTTCAAGCGCTCCGTGGTGCTCATGTGCGAGCACGGCGAGGAGGGCAGCCTGGGTTTCATCATCAACCGGAAACTGGATGTGTGGGTGGACGAACTGATTGATGAATTTCCGGATTTTCCCGCCAAGGTCTATTTCGGTGGTCCGGTGCAAACCGATACCATTCATTACCTCCACAACGTGGGCGATTTGCTGGAAGACAGCCGGGAAGTAGCCCGGGGCGTGTTCTGGGGGGGCAATTTTGAGAAGTTGAAATTCCTCATCTCGACAGAGGTCATCAAACCGGAGAACATCCGGTTTTACCTCGGCTATGCCGGATGGAGCGAAGGCCAGTTGGAAGAAGAGCTCAAAATCGGCTCCTGGGTCGTCGCCGACATGGACCCCAACTACCTGTTCAAAACCAGGCCCTCCAAATTGTGGAACCAGGTGCTCACCCACAAGGGCGACAAATACAGTGTGATCGCCACCATTCCCGATACGCCGAATTGGAATTGAGGATTGAGAAAGGTTGAGAGAGGTTGAGAGAGAACTCAACCGGCGACCGTTTCAAGGTTGAGGTCGTGCGACAGTTCCCTGAAATCAACCTGCGTGACGGCTGACACCCCTTGCTCCTGCATGAACACGCCGTAGATGGTGTCCACGGCAGCCATGGTCTGTTTGTTGTGGGTAACGATGATGAACTGGCTGTCCTTTGAGAAGTCTTTGATGATGTTGTTGAATTTTTCGATGTTGGCATCATCCAGCGGGGCATCCACCTCGTCGAAAATACAGAACGGGGCGGGTTTGAGAAGATAAAGGGCAAACAGCAGGGCCGTGGCAGTGAGCGTTTTTTCGCCACCCGATAGCTGGCTGATGGTTTGTGGTCTTTTGCCCTTTGGCTTGGCCACGATTTCTATCTTGCTTTCCAGGGGATTTTCCGAATCTTCCAGAATCAGGTCAGCGGCGTCTTCATTGGTGAAGAGGGTTCTGAACACATCAATGAAGTACAACCTGACTTTACCGAAGGCATCCAGAAACTGTTTTGTGGCGGTGTCTTCTATCTCTTTGATGGTTTCCAGCAGGTCGTCTTTTGCTTTCAGTATGTCCTCCCGTTGTTCCGTAATGGTTTCGTAGCGGGCCTTCATTTCATCGTAGGCCTCCACCGCCATGGGGTTGATCTCGCCGTAGTTGTCCAGCCTGTTTTTCATCCGCTCCACTTTGAGTTGGAGTTCGGTTTGGTCCAGGGTGGCTTTTTCTTCTTCGGAAATGCTCAGGTTTTCGGCGTCGTTGATGCTGAGGTTGAATTCGATGCGCAGGCGCTCGGCCAGGCTGCTGAGTTGGAATCGGGTTTCGTTCAGTTTGTCTTTCAGGCGGTTGATGAGGATTTGGGCATCGTGCGACTTTTTGTTGGATTGCCGCAGTTTGTCTTCGATTTCGTTCACACCGCCCCTGGCTTTGAAAAATTCCTGTTCTGCTTCGCTCAAAGAACCTTCTTTGTTTTTCCGAAGGTCATACATCTCCAACAGGTCATTTTGTAGCTGTTCCACCTGGTCGTTCAGGCTGGCAATTTCATCGGTGGACTGTTGCAACAGGCGTTGGGCGTTGGCGAGGGCAACTTTGGCTTCGTCGAGGTTTTTTTCCCGGAATGACAACTCCCGCTGGATGGAACTGACCTTGTTCTGCTGCCGGATGAAGGCGATGTTTTTTTCGTTGTAAGCCGCACTGGCCTGGCTGAGTTCTTCGGCTACCTTCCGGAAACTGCCGTCGGTGTTGGAAATTTGCTCACGGGCCTTTTCCACCTCTTTGCTCATGCTGCCCAGGGCCTGCTCTATTTCTTTGTTTTTTGCGCTGAGTTCTGCGATGCGCTGCTCGATTTCTTTCCGTCGGAAGGCATTCTCGGCCAGGTAGTTGTCAAAGCTTTCCTTTCTTGCCCGGAGGGTGGCAATTTCTTGAATGGTGTTGTTCAGTTGCGCCTGCGCCTGGTGTATGGAACCGGCATCTTTGGCCATTTTGAGTTGGCTGAGCTTGTCGCGCAACAGGTGGAGCCGTGAGCTGTGTTTGTCCTCTTCCTGCTGGCTGCGCCGGATGGTTTTTTCCAGCACTTCCAGGTTCTTTTTCCGGCCTATTTTCTTTCCTTCGAACAAGCCCACACTGCCCCCGCTGATGGTGTATTTTCGCTGGATGTAGCGGCCGCTTTTTGCCAGCACCGTCAGCTTTTCGTCGGCAATTGCTTTTGCCAGTTCGTCGGTTTCGGTCACCACCACATGGTGCAGCAGGAAGCTGATGAGCTTGCGGTGTGCCGCATCGCATTGGATGAGGTCAACAGCCGGTGTGGCTTCGGAAGGGGTCAGTGATGCCGGCGGTTCAAAGTCTTTGAATGCATCGAGCAGGAAGAAGTTGGCTTTGCCCTTTTGGGCGGTGTTCAGCAGGCGTATGGCGGCCTGGGCTTCTTCCAGGTCTTTTACGACGTAATAATTGAGGTAGGGCTCCAGGTAGTTTTCAATGGCCACCCTGTAATCAGCTTCCACATAGATGATGTCGGAGAGCAACTGGGCGCCTTTGTTCCATTCTTTGGTGTTGCTGAGGAAGCGGATACTTTCCGGAAAGCCCTCCAGGTTTTCCACCATGCTTTTGGTGAGCTTGTACTCGTTTCTTTTGGCGTCCAGTTCCCGGTGGATGGCCTGCACCTTTTTATTGAGTTTCTCTATTTCTTCTTCCACTTTGGCCACTTCCTCCTGGCGTTTTTCTTCGGCAAGTTCCAGCGCTGCCACCGCTTCCTTTTCCGCTTTTTCCCTTTTTTCCAGTTCCGCAATGCGTTTGTTCAGGTTTTCCCCTTCGGCAATGCGGATTTTTTCTTCTTCGGAAAGTCGCTCCAGATCATTCTTCAGCGAATCTATCTGGTTGTTGTTGACGGCCTTGTCTTTTTCCAGTTCAAACAACCTGCGCTCGGCTTTTTGTTGTTCCTGCATCACCTCGTCGAGGCCGGCCTTCAACTGGCTGTGGTTCTCACGGATCTGTTCGAGGTGCTTTCCGGCAGCCACCAGGGCATCTTCCAACTCTGTTTCCAGCCTCTTTTCTTCGGCAAGGGTTTCCCGGTATTCGTTGATCTCTGCCTCCAGGCTGTGGATGCGTTGTTCGGTGATGCTGATTTGTTCGGTGGCCTTTTGTTTGTTCTGCTCCGCAAACAGCATTCGCTGTTCCAGCACCTTGCGTTCGCTTTCCTTGTCGCGGATTTGCCCAGCCAGTTCGTTGACTTCCCGTTGTTTGTTGCTCAGCGCTTTTTCCTGGTCCAGGTTGGCTTTGCGCAGCGACTCCAACTGGGCTTCCAGTTGGTGCTGCTCAACTTCCAGTTGGCGGTAGGTGTCCTCCTCCCGTTCCAGTTGTGACTTGAGGTCTTTGAAAGTAGCTTTCAGCCCGTCCGACTTCAGTGCGGCAAGTTTGAGACTGAGGTCTTTGTACTTCTCTTTGAGGTCAAAATACCTTTTGGTGCGGCGGGCTTGTTGTTCGAGGGATTTCAGGTTGTTGTTGATCTCAAAGAGCAGGTCTTCCACCCGTTCAAGGTCTGCGGTAGTGCTCTTGAGTTTTGACAGGGTCTCTTTTTTGCGGGCTTTGTATTTGCTGATTCCCGCGGCCTGCTCGAACATCCTGCGGCGGGCGTTGTCCTTGTCAGCCAGGATGTCGTCCACCATGTTCAGGGCAATGATGGCGTAAGAGTTGGAGCCAACGCCCGTGTCCATGAAGAGGTTGGTGATGTCTTTCAGGCGGCAGGTAACCCCGTTGAGTCGGTACTCCGAGTCGCCGCTCCGGTACAACAGGCGGCTGATGGAAACGGTCTGGTATTCCGTGGGGAGCAGGTTCCTGGTGTTGGAGAAGGTGAGGGTCACCTGGGCCACCGTGCCCTGCTTGCGTTTTTTGGTGCCGTTGAAGATGACGCTTGACATCTGGTCCAGGCGGAGCTCACGGCTGCTCTGCTCGCCCAGCACCCAACGGATGGCGTCAACAACATTGCTCTTGCCAGAGCCGTTGGGCCCCACAATGCCGATCACGTCCGCATCAAAGTTGATGACGGTGTGGTCGGCAAAGGACTTGAATCCCTTTATCTCGAGACTTTGTAAACGCATAAGGCCGGCAAAGATAAGGAACCGCAACCTGCAATTGAAAGGATATTTTTCCACCTGTTTTCCCCAATCGGGCTGTGGATAAACCGTTTCTCCAGGGTTGGGGAAGTACAGACAATTGGTTAAAATAGATATGCGTAAAGCTACTGAAAATATGGCGTTTTCAGATGTCAACAATTAACTGACGAAAGGCCTCCCGTGGCACAGAGTTTGCCAACTTTCAGGTGTCTCTCTCAAGAATTCCCACAGTTGGAAATCCTCCCGGAAAAATTCCCCCCTTCTTGCAATGACTTTCTAACTCACTGTGGATGTAAAGTTTACACCTGACACCCATTGGTAATTACAGCTTATTTGTGGGCAATGACAAACTGTTTGGGTTTCCAATAACCAGACGAATTGGGTTGTTCTGAACAAACATCACCTGTTTTCTGAAGCCCTTGCAAAGAAAGACAGGTGGCCGTTGGTTTCAATCATTCATAGCTGGTCACAAATGGCTGAAAAATGGTGGTTTT
>JALWSS010000023.1 GCA_026993525.1 Saprospiraceae bacterium
CGGAGAACACCGAGAACACAGAGTTTTTTCTCTGTGCCCGCCGTGGCCTCTGTGAGAGGAAAAACCGTGTGATAATTCAGGCCGCAACTGGAAGTTGCAACCTGAGACCACGGAGGTTTTTCTCTGTGTTTTTGGGAGGTTTTTCCCGAAGCTGCGTCCGGGAGGTTTTTGTGCGCCCAACGCTGGCAGGGTTCGGAACCACTGCCAGCGTTTGCAATGGAGGCCGCAACCGGAAGTTGCAAGCTCATCCCTCATCCCTCCCCCGGTACCGAAAGCTTTCGGTATCGGGGCATCCCTCATCCCTCATCCCTACCCCCCCCTCACCTCTCCACCACAAACCTCTCCGTCTTCACCGGCATACCGTTTTGGAGCAGTTGGAGGAAGTACACGCCCGGGGGCCAGTGCCAGAGGGGCAGGATGTAGGTGGCCTCGCCGGCTTGGGCTTCGAAGCGGTGCAGCTCATGGCCGGAGGCGTCGAAGATGCGGAAGGAAGTTTGCCCGGCAGGCTGCCCGGGCGCCGGCCGGTAGAAAAAGTTGAGATAGTCACGGGCGGGATTGGGATAGAGCAGCAGGCTGCCCGATTCTTTGCTTTCTTCGGTGGCATCTACAAGCTGGCAGCCGGGCACCAGGCAGCCGAAGGAGTCCAGCTTCATCAGCCAGGCTTGCTGGGGGATGCTGTCCTGACCGCTCCAGTCTCTGGCTTCTCCACAAATGATGATGCCGCCGTCAGGGGTGGTTTTCAGGTCGTAGATATCATGTGTGAAAGCATCTGTGGAAATCACCGTGTACTCTCTGGCCCACAGGCTGTCACCATCCGGTGAGATTTTGGCAATCCAGCCTGCCCATCCCCATTTCAAATCATTTGGATTGTCATCTTTGATGGGGTGGACTCCAGCGACTATAAACCCCGAGCCATTTTCAAGCTTTTCAATGTTTGACATTTTTGTTCCTGAAACCAACCTGCTTGCCTTGAACACCACCTCCCACACGAGTTCTTTTTGAGGGTTGAGTTTGAAGACGGCTTTGTCGAAATAAACGACATTGACGCTGGGGCGCTGCTGTTCGTGGCCGATGCCGGAGGCGATGACCAGGCTGCCGTCGTCCAACAGCACCATGTCACGGGCCGCATCCCGCAAACCCCAACTCTCGGGGCTGAGCCAGGTCCATTGCACATTGCCCGCACTGTCAATGCCCACCAACAGGGTGCGGTAGGTGTAGTCCTGGGTGGTGAGAGTCAAAGTGGTGCTGGCTCCACCAACTATCACTCCACTATTATGGTCACATATTATTACTTCAGGGATCTCGTATTTCGAATTTCCAATCTCTTTTACCCACAATTCGTTACCCACACTATCTATTTTTTGAATATAAAGTTGGGCATTGAAATCCGGTTGTTGAATCCAATTCAAAATATATGTCTCATTTTTCGACTTAATTGCAGTAGATACTGGATAAATGAAGTCGTTTTCAATGTGATAAGGGCTTAAGTATTCATAAGAGGATATGATATCTCCACTTGTGTCATACCATCTCAAAGTGCTGCTCCTTATAGAATCGATGAATATACCAGAAAGGATCAAAGTGCTATCATTGAGGATTCTAAGCGTATTTGATTGAGTGTCAAATATTTTGTCAGGAAAGGCATTTTTTTTTACCCATAAAATATTTCCTGTACTATCAAATGAAACCAATACGCTTCCAACTTGATAGTAACTCACAGTGTCTTCAAACAGGTGTATGTAAGACCCGGAAGCAAAATAGATATTGTCAATATTTTCTACACTTGTTAAGACAACAGCAGGGGCATTAAAATGCATTCTCTTGTTAAATGTATTTTGGGCATTAATTGTCAATTCTAACAAGAGAGTAAATAGCAAAATAGCGTGCTTCATGATCAAAGGGAAAAAACGCAGCCGGACGCCAAAGCATCCGGCTGCGCAGGTTAAAAATTATTTCACGATCACGATCCGGGTGGTCAGCAGGCGCTGTCCATCGGCTTCGAGGGCGATGAGGTAAACGCCTTGTTCCAGTTTGGAGACATCGAGGTGCTGCACACCGGACTTGTCAGGCAATGCAATGCCCTGCAACACCTTGCCAGACAGGTCTGTCAGGATGGCCCGGGTACT
>JALWSS010000024.1 GCA_026993525.1 Saprospiraceae bacterium
CCGAGCGGCATCGGGGGAGGGATGGGGGATGAGGGATGAGGGATGAGGGATGGGGGATGAGGGATGAGGGATGAGGGATGGGGGATGAGGGATGAGGGATGAAAAGGTTTAGCGCTTCCTCACCCTACAACCTCATAATCCTTCATCCCCGATGAAAATCGGGGTCATAATCCTTAATTAACCACAGAGTTACCAGAGTTAATAACAGAGTTTAACAGAGTAGTCCCGGAAAACCGGTTATAACCTTCATAATCCCCGTCTGACCGCCGGGCAGGCTCCATAATCCTTAATAACCACAGAGTAATCGGAGTCAAAAACAGAGTTGAATCCCGAGGCAAGCTCGGGACCAACCGACCCCGATACCGAAGCCGATAGCTATCGGCTTTCGGTATCGGGGACAACCGCCAACTGATCCCGGGCGAAGCCCCGGGACCAACCGCCAACCGCCAACCGCCAACTGCCAACCGCCAACTGCCAACCGCCAACTGATAACCGCCAACAACCTCTATAATCCTCATAATCCCCATAATCCTCATAATCACTCATACCTGAGCGCTTCGATGGGGTCCAGTTTAGCAGCTTTCATGGCCGGGTAGAGCCCCGAAACGAGGCCGACGATGGTACAAACCACAATGGCCATGAGGATCCAGTTCCAGGGGATCAGGAAATTGCCTCCCATCAGGCTGGTTACCACATTGCCGATGAGTATGCCGGTGATGATTCCGATGATACCGCCTATCTGGCAGATGAGAACGGCCTCGGTGAGGAACTGCCACATGATGTCTTTGCTGGTGGCTCCGAGGGCTTTGCTGATGCCGATTTCCCTGGTCCGTTCCGTAACGGAAACGAGCATGATGTTCATCAGGCCGATGGCGGCACCGAGCAGGGTCATCAGGCCGATGGCCACGGCTGCCAGCCTGAAGTTGGTGGTATCCTCCCGGATGATGGCCACGAGCGAGTCACTTTTGAAGATTTCGAAGTCGTTTTGCTGGGAAGCAGCCAGCCGCCTGATGTTCCGGAACAGGGCAATGGCTGCCGATTCGGCTTTTTCCATGTCGGTGGCGTCGTTGAGCGCTACGGTGACATCGTAGTTCTGCCGTTGTGAGGCATAGTATCGCTTCCCATCCATGAGGGAGATGAGCACCACATTGTCTTCGCTGGAGTTCATGGTGGTGCCCTTTTCTTTCAGCACACCCACCACCTTGAATTTCAGGTTGCCCACGGCAATGTCCCGGTTGATGGCTCTTTCGGGTTTTCCGTCAAAAAGTTTTTTCAGGATGGCATTCCCAATGAGTGCCCGGTTGCTTCCGTGTTCTATCTCTGCTTCCGTCAAAGGCCGCCCCATCTCCAGGTCCATGCCTTTTACCGTCAGGTAGTTTTCATCAATGGCCACCACGCGCATGGTGGGGTTGGTTTTTTCATCGCCGTATTTGATGGTGGCGTTTGAGGTACAGTTGGTGCTGACACTGATGCGGGCGGGATAATCGAAGCGGGCCTTGAAGTCCAGGGCTTGTTTGAATGTGATGGGGTCACCTCGTTTTTCGCGGCGGCCCCCTCTGTTGCCACTTATTTCTACAGCCTTCGGCTGAATGGTAAAGGAATTGGCCCCCAGACCGCTGAAGCTGTCGTTGAGGGAGTAAATGGCGCTGTCAATGGCGGTCAGGATGCCCACTAGTGCGGTGATGCCAAAAACGATGATGATGATGGTGAGAATGGCCCTGAGCAAGTTGCCTTTGATGGCGTTCCAGGCCATGGCGATGTATTCCCTGTAATCCATAAGTTCAGTTTCAACTCCCGGAATGAAAGCACCTGTTGGTGTACGGTCAAAACCGGCGGCTGCCGTTCAATGAGGGCCCGAAATTATCAATGCCGGTCCGGGGGGCTTGATTTTGTTCGATGAAGGGGGCCATTTGACGGACAGAGTTTGCGGCAATTGCGGAACCAAAACAAAGGTGAGAGGAAGCCGTTTCATGCACTACCTTTGCCACCGCAATTTTTTTATACTTTTATCGCCCCCGATTTCTTTTCACCTTCGGCAAAAGCAAAGCATTTTTCAGCATTGCGAAGCGAAAAAAGCAAAGCCAACTGCGCCTATGATCTATTGCATCAGTGAGTTCAACACCATTGCCAATCGCTTTCTGGCGGAGATGAGAGATGTAAACATCCAAAAAGACAGCATGCGTTTCCGCCGCAACATGGAGCGCCTCGGCGAGGTGATGGCCTACGAACTCAGCAAGACTTTCCAATACCTGCCCCGGGAAGTTGAGACGCCCCTCGGTGTGGCCAAAGTGCAACTGCCCACAGAGCGGGTGGTGCTGGCAACCATTCTGCGGGCAGGCATCCCTTTCCACCAGGGCTTCCTGAACTATTTCGACAATGCTGAAAATGCCTTCGTCTCTGCCTACCGAAGGCACCACAAGGACGGCACTTTCGATATCCACCTGGAGTATGTCTCTTGCCCGGACCTGGAAGGCGCTGAACTCATCATCATTGATCCCATGCTGGCAACCGGGGGGTCCATGCACATCGTTATTGACGAACTGGCCAACTACGGCAAACCCAACAAACTGCACATTGCCACGGCGATTGCCTCCAAACAGGGCCTCGAGTACATACGAAGAGAACACCCGGAAGCCTTTGTGTGGGTGGGTGACATTGACGAAGAATTGACGGGCAAAGCCTATATTGTGCCAGGCCTTGGCGATGCGGGAGACCTGGCCTACGGAGCCAAAGTGCAGGACTAACCAAACGATTCGAAAACCAGCTATGCAGCATTCTCCGCCACAAGTAAAACCAACGGGCCCGCCTTCCCCCAACCACGCCTCCGCTTTGATTCGAAGGGCGTCAACGGCTGTGATATTCGTACTGGTGATGCTGGCAGGCTTGTTTGGGGGGCGTTATTCCTTTATTTTTCTCTTCGCAATTATCACGGCGCTTTGCCTTTGGGAGTACCTCAGCATGGTCATGAACAGGTACACCCGCAGGGATTTCACCCGGATGGTGCTGGGTGTGGGTTTCGGGCTCACGCCTTTCGTTCTGGCTTCCATCCTGCACATGAAGCCCATGGGCTTTGGCGACCAGTTCATCATCATCACCTCCGTGTTGTTCTTCCCGTTTATTTTTCTGGCCTTTATCTATGAACTGTTCAGCGGTTCGGCCAGGCCCTTTCAAAACGTCAGCTTTATCGTGCTCGGAATGGTGTACATCGGGGCTCCCTTTGCACTGCTGGGCTTCATTGCTTTTGAAGGGGATAAATTCAACTCCTGGGTGGTGTTCGGCCTGTTGTTGCTCACCTGGATGAATGATACCGGAGCCTATCTGGTAGGTTCCAATTTCGGCAGGCGCATGTTGTTTCCGAGAATATCCCCGAAAAAGACCTGGGAGGGTACCATCGGAGGCGTGGTCATTACCTTTGTCACGGCCGCTCTGTTCTGTATCCTCACCGGAGAATTGCGCCTGATAGACTGGATGGTGCTGGCCGCTTTTGTCAGCATCTTCGGAACATTGGGCGACCTCGTAGAAAGCATGCTGAAACGCAGCGTAGGTGTGAAAGACTCCGGAAACCTGCTGCCCGGCCACGGAGGTGTGCTGGATCGCTTTGATGCCTTTATCTTTGTGCTCCCTTTTGTGGCTGCCTATCTGTTGTCCATCAGGTGATGCACAAAAGGATTGTGCAAGACATTTGACAAAACAGATTCCCGGATCGTTAAACATTCAGACCGTTGATGTTTTCTGAAGGGGCCTGTTCAACTAAAGTTAATCACCCAAATCCAATACACATGAAAAAATACATCTGGTTCGCACTTTTGGCGCTGATCTTCTCTGTGGTTTCAACCCACGATGCCTACGCGCAAAAAAGGAAGAAACGCTCCTCAAAAACGGATTCCTATTTTGACGAAAGCGGTTTTGCCAACAAGCTGTGGTACGGCGGCAACTTCAACCTCGGTTTCAGCGGCTCAGGAGAAACCAACCTGTTCGTCTTCGGCCTTTCGCCAATGGTAGGGTACAAGATTTGGAACGATGTGGTTTCCGTGGGCCCCAGGGCAGGTTTCACCTACAATTTCATCAAAGGGCGCGGCTCTGACCTGGCGATTTACAAAGTGAACCCAACCTCCTGGAGCATAGGGGCTTTTGCAAGGATAAAACCCATTGCCAGCCTGTTTGCCCATTTCGAATACGAATACGCCAACACCAAGGTGGTTTACATTGATGATTTCGGGTTGTTGTTGGTCCAAAACGGAGAAGTGGTGGTTGATAAAGTAGTGAGAGACAACGTTTACGTCGGGCTGGGCTATACCAGTGGCGGGCTGTGGGCTTACGAAATTTTGTTGCTGTACAACGTCAATGCTCCTGACGATGACTTGACCTTACCTTTCGATTTAAGATTTGGGATAACCTACAAGTTCTGAGTCTTTACCGTCTACTGTACGACCAAAAACCTCAAAAACCATCTAACAACCTAAAGCGAAGCAAAAACCTCAAAAAAAAACACCCCTTTGGGCAGGTAGTCAGCTTTTCGGAACAATAGGGTTTCCGGTATTAGCACGTGTACCTTCCTGCCCGCAGGAGTGACAAAATATCCACATTTACTTCACCTGGTTGTAAAGTCTCTTCTGCACGCCGGATGGTGCTTTCTCTTTTCGGTTTTTGAGAAGACGGGTTGGTTTTTAAGGTTCTGGTCAGGGAAGGGGATGGAACGTTTTAAATAGCACTTTTTGACACATTCAATGTGTTATTTCATTGGGGTATCACCAAAAAACTGTACCAAAACCAGTTAACAATACATATACATTTTACCCATCAATGAACGATTAATTTGAATATTTTGCGGGCACCATTTTTAGTTAGAATTAGTTGGTAAACGCCTGGTGCTGGCATTATACCATTGTAATTCAGCTTGTTATATCCTTCGGCAATTTCATACCTGTAACTTCCTAACAATAAACCCGCAAGGTTGAATAGCTGCAAATCCAGGGAGCCCGGTTCGTTGGAATAGACCTCCAGTTGAAGCTGGTCATCGTACATCGGGTTGGGGTAAACCCGGATTTTTCCCGTTTCAGATTCCATTTCCACAAAAGCATAGGGGCTGAAAGAGCTGCTTCCGTCGAAGTCAATTTGCCGGAGGCGATAATAGTTTTCACCCATCGCCGGTTGGTGGTCGGTAAAGGAATAGTGCCGTTCTTGCAGGGTGGTACCGGCACCTTTTACCTGCCCTATTTCCAAGAAATGCAAATCCGGCCCGGCCCGCTCGATGACGAAGCGGTCGTTGTTCAGTTCCGAGGCGGTCTGCCAGGTGAGCAACACTTCTCCGCCTTTTTTCTCAGCCCGGAAAGAGAGGAGCTCGATGGGGAGGGCACAGTTGCCGGCGGTCAGGGCCGTCATTGGGCCACTGCCACATCCTGATGGATTAAAACAAGTTGCGCTGGTACTGTAGGCCATTTTTGCATTGCCTCCACTGGTTTCTTCGGAGGCAGGTGTTCTGATGGCCACTCCTGAAGAAAGAGCATAGTGCATCAGTTCACCGGAGGCTATTCTGTGGCCCAAGCCATGGGCATGCCCCAGTTCATGAAGAGAAACCGTTTCAAAATCATACTCACCGGGGCTGGGCAATGCCGGGCCATACTCCCAGGTGTAAGTTGAATCATAAGCTATATCAACCTCATCAAGGCACCAAACCGTATTGGCATGGTGGCAACTGGAGTTCCCAAAACCCACATAGTAACTGGTTGCTCTGCCCAAAACGCCTGAAGGCAAGGTGGTACTCCAGGTGACCACACTTAAGTTATCGTCTGCAACTTCACTGGTGGTGGTGCCTCCCGGCCTCCAGTTAATGTAGGTATCGCAGCGCCAGGTTTCCAGGGCCCTTTCGAAAGCAGCCTTGGCCAGGGTGTGGTTGGAAAAGCCCCCTTGTACGGTAGAATTGTACAAAAAGGTGTAGCCGCCACTGCCGTCCATATCCCTCAGGTAATAACGCTGCCGGGTAACGTCAGACCACATGTAAAAACTGCTGTTGACAGAAAGGTGCGAGTAATCAATGGTAAGTGATGAACCCGAAGATATGGAATTGACTTTGAACACGCCCGTTCCCCCGTCGGTCAGGACTTTTACTTCTATGTGGGTATCGGACCAACTGACGTAATCCGAGGAAACCCCGGTTGCAACCAGGGTACTCCCGCCATTATCGGCATTGGGAAAAAAGACATCACCGGGACTTGCCCCGAACCCGCTGCCGTCAATTGTCAGAAAATCGACGGTGTCAATGGTGCCGGAATTGGTGGGATTGGGTGAAAACGAAGTAATGGGGTTCGCCCTTTCATCCTGGTGATTGCCGTGGTAGGGTCGCGGGGTGTACACCTCGCCATCCGGCGTAAAGGCAGCTACTCCGGTGATGGTTCCGATCATGTCAAAAAGCTGTTCTTCGGTCAGCTTTTGAGGATAGTAGGCATCACTGTACCTCCCAAATTGATAGGTTAAGGCCCCCTGGCCATCACTGTACGCAAAACTTTGTATCAAAGCCGGTTCTGATTGCCTGATGCTCTTGTTGTCCAACTCATATTCATCACCTTTCAGAAAAATGACGTATTCATTTTCAGGTCTCAGTTTCAACGAAGGCTGTACCAGCTCAGCATGATCAACCAGAACACCGCCGTAAGTGATCACACCAAGCTCCGCCACAGGTTGGGCATTTTTCAACCAGGCACTTACCGCTATTCTGTTGAAGGTGTAGATGTGTCCATCGGTTCCGAAATAGGGTTGTTTCTCGATGAGCTTACCCAGGATGATCATTTCAGCTTGATTGACACGCTGATCGAATGGCACGGGCACCATCATACATTGTGCTCCCGAATATGCCATTCCCAGCATCATGAAAAGAGGCAGGAGATAGAGGTAACGGCTATTCATAAAAAAAAGCTTTAGGCCAACGTAAAAAAGGAACGAGATGCCCCGCAATTTACAACAATCATTTTACGCAAACAAGCGCTTCATTCGGCTGTTTGTTTGGCCTGCACAACTGTACCTTTGCGCCGTTTTTAAAATTGCCTGAACCAATAAGTGAAAGTGAAAATATGAAACCCGTTTTCCATTCCCTGAAAGTGAAGTCCGTCGTTCCTGAAACTGCTGAGGCGGTGGTCGTGAATTTTGATATTCCGGAAGAATTGCAGCAGGCATATACGTTCAAACCCGGGCAACACGTCACGCTGAAATTTGAAATCAAAGGAAAGGAGTACCGCCGTTCATATTCCATGTGCAACCGGCCGGAAGCAGGAAGGCTGAGCATCTGTGTAAAGCGGGTGCCGGGTGGCGTGGTGTCCAACCACATTGCCGGCAAGCTGAAAGCCGGTGATACGGTGGAAGTGATGACCCCGGAAGGGCGCTTTGTTTGCGAAGCGAACCCCGACGTCAAAAGGAACCATTACCTCTTTGCTGCGGGCAGTGGCATCACACCTTTGATGTCCATTGCAAAAACATTGCTGGAAGAAGAGCGCATGAGCTATGTTTTCCTGCTCTACGGAAACAGGAATGAGAACAGCATCATCTTCAAGGACGAACTGGACCAAATGACAAAGGAATACGACGGGCAGTTCTTCGTAAAATACACCCTTAGCCAACCCCTCCGGGAAAAAAAAGGCGGACTCGGAGGCCTGTTCTCAAAAGGGAAAATCACCTGGACAGGGGAAACAGGCCGCATTGATCCGGCCAGGGTCCGGCAATTCATCAAAGAAGATTTCCCCCCACGTCACAAAGAATCTGCCTGTTACATCTGCGGGCCCGGCAACTTCATTCAGACGGTGGAAACCGCCCTCATTGACAATGGCATGGACAAATCCATCATCCACCACGAATACTTCACCAATCCGGATCAGGAAGCCCCGGCAACAGCCCCCGCAGGCGAAAAGGTAGATGGTGCGAAGGTGAAAGTGACCCTGGACAAACAACAATTTGAAGTGACGGTACCAGCGGGCAAATCCATCCTGGATGTACTGCTGGAGCAGGGCATTGATGCCCCTTACTCCTGTACCTCGGGGGCCTGCGCCACCTGCATGGCAAAGGTCACCAAAGGAGCTGTCAGCATGGATACCTGCTTTGCCCTGGACGACAGCGAAGTGGAGAAAGGCTATGTACTCACCTGCCAGGCACACCCTACCACCAGCGAGGTTGAATTGACATTTGATATTTGAAATTAGAGGGGTTAGAGGGGTTTAGAGAAGTTGAGAGAAGTTGAGAGGGGGGCGTATCAGGTTGCAACTTCCGGTTGCGGCCTCGATTGCAAACGCTGGCAGTGGTTCCGAACCCTGCCAGCGTTGGGCGCCCAAAAACCTCCCGGACGCAGCTCCAGGAAAAACCTCCCAAAAATCTCCGTGGGCTCAGTGGTCTCCGTGTGAGGCTTTATCAGGTTGCAACTTTCAGTTGCGGCCTGAATTATCCAACGTTTCCACTTGGCTCCTGCTTTAAGCTTCTTTTGCATTGGATTCTAATTCAGGAGCTGACTGGAAGTCAGCGCCTGATGTCGGTCCAGGCGAAAACATTTGGTTCGATCCTGTTTCCAACATTTTGCGGGGCTT
>JALWSS010000025.1 GCA_026993525.1 Saprospiraceae bacterium
GTTTTTTTTTGAGGTTTTTGAGTCCAAATCAGGCGCTGACTTCCGGTCAGCTCCTGAATTGTACTTTGGGGTTTTTGGGAGGTTTTTTCAAGGTTTTTTTGGGTTTTTTTTGAGGTTTTTGAGTCCAAATCAGGCGCTGACTTCCGGTCAGCTCCTGAATTGTACTTTGGGGTTTTTGGGAGGATTTTTTGGGGTGCGATGGCCAGGGTTCCCTGATCGGGATTGATTCCCTGCCTGGCCGGCATACATGCTTGATTCTTCAGCTCCTGAGTCCCCTGAAAAAAGTCATTTTACATAGGAAGAGCTAACT
Organism: Saprospiraceae bacterium; assembly: GCA_026993525.1. GTDB lineage: Bacteria > Bacteroidota > Bacteroidia > Chitinophagales > Saprospiraceae > UBA6168. Next base: position 311 of record JALWSS010000025.1, read on the forward strand.
TTCGCAATCTCTCTAAACCTCCTTAACCTCTCTTAACTCCTCTCAACCAATGAGGGCACTTTTTTCATAGCACTCAGTGCTGAAAGGCTTCATTGCAACCTGCCCAATCTCAACCTGTTGTCTCCCAGGTTTTTCAGATTTTCGAGAATATAGGTTTTGTTTTCCTGTGGGTCAAAAACGACCAGGTCATTGCCAAGGTAATGGGATTGGCAACGGGTGCCGATGGATTGGCCGTTGACGTAAAGGGCGTATTTGTTGTTTTTTCCGTCAAAACGCCAAAAGATAGACGGCCCTCTGGCGATTAGGCTGCCGGTTCGGAGGGTGTTGTCACTGAGGTTTGCGAAGTTTTCAAACAGGTAGGTTTTTTGTTCCTCCGGGTCGTAAACGATGTAATGGTCCTGGGAGTAACTTGCATTGCACCTGGTTGAAATCAACTGGCCGTTGACGTAAAGTGCATAGAGGTTTTTTTCACCGTCATGGCGCCAGAAGATGGATGGTCCTTTTCCGATCAGTTTCCCCTTGTAAACCAAATTGTTGTTTAGGTTCCTGAAATTCTCCAGCAGGTAGGTTTTTTGTTCCTCCGGATCAAAAATGAGGTAATCGTGTTTGCTGTAGCTCGCTATGCATCTGGTTCCTATTGACAGTCCGTTCACATACAAACCGTATTGTTTGTTTGCACCATCGTGTCTCCAGAAGATGGACTCACCGGTACCAATGAGTTTTCCGGAACGGAGTTGATTGTCTATCAGTAACCTGAAATTTTCCAACAGGTAGGTGTTGCGTTCCAATGGATCATACAGGATGTAGTGGTCACCGCAATAGGAGCGGTTGCACCTTGCCGCTATTTGTACTCCGTTCACGAAGAGTGCAAACTTGTTTTTTGCACCGTCGTGGCGCCATTGGATGCCTTTGATGGATGCACTTGACTTGTTTGAACCGATTTCGGCTTTTTCATCAGCGATGTTTTCTTTTCCGGGATTGATTTCGCTAGCTTGTATCCAACCGTTGGTGATGGCAGCTATACGCGCACTGCGTCCGGGGTGGGTAGGCCCTCCGATATCTCCGACAAAAGTATTTATCGCAATTTGCGCTTCATCCAGGGTGGCGCCCATGTTGTAGAGCACGAAACCGGAGAATTTATCGGCCTGCAACTCCAGTGCCGGCCGGCTGCCACCCACCAGCAGGGTGTGTCCTGACAGGTGGTGCCCGATTTCATGCGCCAGAATACTGATGGCTGCCCAGTCGGTTTTGGTCTTTTGTTTCACCCTGAGCATGAAGTCCTGGTTGTAAAGGATGTAGCGGTCGCAATCGCCGGTTAATTCGTTGCACCTGATGATGGCAGAGGCGTTGGGAACATTTCCCGCCATCAGGGTAAAGTTGACTGGTAAGCCAGTGTGCTTGACGATGTTCTGGAGTGCATTCCTGGCTTCCTCGTCGGAGGTAAAACCATAGGTCTCTTCTCCTATTTCTTCACCATAATAACTGCATGAATTGGTGCAGTCTATCGGAATTTGGGAGAAGACGGAGAGTGAGAGGAGGAGGCAAGACAGTAAGAATGGAAACTTCATGTAGCAAACGTAATTGGTTTGGATTATTGAATTGTTGAATCAGAATCTCATGGGGTATCCAATGATTTTCAACCCGCTTGTAATTGAATCCAATCTGAATCCTCAGTCAAAGTTCCTATGTTTGACTGGTTCAGATATGAGTGCACTGCAAAAAGTCATTTTACATAGGAAGAGCAACCCCTCTCAACCCCTCAAAACCTCTCTCAACCCCTCTAAACTCCTCTAAACCACTGAGCGCACTTTTTGCAGGGCATTCAGATATCACTTACCAACAAAGAATCTGGCTGTCGTTCGGAAATCCAGACTTTCAATTGTGACTGAATACCATGCCGAAGGTAAGGAAGAAACGTCAAAAACTACATTTTCTGACCAGGCCTCGATGTTCAGGGTCTTGAAGACTTTCCCATCCAAACCCTGAATGCTGATTCTGGCACCTTTCGGGATTGGCTCTGTGAACTCCAAAACAACGTATTGCGAGGCAGGGTTCGGATACAATCTGGCCAAAGTTTCAAACGGCCGTTCGTCAGTGGCGGTGGCGAAGAACCCGCAATCGTCATCAGTGCCCACACAATAATCAACCAGGACCATAGGGTTGCCGGGCGCGGGCAGAGAATAGATGGGAATAAACAGCCCCATCCAGGTGCCGATACCGACGATCAGTTCACCGTATGTGGTGTATAGCACTGTATGTTCTTCTCCAAAATGGATTTCTGTCTTTATCGAATCTACAACTGCATTTGGCAATGCATCAGCGGTATTCAGACATCCGATGACTTCTTCTCCAACAGACACTGAATAGTCATACAGCAGTTGCTCTTCAAGAACGTCGCAAGTGTCCAGATACCAGGCGTCGGCCACGAACCCGATTCCATAGACAGTTTTCTCCGGCAGGTCATCCCGGATGGCTCCAATGAGCTTTTCATCCGAGAAATAATAGGGAGGCATGAAGTCGGCAAGAATGGTAGCGTCACTGTTTATTTTCCTTCGGTAAACCTTTTTGTAGGTATTGATTCCGACCGTTGTGTCCCCTTTTATGACATAGGCATGGTGGTCCGGGCCTTCATCACTGAGCGCAAACACTAACCAATGGGCTCCTTCAACAGCCGTGGGGTGGTATTGTGCAAGGGCCCTGGCAGCACAGAGGAAAAGTACAGGCAAGGAGAGGAGCAAAGCTTTCATATCGCTCTTTTTTGGAGTGAACTTGATTTGTACCAAAACTATCCAGATATTCTGGTTTCAGGATTATTGCCACCGGATTGTTTTGTTGGATGAGTTGCAATTCCCCGGATAAATGAGACATTGAGTACACTGCAAAAAGCCGAAATTCCCAACCCCTCTCAACCTCCCGTCCCGAACCCGTCCCGAATCCCGATCTTTCCATTTCTTTGCCCGTACAAGTCTTGCATGCACATGCTCACAGTCAAAGACCTCAAGGTGGTTTACGAAACGGATCAGGGACTGCTCACCGCAGTTCGGGGGCTGTGCTTTGAGCTGGCAGCCGGGGAGGTGCTGGGTGTGGTAGGGGAGAGCGGCTCCGGGAAAACGGCACTTTCTCTGGCCTTGATGGGCTTGCTGCCGCCCAACGGCCGCATTGCCGGAGGCGAAGTAAGGCTAAGGAAAACGGACGGTCAGGAACTTCGGGTGGATACCCTCGGACCCGTTGCCCGGGCAAAGCTGAGGGGGCGTGAAATGGCCATGATCTTTCAGGAACCGATGACTTCTTTGAACCCGGTGTTTCGCTGTGGCGAGCAGGTGGCTGAGGTGCGTCGCTTTCATTTTGCCGAAGGAAGAAAGGTGGCAAAAGCCAAAGTGCTGGAGCTTTTCCGACGGGTGCAGTTTGATGATCCCGGGCGCATTTACCGCAGCTATCCGCACCAGCTTTCCGGCGGGCAACGGCAACGGGTGATGATTGCCATGGCACTGGCCGGGAATCCGGCCCTGCTCATTGCCGACGAGCCCACCAGCGCGCTGGACGTGACCGTGCAACGGGAAATCCTGCTCCTGCTCAAAGCCTTGCAGAAGGACTGGAAAGGCGCCATGGTTTTCATCACTCACAACTTGCAGGTGGTTCGTCAAATAGCAGATAAAGTGCTGGTAATGAAAGCCGGAGAGGCGGTGGAACAAGGTAGTATGGAAAAGGTTTTCAGCCAGCCGCAACATCCCTACACCAAACAGTTGATCGCCGACAGCCGGATGCCCCTCCGCAAAACGCCACAGGTGGCCCGCACACAAAGTGAACCACTGGTGGAAGCAAGGCACTTGAAAACCTGGTTTCCTTCGGTAAAAGCTTTCTTCGGAAAAACCTTGAAGTGGGTCAAGGCGGTGGACGATGTCAGCATCTCGGTATTTCCGGGTGAAACCCTGGGGATAGTTGGGGAATCGGGGAGTGGCAAAAGCACCCTTGGCCGCAGCCTGCTCCTGCTGGAAGAACCCCTGAGCGGCGAGGTGCGCTACCAGAGCCGCAACCTGGCTACCCTGGAAAAAGGAGCCTGGAAAAAAGTACGCAAGGACTTGCAGATTATCTTTCAGGACCCCTTTGCTTCGCTGAATCCCCGCCTTGCCGCGGGCCATGCCATCATGGAGCCCATGGCCGTCCACGGCATTTTTGCGACGAAAAAAGAAAGGGAGGCCGAGGCGCTGCGCCTGCTCAAACTGGTCGGCCTGGAAGAAGGGCACTTTCACCGCTTTCCTGCGGCTTTCAGCGGCGGACAGCGCCAGCGCATCTGCATCGCCAGGGCACTGGCCCTGCAACCCCGCTTTCTCATCTGCGACGAGTGCGTTTCGGCACTCGATGTAACGGTCCAGGCCCAGATACTGGACCTGCTCATGCACCTCAAAATCGAGTTGGGACTGACCTACATTTTCATCTCCCACGACCTGGCCGTGGTGCGCAGCATCAGCGACCGCATCGCCGTGATGAAAGACGGTAAAGTGGTGGAGCTTGGCAAAGCTGAGGAACTCTTCCGCAATCCAAAACACCCCTATACGAAGTCATTGCTGGAAGCGAGTGTGGCGGGAATCTGATGATGCGTCAAGGGCATTCCGGCGGCCAGAGGCCTTCACCTGGATCCATCAACGAGCAGGGCTCGTGACGAGCCTGTGGCGCTTGACAGGTAGAATTCTTGTTTCCCATCAAATGACGACGAGATCACCCTTGCAAGGAAACGGTGGCGCCCAAATAGCTCAGGAACAATTTCAGGCCTTCCTTTTTGGCACCATCCAGCGGATAGCTGATGTTTTCGGTGAAGTATCGTTGCAAATCGAAGTCTGGCTGCGGGGTGGGCAGGATGTAAACCAGTTGCGGAATCTGTTTGATGCCGGTTTGCAGGGCCATGTTGAAGCGCTTTTCAAAATCCGGGTCGAGTGGCCGCCGGCTGACCCAGGCTGCAAAGACGAAAGGCTTTCCGGTGAATTCCACCCAGGCCTGGCCCAGGTCATAGGCATAGGGGTGTTTATTGTGCAGTTCAATGGCCCGGTCGCCAATGACCAGTGCGCCGGTGCTTTCTTTTATTTCCGCCTCAAAGCCCGGCATGGCGGGCAGAAGGAGCGGATTCATTTTCCAATGGTCGGACAGTAGAATGCGGACGAGTTCAACGGAGGTTCTGGAGTGGTAATCCAGGTAAATGTGGGTGAGTTCCTCCAGGGGCTTGTCGGCAAAAATGCAGACCGTTTTTACCGCTCCGGTGGCGCCAATGCAATAGTCGCTCACCACGTGTGCCTCCCCAAGGTCGGGGATGGCGGCCACTGGCAGCAAGGCCATGTCCACTTCGCCGGCGGTCAGTTTTCCGGCGCATTCACTGGGGATGTCCAGTTGGAGGTCCACCTCCTGTTCCAGCCCGCTTTTGAATATGCCGTAGAGGAAGGGCTTGGTGTTCAGGTAACTTACAGCACTTATTTTAAGCATCTTGTTTGGATTCAGTTCAACACTGGCAGGGCGGTGTAGCCACGGTTTTGTTCGCCGTCGTCAAAAACCACGTCGGTGTAATCCATCACCACGTTGTAAAGGGTATCCCGTTCTATGGGTTTGCGGCCCACCTGCCGGATGAGGTTCACCAGTTCACGGGTGCTCATGGCGGGGTGCTGCTCTTCGCTGCCGGCCATGGAGTAGATTTTAGTGGTGTCGTCAATGGTTCCGTCCATGTCATCCACGCCGTAAGCCAGTGTCAGTTGGGCGTTGTTGCGACCCAGCATGGGCCAGTAGGCCTTGATGTGATCAAAGTTGTCGAGGTAGATTCGGCTGAAAGCGTACATTTTCAGGTCTTCCACGGTACTCACTTCCGGCACCTCCGACATCTGGTTGTCTTTGTTCCTGAACTTCAGCGGGATGAAAGTTTGAAAACCGCCCGTGCGGTCCTGCAATTGGCGGAGCAATTCCAGGTGGTGGATGCGGTGTTCGTAGTTTTCAATGTGGCCATAGAGGATGGTGGCATTGGAGCGCATACCCAGCATGTGCCATTCTTCGTGAATGGCCAGCCATTGTTCACCGGTGCATTTGTCGGCGGCGATCTGTTTGCGGATATCCGGGTGGAAGATTTCAGCTCCTCCGCCCGGCATGCTGTCCAGGCCGGCCTCTTTCATCATCTTCATGCCTTCGGCATAACTGACTTTGGCTTTTTTGAAAATGTAGTGGTACTCCACCGGTGTCAGGGCTTTCACGTGGAGTTCGGGGCGGTGTTCCTTGATTTTTCTGAACAGGGTAGTGTAAAACTCCAGGTCGTACTGGGGCAAGACCCCGCCAACGATGTGCACTTCCGTCACCGGCTGGTCATCGTATTGCTTCACCATTTCCAGCATTTCGTCCATGGTGTATTCCCAGCCTTCGTCACGCTTTTTGATCATCCGGCTGTACGAACAAAACTTGCAATCGTACACACAGACATTGGTCGGCTCGATGTGGAAATTCCGGTTGAAATAAGTGTTGTCACCGTGTTTCTTCTCCCGGATGAAATTTGCCAGCACTCCCATCAGTCCGGGATCGGCCTCCTGGTACAGGGTCAGGCCTTCTTCCGGGGTGATCCTTTGTCCGTTTAAAACCTTTTCGGCGATGTTGCGAAGCGAGGAGGAAACACTGGGATGCGCCAGCAGGCGCCCGATATTGGTGGCAGTGGTCATACGGTGTATTTGATTTGGCCGCAAAAGTAACAGTTGTTTGGGCAGGATGTTCTGACGGCTTATGGCCTTGTTGAATTGTTGAAATTGTTGAAATTGTTGAATTGTTGAAATTGTTGAAATTGTTGAATTGTTGAAATTGTTGAATGGCCTACGGTCTTGTTGACTCATCAAATCAACAAATCAACAATCTCAACAGCTCTTCCTGTACGTTCTTCTCCGTTTGTACACCTTATGTTCGTATTCCTTCCAGAGGGAAAGCACTTTGGTGTTGAACTCCAGCATGGGGTTTATTTTGACCTTGTAGATTCCTGCTTTGTAGGCGTTTTTTTCTGTCTCGTAAAAGATGAGGCCGTGGATGCCTTTGCTGCGCCATTCGGGTTTTACGCCGATGAGTGCCAATTCGATGGTGTCGTTGAAGCGGCGGGCCCAAAGCAGATGTAGCAGGCCGAAGGGGAAGAGTTTGCCGCGTGCTTTTTGCAGGGCTTTTGACATGGAGGGCATGGCTACACCAAAACCGATGGGTGTACCTTCCTTGTCGGCAATTACCACCAGCAGGTCCATGCGAAGAAAGCGCACATATTTCTCGATGTAGGCATCTCTTTGCTTTTCGGAAATGGGGATGAAGCCCGGAAGTTCGGCATAGGTCTCCATCATCAGGTCGAAGAGGTAGTTGGCGATTTTTCGGAGTTCTGTTTTGTTGTGAGGGGTCATGATTTGCAATCCCATGCGGTTCATGGCCACTTCGGCAAAGCGGGTGTATCGCTCGGGTATTTTGCCGGTCAGGCGAAGGTCAATTTCCACCCATTCCAGGTCTTTGGCATAGCCGGCGGCTTCCACCATTTCCTTGTAATAGGGATAATTGAACAAGGTGCCCATGGTTCCCAGGCTGTCGAACCCTTCGGTCAGCATGCCGGTTTTGTCCAGTTGATTGAAGCCATGCGGGCCTTTGAGGCAGATGGCACCGTGTTTTTTTACATATTCTTCGGCTGCTGCCAACAAGGCATTGCACACCTCCTGATCCTCAACGAAGTCGAACCAGCCAAAACGGCCGTGTACTTCACCAATGTGCTTTGTTTCCAACTCGTTGACCAGGGCTGCGATGCGCCCAACGATTTTTCCGTTTTTCTTCGCCAAAAACAGTTTTACTTCAGCATGTTCAAAGGCCGGATTGCCTTCAGGGCTGAGCTGCTTCATCTCCGCTGAAATGACCGGAGGAACCCAATAAGGAGAATCTTTGTAAAGCCCAAACGGGAACTCCACGAATTCCTTCAGCTGCTTTTTGTCTTTTACTTCGGTAATTTCAACTCCCATGATTGTGTTTTTGGAAGGGTTATTTTGAGGTTATTGAGGTTATTGAGGTTATTGAGGTTATTGAGGTTTTTGAGGTTATTGTCCCGAGGCAAGTTCGGGATTGCGCCCATCAGGCGCTGACTTTCAGTCAGCTCCTGAATTATTGTTGGGGTTTTTATCCCGAGGCAAGCTCGGGATTGCGCCCATCAGGCGCTGACTTTCAGTCAGCTCCTGAATTATTGTTGGGGTTTTTAT
>JALWSS010000026.1 GCA_026993525.1 Saprospiraceae bacterium
CCCTGAAATCGTGCATATTCAGACGAAGCAATTCGTACATGATGAAGTCCGTCAGAATATATACGCTATTGAAAAAAAAGAGAACGAACAGCACCCTGATCAAACGCCGCAGTTGCAGGGTTTCATGCCATTCTCCGTCGTGTGGTTTGTGGTGGTCACGGGCCAGCCTGAAACGAATAAACCGGTAAGCCGCTGCCATGTAAAAGTTAAAGGTGACGATGAAGAGTGCCATTTCCAGGCCCCCGTAAAAAGGAGAGTAGAATTTCCGGCCCAATTCTTCTCTGAATTCAGGCGTGGTAAAAAAGAACAGGATTGAAAAATAAATGAATTGCCCCGCAGGCAGGAAAAAGTGCTTTGCGTCAGTTGGCACAAACTTGTACCGGGGAAACAAGCGGAGCTTTATTGCGAAGAAAAGAAAAGGACCCAGCGCAAGTGTATGGTAGATAGGTATAAACAACAAGGAATGATGGCTGGTGTATATCCCCTGCACTATAAAAATAAGGTGCAGGCTGGTCAGGGCAAAGGCAAGGTGCATACCAGCCTGGAAAAAATCTGCTCGTTTGTTGTCAGATGAGCGAAGGGCGTATATGCTTGCCGCCACCAGATTTGCCAGCAAAGCTGCACTGAGCAAAAGAAAAGAGACAGTGGCCAGAGGCCCCAGGTAAAGCTTCATAGTCTGACAAAGATAGCAGAACCTCTTATGACAATCGGGTTCTGTCAAGAAGTTCGCTTAAACCACTTCATTTTTGGTATAAATGAAAATTGGCTTCATTTGCACTTTGATCAAATACAAACCACATGAAGAAGGCCTCCATCAAGGTACGTCTCATTCTTTACAACAAAGGCAAGATTCTTCTGCTCAAACAAAGAAAAAAGCAAGGGGGCAATTACACCCTCGTTGGAGGCACTGTGGATGCCAATGAATTTGCGCTGGATGCCCTGGTCAGGGAATCCGAAGAGGAAGCAGGCATCATACTGAAAGAAGAAAACATGCAATTGGTGCATGTACTTCACAAGCATACCCGGTTCGGAGCGCACCGGGTTACACTTTATTTCAAGGCCACCAAATGGAAAGGCGAGCTGCGCACCGGTGAACCCTCAAAGTTCAAAGGAGTATCCTGGTTCGCATTGGACAATCTTCCGGCTAACCTTTCTGCCACTGTCAGGCATGTTTTGCTGCAATACCGCGAGGGCCACCTCTATTCTGAGTTCACCAATCCGAAACCGATGAAAGCGGGTTCATAAAAAAAAGAGGCCACTGAAACAGTTCAGCAGCCTCTTTTTTATTCAATGAAAAAGACGCTTAGTTGGTGCCTTCTTCCTGATTGGTCATCTTGGATTCAGAGGAAGTCTTGGAGGCTTTGGCCTTTTTGCCACCTGCACAGCAAGCTTTCTTCTCTTTTCCGCTACAACATGCCTTTTTGCCATCTTTGGATGCCATTTTTGTAGCTTTTGCATCTTTGGTACAAGAGGCAGCGCCGTCTTCGGAAGGCGATACGTTGATGAATTTCTTTGCCTTGCTGCAGTATTCAACCTCCGTGTAAGAAACTTTGCCTGACTTTTCACAAACTTCCTTGCGGACGTACTTAACTTCCCCGTTATTGGAGACTTGCTTTACGATGCTTTCATCAGCAGCAGCGGCTTCGTCAAGGGTGGCCTGGTCAACTTTTGTACAGCTTTCAGCTTTGGCAGCTGCTTTCTTGCCGGCACAGTGTTGGGCGTTGGCGGCCAGTGAGAAGGCACCAAAAAGGGCGAAAATCAAAAGAACTCTTTTCATGTTGTCTTAAAATTTGTGTGATTGATTTACGGGAGAATGTCCCCGGGTTTGTTGAGCGGCCAAAAATAGTGCAAGACTTTGGGGATTTGCAACTATTGCTTGATCTTAGCATCTTCTTAACCCTTTCGGAACATTGTCCTGAAAACAAACTCACACCCTTCATATTCAAACTTTCCTGGTTATGTTCAGATACTCTCTGTTTGTCCTGTGCTTGTGCATTGTTGGCGTAAGCAGTTGCAAGGTAGTCAAATACACACCAGAAAAATTTCCAGGCAACCAAATCCGCTGGGGCAGCGGAGGCGGCTTCGCCGGCATCGAAACAACTTATGTACTCCTTCCGAACGGACAGCTTTTCAAGAGAGCCGGTGTGGGAGCAAGCTACATCGAGCTGAAACCCCTGAAGAAGAAAGAGGCAAGGGACTATTTTGAGAAGGTGGCAAGCCTGCAACTTTTCAAACAAGACATTGACAAGCCCGGCAACATGTATTATTTCCTTCGGGAAATTACCGAAGCTACTGATAGCCAGGCTACCTGGGGAGCTGGCGATTACATTCCCCCAAAGGGCCTGGTGACGCTGTACAAAGCGTTGAATGCACTTGCTGACAGACCTCCTTTGAAAAAGCAAAAAGCTTCGGTACAAGGTGAAAACAATGACAAAGAACCGAAACCGCAAGATCCAACAAAGTGGTAACCAATACCACCCTGACTGAACAGTATTTAACAGCATTCTCCAAAACCTACCGGCATGAAACAGATTCTTCTTCTCAGCATTTTTACCCTGACGACACAACTCTTGTTTGGACAATTCAAACAGCTTCCTTCCTCGCCCCATGTGCCAGGAGACAAGCATCACCCGGAAGCCTTGTTGCCACCTGTCAGGGCCGATGTTCCATCAGGGAGCAGCATTTCTTCCTTCGGTAAAAATTATACTCCGATCCCTGTTCTGCCCAGGCCCCTTAGCGGCCAAAACGGGCTGATGGCATACCTCGACGGTAGTACCGGTACTCCATTTGCCATCAAAGGGACAGTTGCCAGCATTGGTGACAACGACCGGGAAAGGCTAACCAATTATTTACAGCAAGTACAATCCGTACTGAAGCTCGCAAACCCTCCCGGAGAACTTGCGTTGGTCAGGGTTGTGACAGATGATAAAGGATACAAACACTATTACCTTCAGCAGGTATGGAATGGAGTGGAGGTTTTTGGAGCAGAGGCACGCCTGCACCAAAGAAACGGAGAATTTTACCTGTTTAACGGGCGCTTGTTGCCTACTCCTGACCTGGTGTCGGCATTGCCTGTGGTAGGGGCCGCCCAGGCATTGGAGATTGTCAGGGAGGATATTGGGCGTGTAGAAATAGTGAAGGAACTATCACCACTCGAAAAGCAACTGGGCAATTACAATGGGCCGGAAACAAAGCTCGTAGTATATTTTACCGAAGGAAAGCCCGGTACGGAAAAACTGGCATGGAGTGTTCAAATTGTTCCCAACCTCTCTTCAAAATACCAATATTTCGTAGATGCCAAAACGGGTGAAATTTTGCATAAATTCAATAGCATTTGTAAAATTCACGGCGGGCATGATATTTTGAAAAATGAAAATAAAAAGTCAGAATGGTCAGCATTGCCTCCGCCTGATGGGCCTGCTGTGGCCAATGCTGTTGATTTGCATGGAAACACCCAGACGATCAATACCTACGAAAAATCAAACCTGTTTTATTTGATTGATGCATCTCGAAGCATGTTCAATGCTGTGCAATCACAAATTCCGGATGACCCTACCGGGGTTATACTAACCCTGGATGCCGTCAATACCTCTCCGGCGTCCAACAGCTTCCAGGCCTTCCATATTACCTCTGCTGACAACAGTTGGAGTGACCCCAAAGCCGTTTCTGCCCATTTCAACGGGGGAAAAGCCTACGAGTATTTCAAAGGCACTTTTGGGAGAGAGAGTATCAATGGTGAAGGCGGAAATATCATTTCATTGATAAATGTGGTTGACGAGGATGGTTCCCAAATGGACAATGCGTTTTGGAGCGGGGCCGCCATGTTTTACGGCAATGGAAACCAGGGCTTTGTAGCGCCGCTCTGCAAATCGCTGGATGTTGCCGGCCATGAAATGTCTCATGGGGTTATTCAGTCAACAGCCAATTTGCTGTACCAGGATGAGAGTGGTGCGCTCAATGAAAGCTTTGCTGATATTTTCGGTGTTATGATTGACAGGGATGATTGGCAGCTTGGTGAGGATGTGGTTAATTCCAGCTTTTTCCCAACGGGGGCATTGCGGGATATGAGCAATCCACACAATGGTGGGAGCAGCTTGTCTGACAATGGCTGGCAACCTGCACATTATTCTGAGCGCTATACCGGAAATGACGACAATGGGGGTGTCCATATCAACAGTGGTATAGTCAACAAGGCCTTTTTCAATTTTGCATCTGATCCCGCTGTTGGTAAAGACAAAGCGGAGCAGGTTTATTACCGGGCCCTGACCGAATATCTTTTTAAATCCGCCCAGTTTATTGATTGCCGGGTAGCAGTGGTGCAGGCTGCCAACGACCTGTACGGAAGCACAGTAGCTGCGGTGGCAGCGGATGCCTTTTCTGCTGTTGGGATAGGCAGCGGAAGTGGTTCTGATCCGCAAACGGATATTGACCCGAATCCCGGGGAAGATTTTGTGCTGATGACGGATGACAACTTTTCGCAGTTGTACATTTTTGCGCCGGATGGAACGCCCGTGGCTAACCCATTGACCACAACAAGCCCGCTGAGCCGCCCTTCGGTAACGGATGACGGGGAAGTTGTCGTTTTCGTTGATCAGGACAATACCATGCGGGCAATTACCATTGACTGGAATTCCGGGCAGACCAATGAGCAGGTTCTGAGCAGTGACCCGATCTGGCGGAACGTTGCAATATCAAGAGATGGTGCCCGCCTCGCAGCCCTTACCACCGACTATGACAACCTGCTTTGGGTGTATGATTTTACCCTGCAGCAATGGCAATCATTTGAATTGTACAATCCAACCACCGGCCAGGGAGGCCCCATCTCAGGCGATGTGCAATATGCGGATGTTATCGAATGGGACTACACCGGTGAGTGGGTGATGTATGATGCACTGAATGTAATTCCTACGGGTGGCACTCAGGCTATAGACTATTGGGATATCAGTTTTATCAATGTCTGGGACAATGCCAGCGGATTTTTCTCCGATGGGTTTACCGATAAACTGTTTAGCCTCTTGCCTGAGGATGTAAGTGTGGGCAATCCTACCTTCTCTAAAAATTCGGATTATATCATATCTTTTGACTACCTGGATGAATTTAACAATGATTATTTCATATTGGGCGCCAATGTGGAGACAGGAGATGTGGGGACCATATTTGAGAATAGTGATTTAAGTTGGCCCAACTATTCGGTGGATGATGGTTTTATGGTTTTCGATGCCTTCAACAATTCCGGTACACCTGTGTTGGCCTTTATCCAGTTGGCAAATGACAAAATATCTCCTGCTGCCGATCCTTTTGTATTCATTGAACAGGGCAGACGTGGGGTGTGGTTTGCCAATGGGGAAAGAATCCTGGTCGGTGCGAAGGAAACCACAAACCAGGAGAAGTTAAGTGTTTTCCCCAATCCTGTTGAGGATATGGTGAATTTCACATTGCCTGAATCTTTAAATGAATACAACTTTGAGGTTTCGGATTTGACGGGAAGGGTTGTGATCAAAAAGAGCGATATGCTTAACAGTGGTCTTAACTCATTAAATATCTCTTCCCTTCCTCATGGAATATATTTCATCCATGTAATTGGTCGGGACAAGGAGTATTCTGCAAAGATGTTGAAGCGGTAGTATTGTTTTAAATTGACTTTATTGTGAAATTGCAAGAGTTGTTTGTAATCCTGCTCATTGTTTTGACAGCAGGGGTGGGATGTAATAGTGATAATGTTTCGTCGAAAGATGCTGCTGACCCAGCCCATAGTTTTACCGAAGGGGTATATATTTTTGAAAAAAAAGATGGTTCTGGAAATGAGCTGCAAATTGACCATGTTGAGAATGGAGGGTTACATTTTCAGCTTATTGCAGTTGGGGTGGCACCTGCATACAACCAGGGTTTTATGGAGGGCGCCGCAAAGATCAGTGGCGGTGTGGCGTTGATTGAAACAAATGAATTTGGCGGCACTTGTGCATTGTCCCTGACACCTGTTGATTCTGTTTCGGTCAGGGTGGAAACACTCCAGGGCGACCCGGCTAGCTGCGGGTTTGGCAATGGGGTGGTCCCTGACGGAGTTTACAAGTTGGAAAGTACAGCCACTACTTCAATGGCAGGTATTGACCCGGCACAGCTGAACGGAATCTGGAGAAGTACCATTGATCCAACGTACGAACTTGCCATTGGCGAAGGGAAGTTCACAGAGTACAACCGCGGGGAGAAAGTGGATGAACTGGCCTGTGAGTTCCACCAAAATTGCCCGGAGCCTTGCTCGAAGGAGGAGCTGAACAATTGCCTGGTGGCTTGGAATGTCCAGGACACATTTTGTTACAAAGTAATTGCTGTTGACCTTAAAAAACTTGAACTCTCACTCATCGGAGGGACCGGCCGGTCACTGCTGTTTGAGCGGCTGAAGTGAGTGGAATTACGAGCCCCCTGCCAAAGGTCATTCTTCCGGGAAATCCTCTGCAAACCTGGTGGTTGCTTCCGGTCCCTCACAACCACCCGTTCCGGTCATTGTATGAACGGTCAGGCAAAAGCTGAGCTTAGGGTGTGATTTTGTGCGGCTAATAAATTATCTTTTTTCTTTATCGTAAAAAATGAATGCCATTCCATACATTTACCGATCAATGAGCAGGAAGCCTGACCCTTTCTCTTGCCTCCCCATCCAGTTCCTTGCTCTTAATGCCTGACGTGTTGGCAATTGGGGTGTCCCCAAAAAGACTATGGGAAATCGGGTTCCTTGCTCAATTGCAGGGCGGTGAAATTGTCTATCAAACTTGCTGATGTCCTATAAAAGCTTGAAACACGGTCTGAATACCATAGAACAACTGGAAAGAGAGCTCCACCTCAAGCAGTTGCAGATCAACCGTTTGCTCAATATCACGCAGGCCATCAACAGCAACGTAAAGACCGGGGAGCTTTTTGAGATGTACAGTTCTTTCCTTAGCTGGGAGATGGGGGTTCGGAAAATGGCCCTGTTTTTCCGGCAGGATGATCAATGGCATTGCACGGCGTCCATTGGTTTGGACAATCAAAAGGTTGATGCATTGGAATTGGGCGTTGAATTAACGGGCTACACCCGTCCAAACAACTTGTCGGATTCTTCTCATCCCTTCGTAAAACAGTTTGATGTCGTCATTCCGGTAAGGCACAAGGATGTACCACTGGCCTATGTTTTTCTGGGTGGTTTCGGTGAAGACGAGGACATGTACAGCAAGGTGCAGTTCATCACCACCATCACCAACATCATCACCGTTGCAATTGAAAACAAACGGCTTTTTAAACAACAGTTGGAGCAGCAGCTGCTGCAACAGGAGATGAAACTCGCCAGCGAAATGCAACAACTGCTCATTCCCGATGCAATGCCGAGCAATGATTTTTATGAATTGGCGGGTATTTACAAACCGCACCTCAATGTTGGCGGAGATTACTACGATTACATCCAGCACGATGACGGCAAGCTCACTTTTTGCATTGCGGATATTGCCGGCAAGGGTGTGGCAGCAGCCTTGCTCATGTCCAATTTTCAGGCAAATTTCCACAGCCTTTTGCCACAGTTCAACGACCTGAAGGCCTTCGTGAATGCGCTGAACCAGGCAGTATTGCGAATCACAAAAGGTGAGCGCTTTCTAACTTTCTTTGTCGCACAATACGACCCTGGCTCACGTATGCTGGAGTATGTGAACGCCGGTCATACACAGCCCGCTCTTGCCATGAGGGGAGAGGTGTTCAGGTTGAAAGAGGGAACCACGGTGCTTGGCGCGCTCGACGAACTTCCCTTTGTTGAAAAAGGGGCGGTGAAGATTGAAGGCCCCGCATTGATCTTGTTGTCAACGGATGGTTTGTCTGAACTGCGCAACGAATCCGATGAATTCATTGATCAGGATTTTGGCAATGGATTCATCCTGGAAAATGCAGGCTTGTCGGCGGCGGAGTTTAACAGGAAGTTGCTGAGGGAGCTCGACAAGTTCAAAGGAAAAGCTGCCTTCCAGGATGACTTCACTGTGCTGACTTGCAAGATCTTTTGAGCCATGGTTGCCCGCAACCGGGTTTTTGTCGAAAAAGGGCTAACAGTGAAGGGATATTTTCCTGAATGTTGTGCCTTGCCGTTAGTGGACAAAGGAATGTATGCCGATGAAAGATAAAAACGTAGCAGGTATTCTTGCCCTTTTTCTGGGTTGGTTGGGTGTGCACAGGTTCTACCTGGGGCAAATCGGCCGGGGGATTGTTTACCTGATCTTTTCGTGGTTTCCGCTCATCTGGCTCATTGCATTGATTGACGCCATTGTTTTGTTGACCATGGATCAGCAACGCTTTGATGAGAAGTACAACGGCACTTACCCGGAGGCATACAGAAGAGCAAGGCAGCCTGATTATGAAAGAACCAGACGACACAGGAGGCCAGTAAGAAAAAGGGTTGATTACCGAAGGTCTCCCCGAAAAAAAATAGAGAAAAGAGAGGTGAGAAAAACCTCAAAAGCCAACCCTTACAAACTGAATGGCCTGCAAAAATTTAAAGACTACGACTATGAGGGGGCCATTGAAGAATTTCAAAAATCACTTGAAATTGCTCCCACTGATGTTGCCACACACTTTAACTTGGCCTGCGCGTATTCCCTGACCGAAAAGGCTGACATGGCATTCAAGCACCTGGAGTTGGCGGTGGCCCATGGCTTCAAGGATTTTAATAAGATTCAACAGCACCCGGCCCTGGCATTTTTGAGAATCCAGGACCAATTCGAAGATTTCGTTGAAAATGGGTACCGCACCCGTGCTGAACTGCCACCCGCTGATGACGAAAACCTTCTGGATACATCGCCCGATTTGCTTGATCAGCTAAAAAAATTGGGAGATCTGAAGGAAAAAGGACTCCTTACCCAGCAGGAGTTTGAAGAGCAAAAGCGAAAATTGCTGGAGTGACCTGCCCCGATTGATTGCACCTCTTTTGGCTGGAAATTTGTCTTAGAATCAATAATCTCAACCATGAATATACCCGATTCGAAGTGGTTTGGGAATAATTCATCACTCCCGTGCAGTTTGGATGGGGAGTTTGGGTCCCGAATCCCGAAAGCCTTCGGGATCGGGATCGCCGCCCAAACCACTTCGTTTTGAGTATAACAGCTATTTAACAGTAGCGCCTCACACCAGACTTGTCTTGAATCGTTTTAAGAACAAGAACTAAACACAAACACTATGGTTGCTGAAAATTTGATTTCAACCGCTGTTTTGCCACTCCGGACTTCCGACACCGGAAAGATAGCCCTGACCACTATGGAAGATTTCAATGTGCGTCACCTTCCCATCGTCAATGATCAGCAACTACTGGGAGTCATTTCTGAAGAAGATATCATTATTCACAACATCAAAGAACCCGTTGGTTCTTACGAATTGTCCCTGACAAAGGCGGCAGTCAAAACCACAGATCACCTTTACGAGGTAATGCGTTTACTGGCTGAACATCAGCTCACGGTCATCCCGGTAGTGGATGCTGAGGGTGATTACCGGGGAATGATTTCCCTGGAAGATGTCTTGAATTTCTTCGCAAAAACAGCAGCATTCAGTGAGAGTGGCAGCATTGTGGTTCTTGAGTTTCAACGTCGTTCTTATTCCCTTGCCGAGATTGCCCGCCTGGTTGAGGCTGAGAATGCCGCCATACTCAGCACCTTTGTCACTTCTGACCCCGATGCTTCCACTGTAGAAGTTACCCTCAAAATCAACCGCCAGGATATCCACAATATCCTCAATGCTTTTCAGCGATTCGGTTATGAGATCAAAGCTGCATTTAACGAAGAGGAATACCTGGAATCCTTACAGGACAGGTACCAGGCTTTGATGAATTACCTGAATGTGTAACATTGCACAAGTTCGGAGAGAACCGGTCTTCATTTCATTGTTGGGGGCGGTTCAGCTATTTTTGCCCGTCGGCAATACCAATTCATGCCCGGCGTTTTGGCGCTGTTTAGCATTTGACCAATGGATATCTACCAACGCAAGGCTCGATGGAAACTTTACCTCGCAATGGCGGGTGTTGTTATCGTGGTCATTTCAGTGTTGTACACAAAATACCTTACTGACAAGCTGGCTGAGGAGGAGGTGAAAAAGGTGGAGCAACTGAAAACAGCTTATGACCAGCTTTCTTACGCCTTTGAAGACCTGAATGCACAATGTGATTTCACTTTCCAAAGCACTTTTTTCGAATCCAACACTTCGGTACCTATCCTTCTCGTAGGCCCGGACGGCTATCTCGAAGGGAAAAACTACGGCCCTGAAAAGGATACCAACCAGGTTTTTCTCACTCAAAAACTCGAATCGCTGCAAGCCTCCGGACAGGAACCCAGGATCATTACTTCCCCCGTTGGAGAAATTCAGCTCTATTTTGAGCATTCCAGAATATTGAAGCTGCTCACCTACTATCCATTCATACAATTGGTGTTGATCGGAGCATTCATTCTGTTTGGTTACCTGGCCTTCAGTTCGGCAAGGCGTGCCGAACAGAACAGGGTTTGGGTGGGCATGGCAAAAGAAACAGCCCATCAACTTGGAACGCCTATTTCCGGAATCATTGCCTGGCTGGAACACCTCACAAGCATTAAGGAAGAGGATGAAGAGTTGTTGGAAATCGTGGAAGAGCTGAAGAAGGATGTACTCAGGCTGGAATTGATATCGGATCGCTTTTCAAAAATTGGTTCCGAACCCGAACTGAAAGCTGTGAACGTCTATGATGAGCTTGCGAAGTGCCGCAATTACATGGAACCCCGTTCGCCGCGAAAGGTGAATTTCGCTTTTCCTGAAAAAGCCGGTGAAAACCTGACCGTGTATGTTAACCCACATCTGTTTGAGTGGGTGGTTGAGAACCTGCTTCGCAATTCTCTCGATGCGATGGAAGGCAAGGGCGAGATTTCAGCCAGTGTTTACGAAGATGACAATTTCGTGTACATAGATATTACAGACACCGGCAAAGGCATTCCTCATTCCAGGTTTAAAACGGTATTCCAACCGGGTTATACCACTAAGAAACGGGGTTGGGGCCTGGGTTTGTCGTTGACCAAAAGAATCATAGAAGACTATCACAAGGGTAAGATATTCGTCAAGGAATCTGAACCTGGTAAAGGCACGACGTTTACCATTCAATTGCCCAAAAAGAACCCACAAGCCCAAAACAAGAAAAGGGATTAAGTGCCCGAAAGCTCTTAATCCCTTGTTCTTGCAGCCGACCTGGATGCCGGAGCATCTTTGGCAGGCTGATTTGTCCTCAACAGGGGTTTACTTCTCTGTGGATTGCTCCATCGGGAAGTAAAACCTGTTTCGGACGGGTTGGAACTCGGTGTTCTAACTGGTGCTGCCACAGCAATCTTGATCTAATCTCCATCACTGAATTGGCAACTCCCTGTTCAGGGTTTCCCTCCCTGCCGGAGGCGGGCCCCGGCAGTAAACACCTCATTCCCCTGTCTTGGAGAAGCCTCCCATAACGAGGTTACGGGAAACTTCTGAAGACAGGTTTGACCTCTTTGTTCTTTCGTTGCTGTTTTGCTCTTCCGGAGAAGAGTTTCAGCTCCAGGGATCAACGCTTTGATTTTGCATTGGCCGGAGCCGCTGCGCCATCTGACGTTGCCCTGCCGAAAACCGGTCAACATTCATGGCCCGAAGGCTGGTTCATGCTGACAGCCTGCCGCGTGACCAACTACCGGGGACGGCGTTGTTGATCGGAACGGGATTGGCTAACCGCCTGGCGATGCTGTTAAGCGCTTTGCTCTCCTGCAACTTCTCATGGAGAAGTCAGCTCCCGAAATCCGGAGATGCCGGGCTGGAGAACAGGTTGCTTGTTTTTCCTGACTGCACAGGATAGCGATCGCCATTTGCACATACCATTTTCCGGCACGGGGCCGGAAGCGGCAGGATCGGCTGTTACGAACGCTGAGGTCGTTGCAATGCTTCAAACATCACCAACCGGCCGGAGCCTGCTGTTTGCTGCTTTTGTGCGGACACATTGGCAGCGCTGTCTGGCAGCATTGCATTTTGCAATCCGGTTCTCAAAAGGCACACCGAACCTGATCGTATTTCCGGTCGGGGATCATGACTCTGACCTGTCAGGAACTTCCGAAGATGTTCCGGATGAGCCATTGCCATCATAGCTTGCGCTAACCCTACCTTTCCTACAACCCCTGGTCCGGGGCTTTCCGGTTGTCGGATTGCTTATGACATAGCACATTTCCGGTTGTTTGAAATCTCATTACCAACTGTCAAATCAGAAATCTGGCACTTGGTTTTTCGATTTCAAGAACCTTTGAAATGTAAGTCAATTTGCGATTTTTTCAAAATCATGTTTCGCCTTTGCGAATCATGCCCAAATCATCTCTTGCGAAAACGGGATAGCGAAGATAGGGGTCATTGCCACCCATGTCAAGTGTTTGGGGCCTTAAGTTCTCAACAAAGTTTCCACTTTAGTTTTCCACATTTGTTAATTGGCTGGAAGGGAGCCGGTTATTTATTTGCAAGACTTTCAAGTGTTGTATTTGGCTTGAATTTTTTTTTTGAGGGGTTTGTTTTTTTACATCAGGCCCCGGCGAGTGGTGCCCGATTTTTTCTGCAAAACGTTCTTTTCAAAGTTATTTTTCACAGGCTTACAATAAGGTTTTTGGGTTCTTAGTTAAGCATGTGTCAATCAACCTGTTTCTAAAACCTTTGCGCATGATGCAAAAATTTACACCGTCTGATCTGCTCTTATTCATTTACAGAGAAACTTCGTTGGCAGAAACAATTGCTATAGCTGAGGCACTCAAAGAAGATCCATGCCTTTATGAGCAATACCAGGAACTTTTGGAAGGCTACCTGGCTTTGCCGAAGGCGAAGTTCAGTCCCAAACCTGATACACTTCAGTGCATCCTTTCCTACTCTGAAAGTACCGCACCACATCCGACGCATTGAACTGCCGCGAACTGACAAGAAAAAAGCGACAGCCGGTCCATCCAGCTGTCGCTTTTTCATTTCCCGAAGGAGGAGATCACTCTCCGAAAATTTCGGCCAGTTTTTGCTCCAGTGCCGCTCCCCGCAAATTGCGGGCTATGATCTTTCCGTCTTTGTCCAGTAGAACGGTGTGGGGGATGGACCTGACTCCGTAAAGTTGGGCAGCGGCATTGGCCCAGCCTTTCAGGTCAGAAACGTGGTGCCAGATGAGCCCGTCCTTTTCGATGGCATCCAGCCAGCGTTTTTTGTCCTTGTCCAGGCTGACACCAAGTACATCAAAACCCTTTTCGTGGTATTTGTTGTAGGCTTTGACCACATTGGGGTTCTCCCGCCGGCAGGGGCCGCACCAACTGGCCCAGAAGTCAATCAACAGTACCTTGCCTCTCAGGTCTTTCAGGCTAAGCGGTTGGTCTTCCGGGGTGTTCATGGTAAAATCAGGGGCCTCGGCACCTGGCAACATGCTGGCACTGGCTTTTACGACCTTCTTCAATTGTGCAGCGGCGTCGGGATACTTTGCGCCATACATCTCGATGTATTTCCTGGCATAGGTGGCCATGAGCGGGCTTTTGCCCGATTGCAGCCCGGAGATCATACCGCCCAGGGCCAGCATATATGTTCTCTTGTTCTGTGGTATCTTGCTCAGTTGCCGGTCAATGAAGTTCTTTTGCTGGTTGACAGGCAGTTTGATGTTGGCCAGGGTCTGTGCGTAATCTTTGGTGGCTTCAAAAACCCACGCGTTGTATTCGTAGTCGGGGTCGTTCCAGTTGACAAGCTGGAAATATTTGGTTCCGAAATAGTCCAGTTCGGTTTCACCGGAAGAGCCGTTGTTGTGGTAGCTCAGGTAGGTGTTGATGGCGGCTATTTTGGCCAGGAAGGGGCTTTCTTTTTTCAGCGTCTCAATGTAGTCGAGTCTTTCCTGGTCCAGCGCTTTCATCTTCACAATGATGTTGTTAGCTGTCTCAACATTGCTCTGACGATTTGCAATTTGCAACTGCCGGAGGTAGGTATTGAGTTGATTCTTGTGCTTGTTGATTTGCTGTTTTACCTCCTCGTATTTCCGGTTCAGGTCTGAATCGGGCAACTGTGCATTCTGGAACTTGCTGCAACTTCCTTTCAGCGAAATACTTTTTTCGGTTCCCAAAAGGAGGGGTTTGAGGTTGTTGGCATCTATACCTACATAGTAAAAGCGAGGCCTTGAAGCCGGCACTTCAAATTTGTAATTCTGCCAGTCGGTGGTAGGCGCAGACCCGATCCTGGTAAAATTGACGCCATTGAATTCAAAAAGGTGGAGCTGGTCAACCTTCTCACAAGCGTTGAGTTGGCAGTTGAGTACCACCACCTCTTTGTCAGTGGGCGTGGTGGTGAATGACAACAGTATAAATGCTAAAACGGGGTACAACAAGTACTTCATAAAAAAAGGAAATTTTGATAATTCCGGTTGATTGATAATGCCGACTTTGAAACTGCCTGCAATGGCCAGGCCATTAAATGATAAGGGCCTGGTAAAGGATATTCAGAATAGCACAATGACAAAGTTAACCGGCTCAGACCGAACCCAAAAGATCATTCCACCACCCGGCCTCCCCGGAGTTTCAGAATGCGGTTGGTCTTTTTTGCCAGTTCCAGGTCGTGTGTAACCAGCACCAGGGTGGTACCGGCTTCTCTGTTCAGCTCAAACAGCAGGTTTTCCACCACGTCATGGGTTTCGGCATCCAGGTTGCCGGTGGGCTCGTCGGCAAAGAGGATTTTCGGGCTGTTGCTGAATGCCCTTGCAAGGGCTACGCGTTGTTGTTCCCCACCTGAAAGCTGTGCAGGGTAGTGATCGTGGCGTTCGGCCAGGCCTACTCTGTTCAGCAGTTCCATGGCTTTCCTTGCAGCGCCTTTTTCGCCTCTGAGTTCCAGGGGAACCATTACGTTTTCCAGGGCGGTCAGTGTCGGGATCAGCTGGAAATTCTGAAAGACAAATCCTACCTGCTCGCTCCTGAGCCGGGCGCGTTCGTCCTCGTCCAGGTCATCCAGTTTGACCCCATTCAAGATGACGGAACCTTCAGTTGCCCGGTCCAGGCCGGCGCAAAGTCCGAGGAGGGTGGTTTTCCCACTGCCCGAGGGGCCTACAATGGCAAAGGAATCCCCGGGTTGAAGTTCGAAGCTGACATCTTCCAGCACGGTCAGTGATTTGCTGCCGGAGGTGTAGGTTTTCGTGAGTTTATGAACTTGTAGCATTTACGTAACGGATGAATATGAGAAGATGAGAACGTGAAAGAACCACCAGGGTTCAATACCAGGTTATTTCCTTCGACGAACCTGTGATTTCGTTCCCCAATTCATCGGTTACGGTGATGGTGAAGATGTGTTTGGTGATGGCCGGTTTTTCTCTGAAGACGAAATATTCCTGGCTGCCGCCTAAGCCAAGTTCAGTTCCGGAAGGGTGTACGAATGGAGGCCATTCTTCTACATTCCTTGTCAGTTGCCAGTAATAGAGTTTGGAGTTCAGCGGTTCACCGGCTTTGATTTCATTGAAGTCGTTGTTGCTCGTAATTGTAAAGTCAATTGTAGCATTCAGTAAAAGAGGTTCCGGGCATTGAAAAGCCAGGGCCTCATTCCCGAGCCAATTTCCGACGGAGGCGAAAGTTTCTACCTCTGGCGTGATGATCAGGATGAGGCTGTCGGCGTTGGTTACGCCCAGGTCATAGGTGCCGTGGATGTCATCCTGGAACTTGATCCTGAAGCCTGTCATGGTCCAACTGGTGGGAACATCGCAGCAGGAGGGAATGCCCGACCACAACACAATGGCAATTGCCAGTTTCAGAAATGTTTTCATATCAAAGGTGTTTTGACGAAAAAAAAGAGGAGCAAGCGCCGGCTTACCCCTCTTCCTGTTTTTTGTGTCTTTCTTCGCAAAATCAGAATTCTGCGCTTCCGGCCGCTCTTGGGAATGGGATCACATCCCGGATGTTGCCCATGCCCGTAATGAACTGGACCATTCTTTCAAATCCAAGGCCGAAGCCCGAGTGTGGGCAGCCTCCGAACTTCCTCAGGTCAAGGTACCACCAGAGTTCCTCTTCCGGAATACCCTGTTCTTTCACACGCTCCAAAAGTCTTTCATAGCGTTCTTCCCGTTGTGAACCACCGATCACTTCACCGATGTAGGGGAAGAGGATGTCCATAGCAGCAACGGTTTCCCTGCCTGGTTCGCTGCCATCGTTTTCGCGCATGTAAAAGGCCTTGATTGCCTTCGGGTAATCCCTCACGATGACCGGTTTTTTGAAGTGCTTCTCCACCAGGTAGCGTTCGTGCTCGGCCTGCAGGTCGCGGCCCCATTCCACGGGAAATTGAAACTTGCCTTTTTTGTAAGGTTTGGACCGCTGGAGGATGTTGACAGCATCGGTGTAGGTGATGCGCTCAAAATCGTTCTCTACGACAAAGCGTAGCATCTCGATAAGCCCCATGGGGCGGCGCAGTTCCTGCTTCATGTTCTTTTCCGCCTGTTTGATGCGGTTGTCCAGGAAGTCCAGCTCCTCAGGGTAGTTCTCCAGTGCGAAGTTGATGAGGAATTTCACATAGTCCTCGGCCAGGTCCATGTTGTCGTGGATGTCGTAAAAGGCCATTTCCGGTTCTATCATCCAGAACTCAGCCAGGTGGCGGGGCGTAAAGGATTTTTCCGCCCGGAAGGTGGGGCCGAAGGTGTAGATCTTTCCGAGTGCCAGTGCGGCAATTTCTCCCTGCAACTGGCCTGATACGGTCAGGTTGGTGCTTTTTTCGAAGAAGTCTTCTTTCCAGTTGATGGCTCCTTCTTCGGTCCGGGGTGGGTTGCCCACGTCCAGGGTGGTCACTTTGAACATTTCACCGGCACCTTCTGCATCGCTGCCGGTGATGATGGGGGTGTGTATGTAGTAAAAACCGTTGTCGTTGAAATACTTGTGGGTGGCGAACGCTATGCCGTGGCGCACCCGGAACACCGCACTGAAAGTCTGTGTGCGCATCCGGAAATGTGCTTTTTCCCGGAGGTATTCCATGGTCATGCGTTTGGGTTGGAGCACATACTCTTCCGGGTTGTTTTCACCGAGGATTTCTATTTCTTCGGCCAATACTTCCACGGCCTGTCCTGCACCCTGTGATTCTACCAGCTTGCCCTTCACGGCAATGCAGGAGTGGAAGGTGATTTTTTTCAGGAGCGCTTCGGGAAACTGCTCATAATCCACCACAATCTGCAGGGTACCGAAACAGGAGCCATCGTACAAAACGATGAACCTGTTTGCCCTGAAAGAGCGAACCCAGCCTTTGACCAACACCTCCTGATCCAGCCTGGGGTTTTTCAGTATTTCGACGATCTCAGTTCTCTTCATGGTGCGGTTCTTTTTTCAAATGAGCGGCGAAATTACGGGATCGCATTCTTTTTCGGGCCGGAATATCCGTATTCATTGAGCCGGGGGCTGTGGGCGGGTCAACCTCGTTCTATTCCAACTTTCTTTACTTTGCCCTCCAAAGCACAATTCAGTAAGATGGACCACATTTCTTACCTCGGCAAAAAGGTATTCTTCAGGGTGGTTGGAGAGGGGGATTCCGTGCCGGTCGTTTTGCTTCACGGGTTTTGTGAAGACAGTCGTATCTGGGACGAATGGCTGACCCTCCTGCCCGGCAGCCGCAGCTATATTCTGATTGACCTGCCCGGTTTTGGCCAGTCAGAGGTTCATCCGTCCATTTCAATCGAGGGCATGGCTGAAGCCGTCGTGGCTGTGGCCGATCATCTGCACCTCGATCGCTTCGTGCTGGTTGGCCACTCCATGGGCGGTTACGTCAGTCTGGCCATTGCCGAAGGAAATGAAGAGCGCCTGAAGGCCCTTTGTCTGTTCCATTCGCACCCATTTGCCGATTCCGAAGAAAAGAAGAAAGCCCGCCTCAAGTCCGCGGGGTTTATCAAGAACAACGGCCACATTCTGTACGTCCGGCAGATGATCCCCGGTCTTTTTGCTTACGACTTTTCGAAAGGTTACCAGTCGGAGGTCAATGCCATGATACACCATGCAGCCGCTTATGAAGCGGCAGGGATTCTGGCTGCCCTGGAAGCCATGCGCACCAGAAAGGACCGGGCTGAGGTGCTGGCCGGCTTGCAAATTCCCGTTCAGTTTTTCGTCGGAAAACTGGACGAGGCAGTGCCGTTTGATACCAGCATGAAACAAGTTTACCTGCCTGCCCTTGCCGATATACAAGTACTGCCCGCGGTAGGCCACATGGGGATGTTTGAAGCCCCCCAGGCCACAGCCCGGGCCTTCAGAAACTTCCTGCAATTTGTGGAATCCTATTCACTGACCCCAGGAAATACCGGGCAGCTATGAGGGCCATGCTTTTCGCTGCCGGTTTGGGTACCCGTTTGCGGCCCCTGACGGATGATCGTCCGAAGGCCCTGGTTGAGGTTGGTGGCAGGCCGCTTCTGGAATGGGCGGTTCTCAAATTGAAAGCCGCAGGTGTTGAACAGGTGGTGCTTAATGTCCACCATTTTGCCGGCATGATCCGGGAGTTTTTGCGAAGCAAAAAAGACTTTGGGCTGAACATTGCCATCTCGGATGAAACCGACCTGCTGCTCGATACGGGAGGCGGCCTGAAAAAGGCACAGGCTTTCCTGGAGGGCGGGCAACCCTTCCTCGTCATCAATGTGGATGTGCTGTCTGGTATTGATCTGAACGCTTTGTACGAAGCCCATCTTCAATCCGGTGCTTTGGCCACACTGGCTGTCAGAGAAAGGGCAAGTTCCCGCTACCTGTTGTTCGACGACGCCATGAGGCTGCGGGGATGGCAGCATGTGAAAACCGGCGAGGTAAAGTATTGCGGCAGCGAAGTTGATATATCCGAACTGACCCCATTGGCCTTTAGTGGTATCCACGTCATCAGCCCTGAAATCTTTTCCTTCATGCCTTCGGCACAAAAGCCATATTCCATCATTACAACTTACCTGGAAGCCGGTTCGGAGGCGCTCATCAAAGGCTACCGGCACGATGATGATTTCTGGCTGGATGTGGGCAAACCCGGAGCCATTGAAGAAGCTCATCAAAGAAGCGCGGAATGGGCTGGTGGAATTCGGTAGATTTGTGACGAAACCAGAAGAGACTATGCCTTTCAAACCCATACCTGTTGGCAAGCCCATCCGGATAGCCATGCTGGGATGTGGGCATGCCGCCCGCTTGCACAGCAAAACTTTGTCACGCCACAAGGATGTGAAGATATGGTACGCCAGCCGCTCACCGGACAAAGCCAAAAAGTACAACGACAAATACCACGGAGCCGGTGTCTTTGAGGGGTATGAAGCTGCCATCCAATCACCGGACATTGACGTGGTGATGGTGCTGACACCACCGGTGCAACACCTGAAGCTGACCCTGGATGCCATCAAAGCCGGCAAGCACGTCATTGTGGAGAAACCACCCTTCCTGAGTTCAAGCGACTTTGCCCTGATCAGGGAAGCACAAGACGAACACAAGGTTCAGGTCATGGTGGCCGAGAACTACTTTTACAAGCCTTCGCTCAAACATTTGCAGGAGCTGCTGGGAAGCGGAATCATCGGCGATGTGAAGTTCGTGCTGATCAATGCCCTCAAAATGCAAAAAACCGGCAACTGGCGAGACGATATTTCACAAGCCGGAGGAGGCGCCCTTTTTGAAGGCGGGATTCACTGGGTGAATTACCTTTCCAACCTTGGGTATCACATTCAAACCGTGCAGGGCTTTATACCCGGCGAACAAACCGGCATGGAACGCAGTGTGCAGGTGGTGGCCAAATTTGTGGAAGGCGCAGTTGGAACGCTGTTGTATTCCTGGGAGGTGGATTCACTGTTCAAAGGCCTCCGGCTCTCAAAAGCTTATGGAACAAAGGGCTCCATCACGTTTGAATCCAACGGCTTGTTCATCTTCGTCAGGGGCAAACGGTGGAAGCTGATCTTTCCGGGAATCAGGGACATCTCCGGCTACCGGGCCATGTTTGATGATTTTCTGAAGGCACTGAGATCCGGAAAAGAACCCAGGTTCAACCTGACGCTGGCAGAACGGGACCTGCAAATCATCGAGCTCATCAACGAAGATGTTTCTGAAGACATCAGCGGATACTGAAAAAGCCACTGACAGATTTTGCCGGTGGCTTTTTTTTTGACGAAAGAAAAACAGCGATCATCCCTGTTCTTTCCTTCGCTTCATTTCATCGCGGATTTTGGCCGCTTGTTCGTAATCTTCATTGGCGATCACTTCTTCCAATAATTGGTTCAGTTCCTCGAGGGAGTATGAGGTGAGTGAGGCGGGCTTTTCCCGTTTGGCAGCTCTCGATCGTTTGGGTCTTGATTTTTTGGCTGTTGCCTGCTCTGGTTCTTCCAACACCACGCCGGCGGCATCCAGAATGAACTCGTAGGTGTAAATGGGGCAGTTGAAGCGAACTGCCATGGCCAGTGCGTCGGAAGTGCGGGAGTCAATTTCGTAGATCTCACCGTCTTTTTCACAAACCAGCACTGCGTAAAAGATGCCATCCAGCAGGTTGTTGATGATGACTTCTTTCAGTTCAATTTTGAAGGTTTCCAGTGCATTCTTGAACAGATCGTGTGTTAGTGGTCTGTTGGGAGTCATGTGCTCCATGGCCACGGCGATGGCTTGCGCTTCAAATCCTCCAATGACGATGGGCAACCTTCTGGAACCGTTTTGCTCACCCAAAACAACCGCATAGTTATGAGATTGCGATACTGAATGGGAAAGCGCAACAATATCCAGTTCAATTTTCTTCATGTCCATGATTTCAGCAGTGATGTCGTCTGTGCCGGATTTGGGTTGTGTACACTGATTGTCCCTTCCGGCTCTGTTTCGTCGTGGCACTTGAGGCCGTGCGAAGTTCAATTTTAAGATTCAAAAATACAATTGCTTACCCTCATGCGATAACACTTTTGGCCTTTCGGCAAATCTTGTGGCCGGTCAATCCGTATGATTCGGATGCCGTGCCGCTCAAATGTCACCCAACTGAGGTCTGAGCAAAATCTCTTCCACTACGGTCTGATCGCTCATCTGGAAGGCATTCCAGACTGCCATTGCAATGTCTTCAGCTTTCATCATTCTTTCAGGCGACAGGCCTGAGCCTGCCCAGGAATCTGTCCAGGTGGCACCCGGAATAATGGATGTTACTCTCACCCGTTTTTGTTTTAGCTCTTCTCTCAAAACCTTTGAAAATCCGAGCATGGCGAATTTTGAAATACTGTAAGAACCCCCATTCGGATAGGCAAACAGGCTGGCAACGGAACACATGTTGAATACATGCGGCTTTTGCGAAGAAAACAGTTGCGGGAGCACAGCGCGGGTCAGGTAATATGCGCTGTACAAATTGGTGGCCATAGCCTGCTCCAGGGCGCCCTCGGCTTCGGTGTGAATTTCACCGGGAATGAAAATGCCGGCGTTGTTGACCAAAACATCCACCACACTCCATTTGGATTGTATCAATGCTGCAAATGCCTGAACCTCTTCCTTTTTACTCACGTCGGTGGCTTTGCAAATGACCTCGATCCCGGGATACAGGGCCATTAATTCTTTGGCCAGTTCATCCAAATGTGATTGTGTGCGTGAGCACAGGGCAAGGTTGAACCCTTCAGCGGCGAATTTGAAGGCGATGGCTTTACCTATTCCTCTTGAGGCTCCTGTAATGATTGCGTTCATTAATGACGAGGTGAACTGACATTTTCCGGCTGTTCAAACTGTGTTTGGACTTCTCCGGGTTCCGAAAGGACGGCAAATTTAAGAGAAGCCACGTAACCTGTCATACTCAAAACGAAGTGGTTTGAGCAGCACGGGCCGGCACAGGTCCGGCCCCCAAAACTCCCCGTCCGAACTGGAAGATGGTGGCGGATTTTTTGCAAATGACTCCTTGTCGGGTAAAAGCAATTGTACTTTGCGTTGAAACACTATTGTTGGTGTCATTGTGTCAGCTATACGATGCGGTTCATTTAGTTTTGCGCTTCGTTTTGAGTTGAGCTGTTTTCTCAAAATGAGCATCATTCAGACATACTGTGAAATTCTCCTCCACATGAAAAAAATAGGGATACTTTTCGGTAAAGAGCGCACCTTTCCAAAGGCCTTTGTTGAGCGCATCAATTCAAAACACATAAAGGGTATTGCGGCAGAGCCGGTAACCGTTGATGAAGTATTCATGAACAAGCCAACCGGTTATGCCGTCATTGTGGATCGCATCTCACAGGATGTCCCGTTTTACAGGGCTTATCTGAAAAACGCTGCTGCTACGGGCACGGCTGTGATCAACAACCCTTTCTGGTGGAGTGCTGATGAGAAGTTCTTCAACAATGTGCTGGCAGAGCAGATTGGAGTGCCGGTTCCCAAAACGGTATTGCTGCCCAGCAAGGAGCATCCCGACGATACTTCTTCTGAGAGCTTCTCCAACCTGAAATTCCCCCTGGAATGGGAAGAGATGCTCGAATACCTGGGAGGCTTCCCGGCGTTCATGAAGCCCCACGCCGGTGGCGGGTGGAAGAATGTTTACAAAGTGGACAGTTGGGCCGAGGTGTTCAATGCCTACAATGAAACCGGTCAGTTGGTCATGATGTTTCAGGAAGCCGTTGACTTTGAAGCGTACTTCCGTTGTTATTGCATAGGCAGAAAGCACGTGCGGATCATGCCCTACGAACCCCGCAATCCGCATCACCTCAGATACGTGGCAGACTTTGATGTGCCGGACGAACTGATGGCCACCATGGAAGATTACGTCATCAGGCTGTGTGAAGCGCTTGGCTATGATTTCAATACGGTGGAATTTGCTGTTAGGGACGGGGTTCCCCTTGCCATTGACTTCTGCAATCCGGCTCCGGACGCCGATGTAGATTCGGTCGGAAAAGAAAACTTTGAATGGGTGGTGGAGACCGCAGCCAACTACGCCATAGAAAGGGCCCAACAATACCAGGAAGGCAAAATGAACCTTACCTGGGGCACATTTGTAAGAGATGCCGTTGGTGCTACCACAAAAAAGCGCACCAGAACGGCGAAAAAGAAATAGTCCTGTGAAAGGTATCAGCAACCCCGGGGAATTGGCACATCTGCCCAAGGTGAAAGTGGCCCTCGTTGATATGTATGAGGGAACGCCCAACCTCGGCATGAAGAACCTGAAAAAGCTCATCCACGAGTTTCAGGCTGAGCTCGAACTTGAAGTTTTTGATGTCAGGTCAAAGATCCAGGTACCCGATCTGAGCCACGACATTTACATTTTTTCCGGTGGCCCCGGTAATCCGCTGGTGGGCGATGAGGCCTGGCTGACACCTTTTCACAATTTGATAGACCAGTTGTGGAACCACAACAAGAATCCGGACAGCACGAGGAAATTTGCCTTTTTTATCTGCCACTCTTTCCAGATGGCCTGTCACCATTTTGGAATCGGGAGCATCACCCGGCGTCGGGAAAAGTCTTTTGGCATTTTTCCGGTTTACAAAACGGAGGAAGGAAAAAAGGAGTGGCTGTTGTCTGAATTGTCCGACCCGTTTTGGGTGGGTGACTTCAGGGAGTTTCAGGTGGTGGACCCCAATTACGACCGAATGGAAGATTTGGGGGTCAAGCTGCTTTGTATAGAGAAAGAGCGAAAGCACCCGGAACTGCCGAGAGCCATGATGGCAGTGCGGTTTTCTGAAGAAATGGTCGGCACCCAGTTTCACCCCGAAGCCGATCCGGCAGGTATGCGGGTTTACTTTTTTGAAGAAGAGCGAATAAAAGCCGTCATTGAGGAATACGGTGCGGATGCCTATTTCAAAATGGTGGAAAGACTAAAAGACCCTGACAAGTTGGCCAGAACCTACAAGCTCGTGTTGCCTTTGTTCCTGTACAGATCAATGAAGGAACTGCGACAAAGAGCTGTGGTACACAAAACCTAAACACACACTCATCATCTTTGTGAGTCATGATCCCGCATTTGAGAGAGGATTTCAACGCCAACTTTTCCGAAGAAAAGTATGATAAGCTGATTGCACAAATCGGGCAAATGGCCGGGGAGCGCCCCGGTTTTCGAGTATGTGAAACGCCCATCTTCGTGCCGGAAAAGTTATCCCGCCAATTGCTGGAGGCCTGTGAAAGCCTTGCCGGTTTCATCTGCCGGCCTGATTTCAAAGAGCTGTCGGAAGGGGCCCTGCTGCCGGAGAATTTTGTTCCCGGAGAGACCGAACACACGGCTTTTCTGATGATGGATTTTGGCCTGTGCCTGGGTGAGGATGGTGAGATTTCTCCCCAATTGATCGAGGTACAGGGCTTTCCTTCTTTGTTTTTGTACCAGGATTTGCTGGCTCGCAGTTACAGGGAGGTCTTTGATATTCCGGATGAGATGCCTCACCTGTTTGGTGTTTCCGAAGAGGAGGAATACATCCGGAAACTTCGGAATACGATTGTTGGTGATTCGAATCCGGAAAATGTTGTTTTGCTCGAAATCTTTCCGGAAAAGCAAAATACAAGGGTGGATTTTTGGCTGAACGAAAAACTGCTGGGTATCAAAGTGGTCAATATCACTGACCTGAAAGTGGAAGGCAGAACCGCCTATTACATTGACGAAAGGGGACGAAGAGTAGTGGTTGAGCGGTTGTACAACCGCACCATTTTTGACGAACTCTACAAATACCGGGACCTCAACAGAGAGTTTTACTTTCAAAAAGAATACGATTTCAGATGGGTGGGCCATCCCCACTGGTTTTTCAGGATCAGCAAACACACCTTGCCATACCTCAAAGGTCCGTACGTTCCTGAAAGCTGGTTCCTGAATGAGTGGGAAGGAGGTTTTGATCAGCTTGAGGACTATGTGTTGAAGCCTTTGTATTCGTTTTCCGGACAGGGGGTTATCCTCAGTCCTGCCCGGTCCGATATTGAAAATATCCCGGAAGGAGAGCGGTCCAATTACATCCTTCAGAAAAAAGTTAAATACGCTCCGGTCATTAAAACGCCGGATGAACCTGCCAGGGTGGAAATAAGGATGATGCACATTTGGGAGCAGGATGCTCAGCGGCCTGAGTTGTTGATCAGCCTCATTCGCCTGAGCAAAGGGGAAATGATAGGGGTGCGATACAACAAGGACAGAACCTGGGTGGGTAGCAGTGCTGCTTTTTTCGAAATGCCCTGATGTGGCCATCCGGCCCGGGTGGTTTTCAGGAATTCATCAAGGAAAAAAAGTCCCCGGCTGCCGATGGCGGCCGGGGCTTGTTACAAACATACTATGAGAAAACAACTTGAAGATTGATGTAAGGGACTATACAAACTTCAAGCGCTTTTAATTTATCCGAGGTCGTCTTTGTTCGAGATCATGAGGTAATTCTCAAGGGCCATGGTCATGGAAGGGGTTTCGGGAGCGGGAGCGTGAATGTTGCAATACAAGCCTTTTGATTTCAATGCTTCCAGGGTTTTCTTCCCAAAAACAGCCAGCCTTGTTTCTTTCTGTTCAAAATCCGGGAAATTGTCGTACAGGGCCTGAATGTCAAAGGGGCTGAAGAAAACGATCACATCGTAATAGATGTCTTTCAGATCGCTCAGGTCACTGCTTACCGTTCTGTACATCATGACCTCAGCCCAGTCGAAACCGTTCTCACCGAGGAACTTGCCCAGGTTTTGGGATCCGAGATTGGAGCAGGGCAAAAGGAACTTTTCCTTTTTGTGTTTCAAAAGGTAGGGCTGGAGGTCCTGGATGGTTTTGGTACCGGAAAAAACCTTGCGCTTGCGGTAAACGATGAATTTTTGCAGATAGTTGGCAACGGCTTCTGTCAGGCAGAAGTATTTGGTGTCTTGCGACATTTTGATGCGCAACTCTTCACAAAGCCGGAAGAAATGGTCAACGGCCGTTTTGCTGGTGAAGATAATGGCAGAGAATTCATTGGGGTAAATCCTGTTCTTGCGGTACTCCTTTGCATGCACAGGCTCCACGTGAATGAAGGGCCGCCAGTCAATTGTCAATCCATACTTTTCTTCCAAATTGTAGTATGGGGAGCGTTCTGGTTTGGGTTGTGAGATAAGAATGGTTTTGACCTTTTTATAAGTCTCAACGTACTGCTTGTCGTTCAAAACATCCATTCGTTTAGGGAAGATTTGGTTTTTCCTGATTGATTTCAAACTGCATCAACGTAGTTCTGAAGCAGCTTTAGAATCAACAGAACAGGTGCGATTTCAGCGGCGCAAAGATACAACAAAAAGTGAATCTTGTTTTGGGCAAGAAAGCGCCCCGATAGCAACAAACCCCTAAGTGCAAGGAACAGGTACACCAGGCCAAACACAAACGCCCCGGTATAAATCACATATATTTTTATTGAATCGGGAGCGTAGGCAACAAACAAAATGACCGGCACCAACAGCAAACCGATAACGATGTTGAAGACCATGTAAGTGAAAGCGAATGTGGACAATTCCTTCCTGGCCGGTAGCAGGGTGCTCAGCGCCGACCATTCAAAGTGCTTGAGTAACAGCAAGGCAGCAAGCCCCAAAACTATCATCAACAGCCCCACCAGGTTGATAGCATGCAGGTGAACACCGAATTCCGATAAACTGAGGAATAAAAACAAACCGGTGTTGTAAATGAAGTAGAGGTAAAACAACAACATGGCTAAACTGCTCCCGGGGGATCGCTCACGCATCAGTTGGTTCAGGATGTTTTCATTCAGAAAAGCATCCCACACCTTTACGATGAACACCCTGAAAATGATAAAAAGCAGGGTGAGCCAAACCAGCATGACAAGCACTGCCACAAATTGAAACCTGCGCAAAATGTTCAGGCGGTCACGGGCGCTTTGTTCCGTATTTTTTTTGGTAACGGAAAAACCGGGTGAGGTGTGCGTGACTTTGCTGGAGGCAATGGGCGGAACGATGTCAAAAGGGTTGGATGAAACGGCAATACTGACAGAATCTGCTTCCTGACCCAGACGGGGGATCAGGTCAAAAGGACTGGCCCCGCCCTGGGCACTTGCGCCGGCAGGTGCGAGCATTGCGACGAAAAAAGCTATGTGAAAAAGGAGCTTGTTCAAAGAATCCAACCAGTTTGAATGTAACCCGAAGCACAAAGGTAATCCTTCCGGTGTCAAATTGATGTGCCCCCTGCACAAAGACAATAATCTGAGAATTCAACCTCTCTCAACTCGGAATACCTCACACGGAGACCACCGAGCCCACGGAGGTTTTTCTCTGTGTCCACTGTGGCGCTGTGAGAGGAGATAATTCAGGTCGCAACTGGAAGTTGCAACCTGATAAGGCCTCACACGGAGGCCACGGTGCCCACGGAGGTTTTTTCTCTGTGTTCTCTGTGGACTCTGTGAGTGGAAAATCCCGAGACTCCCGAAAGCCGATGCCGACAACTATCGGCATCGGCTTTGGGATCGGGAGAGGAATAATTCAGGTCGCAACTGGAAGTTGCAACCTGATGTGGAACCCCTCTCAACCCTCTCAACCTCCCGATCCCGGTATTTCAAAATCCAAACGGAATTCAAACGGAGCGCCCAATGCAGCAACCTGCGTTCATACTTGCGTATAATTGAACCGGCATAAGAGGCCAATGTTAGTCATTGCAAGCATTCAGCATCTTATCATTGCATCTATACTCAAAACGAAGTGGTTTGGGCGGCGATCCCGGTCCCGATCCCGTCCCGATCCCGAAAGCTTTCGGGATTCGGGATTCGGGACGGGATTCGGGACCCAAACTCCCCATCCTCACTTGGCGAGAATGATGGATTATTCCAAAATCACTTCGAGTCGGGTATAACAGGAGTTAAAAGCATGAAGAACAGCATCATCATCAGGGTTGTGATTCTTGGCGCAATAGCCATCATGGGCATCATTGCCATTCAGGTGTATCTGCTCAAAAACACCTGGGACGCCGCCGAAAAAGAGTTCAATGAGAACGTCACCATCGCCCTGATGAATGTTGCCAAAGAGTTTGAAAAGCTCGGAGGCACGTTGCCCGCCTATGACCTTGTGAAGCAGGTATCTTCCAATTACTTTGTGGTGGACATCAACAATGTCATTGACGCCAACAACCTCGAGTACTTTTTGCGAAGAGAATTTGAGCGGGTGGGCATCCGGAGTGATTTCGAATATGGCATTTACAATTGCGACACCCGCAAAATGGCCTACGGCAAGTACATCAGCTACAACGAGTCGGAAAAAGGCGAAGCTCTTCACCCCAAAGACCAACTCCCGGTTTACGATAAATTCCTGTACTATTTCGGGGTGCGTTTTCCCAACCGGACGACGCAGGTGCTGAGTGGCATGCGTTTGTCCATTGTTTTTTCGGTCATATTGCTGTTTACCATCCTGTTCTTTCTGTACTCCATGTTTATTATTCTTCGTCAAAAACGCCTTTCGGAAATGCAGAAGGATTTTATCAACAACATGACCCACGAGTTCAAAACACCGATTTCGACCATCAAGGTCAGTTCGGAAGTCTTTATGAATGCTCCTGAGGTGGCGGGCAACAAGCGCCTCAGCCAGTATGCCCAGATCATCCGGGATCAAAATGACCGCCTGAACAAGCAGGTGGAGAAGGTGCTTCAACTGGCAAAAATTGAAAAGAACAGTTTTCAGCTGCAGCTCGAAAAAATTGACCTTGGAGAGGTTTTGCGAACCATCCTGGAGGGTAGCAGCATCCAGATTGAAAAAAATGGCGGTTCTCTTTCCAGCTCTATCCCCCGGACTCCGGTTTGCATCCAGGCCGACAGGCTTCACCTGACCAACATTCTCCACAGTTTGTTGGACAATGCCATGAAGTACTGTAAAGACAGCCCCCAGATCAGCGTCCAACTAATTACGGAAATCAATAAAAATGCAAAACTTGTCATCGCAGACAAGGGCATAGGAATAGAACCGCAGCACATGAAAAAGATCTTCGAAAAATTTTACCGGGTGCCCACGGGTAACGTTCACAATGTAAAAGGATTCGGGCTGGGTTTGTTTTACGTCAAGAATGTATGCCGGGCCCACGGATGGAAAAT
This sequence comes from Saprospiraceae bacterium, assembly GCA_026993525.1. GTDB lineage: Bacteria > Bacteroidota > Bacteroidia > Chitinophagales > Saprospiraceae > UBA6168. The sequence goes on from JALWSS010000026.1 coordinate 28,913, forward strand.
TTACATTGACAGTGAGCCGGGAAGAGGAACCACAGTGGAAGTTCAGTTCCCGGTTGTGCCCGAAAACCAGTAATTGACACATATTTGCCACATGAAAGCACACTTGTTATATGTTGAGGATGACCAGAGCCTTGCTTTTGTAACCCGTGACAACCTGGAACTGGAAGGCTATCAGGTGACCCATTGCGCAGATGGTAAATCTGCCCTGGAAGCTATTCAAAAACAACATTTCGACCTCTGCATTCTCGATGTCATGTTACCCGAAGTGGACGGGTTCACCATCGCAGCCGAGCTGAGGAAAAGAGACCGGCAGACACCCATTATTTTCCTCACGGCAAAATCCCTGAAGGAAGACAAGATCACCGGACTGAAACTGGGTGGGGATGATTACATCATCAAACCGTTCAGCATCGAAGAGTTAATCCTCAAGGTGGACATTTTTCTTCGCAGAAGAATCGTATCCGGACCCTCAAACGGCTCTTTGTACGCATTTGGCAGCTTTGAATTTGACCACGGCAACCTCCTGCTGAAAAGCAAAGATTCAGAACTGACACTGACACAAAGAGAAGCGGATTTGCTGAAGATGTTTCTGGACCATCCCAACCAGGTATTGAAGCGCTCCCACATTCTGGAAAAACTCTGGGGAGAAGATGATTACTTTTTGGGGCGCAGCCTGGATGTGTTCGTTTCTCGCCTTCGAAAGTATTTGCGAAGCGACGAAAACATCAGGATTGAGAATATCCACGGCGTGGGTTTCAAGCTTAAGTATTGAGTGCCCCGATCCCGAAGGCTTTCGGGATATCGGGGTAAAAAGCCCCCCCGATCGTTGGTCCCGGCCCTGGCCCGGGATCAACCTCCGGCCGCACTTCCTGATGCAGTCCATCAGGCAATCAAAGACAATCTTTATCGGTGGGTGAAACGCACTACCACACAAGTGGTAATGAATAGATGAAAAAAATTATAAGATTTCATTCGTTCTTTGAAAAGAGCTTTTAACTTTGCCGTCACCTTTGGTGCTATAATCCGGCAGGCAGGAGTTCATGCACTTCCCGAAGACTTCCCACACTTTTGAGATTAACACCCACGACGAACAAGCTTGCCAGTCCTGTTTGTCCATACCTGGGCTTTTACTACACACAACCGGTTTAGGAGCCACAAGACCACTCAGAACATACACATCACCTTCAGAACTTTTCTGAAGCTCTAATTCAGTTTAGCATCAACTACATGCGTTTACACCTTGAATTGAACACCTTAAGATAACTTATTAGTCGGTTTCAAATTCGGTGCAGGCAATCCAAAACAGGACTTAGCCTGCACTTTTTTTAGGTGGCACAATGCAGGGCACCTGTTGCAGGTCCCAATTGATGACCAGCCCTTTGGCCAGCCTTCGGGCCACCTCAGCTCCATACAGGTATTCACACAGATACAGCGCCGCTTCAAATGATTTTGCCCCGCCGGCTGAGGAGATGTACTTTCCATCGTGGACGAACAGGACATCTTCGTAAACGTCCAGCCGGGGGAACATTTCCCTGAATTTTTGGATGTCGCCCGGGAAAGTGGTGCATTTCACGCCGTTCAGCAAGCCGGCTTTGGCAAGTACGAATGCCCCGTCGCAATGGGAGGTGACGAATTGTGCCTCAGCCGCCGCTTTTTTCACGAAGGCAATCATTTTTTCATCTTCAAGGTCTGTGTCGAGGTGGTGTTCTGCGCTGGGCACCACCAGGATGTCAAATTTCGGAAGGCTGTCGGTCAGGTAATTGAAGTCCGGCAGCAGGCGGATGCCCTCAAAAGTGGTGACGGGCCGGTGGGTGTTGGCCACCAGAAAAACATTCATGGGTTTGATACCCTCCCGGAAAATGGTGTGCTGGAAAATGTCAAAAGGTGCGGTGAGCTCGGTGTTGTAGGTGCCATCCATGACCAGGAAAGCCACATTGTACCTTCCCGGTTCCACAATGGTTTTTTGAAGGGCTGTTTCCAAAGTGTTTTGTGTAGCCGTGTCCGGGCGGGTGCAGGCTGCTATGCTTAAAATGGATAAAATTGCGGCCAGTTTCTTCATGTTCGTTCAGTGTTGGTGACGGGCAAATGTGTTGAAAATAAATCGGACTTCCACAGGAAAACTGAGCAACCATGATTGTACACATCAGGAAGGATGGAAAAGAGATCAACGGTGAGATCCGTCTGGACGGCAGCAAAAGCATCAGCAACCGGGTGCTCATCATACGGGCCTTGTGTCAGGATGATTTTGCCATTCACCACCTCTCCAATTCTGACGATACGAAAACCCTGGTGCGGTTGCTCAGCAGTGGAGAAGAAACCCTCGATGCCGGTGCTGCCGGAACCACCTTCCGGTTTTTGACGGCTTTCCTGGCAATGACCACCACCCGGCCACGGATACTTACAGGGTCGGAAAGAATGCTTCAGCGCCCCATCGGACCGCTTGTGGATGCTTTGCGAATGCTGGGGTGCAACATTTCATACCTGGAAAAGGAAGCCTACCCACCGCTCAAAATTGAGCCCCGGTCGTCCGGTCAACCGGTATCTGCCCTCCGGATCGATGCCGGAATGAGCAGCCAGTTTATCAGTGCACTGTTGTTGGTGGGGCCGCTTGTCGCCGGTGGCCTCGAGTTGGAGCTCACCGGTGCGGTGGTCTCGAGGCCCTACATTGAAATGACCCTGAACATCATGCACCATTTTGGGGTGGAGGTCAGGTTTGAGAACAATACCATTTCAGTTCCTGAAAAATCATACAGGGCAAAGGACTTTACGGTGGAGGCCGATTGGTCGGCTGCGTCGTATTACTATTCCATGATGGCGCTTGCGGAGGGCGGACAGCTTACCCTGAAAGGACTGTTCCCGGAAAGCCTGCAGGGTGATTCGGCTGTGGCCGAAATGATGATGCGCCTGGGGGTTGAGACAGCATTTGCCGAAGGTGAAATAAAACTTACAAAAAGCAATGATCCTCCCCGGCCATTTTTTGAGCAGGATTTTTTGCCCTGCCCCGACCTTGCACAGACGCTTGCCGTGGCTTGTGCAGGTTTGGGCGTTCACGGTCTTTTCACGGGGCTTGAAACCTTGCGGATAAAAGAAACCGACCGCATCACAGCCCTGAAAAACGAACTTGTCAAAGTTGGGGCAATGCTGGTCAACATTCCCTCGCGGTTTTCGAAAAAGGCACCGAGGGAGTTCTTTTCCATTGAAGGAAGGGCCCAACTGAACGGGGTGCCCTGCTTCAGAACCTATGAAGACCACCGGATGGCCATGGCCTTTGCACCCCTGGCCTTGTTGGGGCCCATTGAAATTGAAAATCCTGCTGTGGTGAGTAAATCCTATCCGGATTTCTGGAAGGACATTGAAAGCCTCGGTTTCAGGTTGGAATACCGTTGATTCAGGGAAGGAATACTTTTCCTCCAACAGCGTTTTTCGACGCACCCGTTACGGTTGCGAGGCAGTTGGGGATGCCCTCCAACCTGTAAACTCCCATCAGGGCCATGAGCAGGGCCTCTTTGAAATCAACGATCATTTTCTTCGGAACGAAGGTCTCCACCTGGTGGGCTTGCCGGGTGTATTTTCCGATGGTTTCCACGAGGTATTTGTTGTGGGCACCCCCACCGGTGACGAAAATCCGCCGGCCGCTAAAGTCCTCTCCGTTTGCTTCTTTGATCCGGGCAATGGCGTTGGCGACTTCCTGTCCGATGTGGTGGCAAACCGTCTTCAATTTCGCCGGAACCGGAACCGGAGAGGCCAAAGCAGGTGCCACCATGTTTTTCTGCACCCATTGGTTGCTCAGTGACTTCGGAAATGCCTGGGTGAAATAGGGAAGTTTTCCGAAGGAAAGCGAAAGGGCAGCATCGAAATCCCGGCTTGTTGCCGCCATTTTTCCTTCTTCGTCAAAAGCTTTTCCAGCCTGTGCGGCCAGCGCATCGAGCACCTGGTTGGCGCCGGTCACGTCAAAGGCGATGACCTTGCCGGGCAGAATGGCGCTGATGTTGGCGATACCGCCAAGGTTGAGGAACAGTTGAAATTCGGGGTGGAAAAGTTGATCCACCAGCGGTGCCAGTGGCGCTCCCTGTCCGCCCAGGGCCACATCGGAGGAGCGGAAATCACAGATGCACGGCAGCCCGGTAGTTGCAGCAATGGCAGCACCGTGACCCAGTTGAAAGGTGAAGCCCTTCTCCGGTTCGTGAAACAGGGTGTGGCCGTGAGAGGCCACCGCAGCGATACCGGCGGTGCCCACCTGAATATTCTTCAGAAACTGCTTGCAGAGCTTGCCCAGAACAGTGCCGTACCGGTAGTCCAAATCCACGAGTTCAGCTCCGGACAACGAAACCGCAGTCTTGAGCTTTTTTAGCCAATTATCCGGATAGGCCAGCGTATCTGCCCGCTCAATTTCCCAACTCAACACCCTGCCTTCGTTCAAAGTAAAGCGGCAGAGTGCAAGGTCAAGTCCATCCAGTGAACTGCCCGACATGAGTCCGAGCAGGCGGTAAGTGGTCATTGGTCAGTGCGTAGGGTTTCGATGTACTCTGCAACGGCTTTGATCTTTTCTTTACTCAGCAATTCCTTGAAAGGTGTCATCATGTTTCTCCCTTCGGAAATGATTTTGATGCGCTCTTCCAAAGTGAGCTGTGATTTGGTCAGATCGAAAGCTCCGCTTCCGCCCATGTCACCGTTGACACCGTGGCAGGTGACACAGTAGGTTTTATAGATTTTTTCACCATCCTCGGCTTTGTCCGAAATGGAAGAGGTGGCCCTGGTTTCAGCATTGGAGGAGCTGCAGGCATAGATCAATGCAGCAAAGATCAGGAAAGAGAAAATGGATTTCATGGTTGTATTTTGTGATTGGTGTATCGGAGGCAAAGGTAGGGAATGAATCCGGGTGCCTGATAAATAGGGTCCCCAAACAAGGCAATTTTAGCATTAGAGAAAGGTGTCCGGATTGACGATGGAAATTTATTACAGCTCCTGATCACGTATAGAATTGATTATTTCCCGGGCGATACTTTCAAGTTTTGGCAAAACGGCCTCAATTTCAGGTGAGAGGTTGATTGCCTGTTGCTGAAGAGATTCAATGGAAACAGTTATCAAGTGGATTTTCGGAACAGTTCCCATGAGGGTCATGGCGTCAATCAGGTCTTTCATCCCGATATCGTGGGTGCTCATTGCTTTGGGGTAATCGCTGGAGAATCTGGGTTCTATGACCCGGATGGTGCCGGGCGGGCGGCCATCGAGGGTGGCATCGATCAAAATAACGTGTGAAAAGGATTCCAATATGTCGGTAAGGTGAAAGCCTCCTGTGCCTCCGTCAATAACTGTTACGCCTTCAGGCCAGGTTTCTTTCGAAAATATTTTTGCGAAATGAACTCCCACACCTTCATCTCCCATCAGGTAATTTCCGATGCCAAGAATGAGGATTTTTCCCAGGTCGTGGTTAGGTTTCATTTAGCTTTGGTCTCTTTCTCTTCTTTTTTCTCAAAGAACTCTTCTTCCATAAATTTCCAGCCACCTCCCATTGAAGATATTTCGCCCCTGCCTTCTACATAGTCGTGGTAAAAGACAAGGTAAATATGCACCATTGCGAAGATGATGAAAAACCACATGGTGGCGTGGTGCCAGTTTCTCATCGCAAACTCTTCATTCCAGAACAGCCATCCTGCCCGGCTGAACAAATCGGCAAACCACCAATCACTCATGTTGGCATAAAGTGCGAAACCGGTAATGCTTTGAAGTATGAACGCCAGAAAAGTGAGGAAGTAAAAAAAACCTGCCAGGGCGTTGTGCCCTACTGCTACATGCTCTGTGTCTTTTTTCAATAAAATATCAATTCTTATCACTGCCCACATATCTTTGAAAAACTGCTTGCTGATGGGGAGGAAATTTCTCCAGTGAGCATACTTGTTGCCTGCAAAGCTCCAGTAAATTCTGAAGATGAAATTGAAGAAAAAGATATACGCAGCAGCAAAGTGAATAAATTTTATCCAGCCGAAGAAAAACCTTTCTGAGGCTTCTGATGCTGATAAAAGAGCCGGGGGATTGCCTATCAGATAGCCCGTTGCGATTAGGGCCACAATGGCAAGTGCATTTAGCCAGTGGTAAATACGCACGGGCAATTCCCAGACGAATACTCTTCGCAGTTTTTTTGGAGATGCAATTGATGATGCCATTGTTTGAAAGTGTTTTATACCCGATCCGAAGTGGTTTGGGAATAATTCATCACTCCTGTCCAGTGTGGATGGGGAGTTTGGGCGGCTCCGCCGCCCAAACCACTTCGTTTTGGGTATAATTACTGAACTTCAAAAACTACATCAGCCCTCAAACAACCTTGGCCCTGTTGATGTGCTTGCCTTCTTCGTCGTAAATGTGCACAGCACAAGCCAGGCAGGGGTCAAAGGAATGCACCGTCCTGAGGATTTCAACAGGTTGTTCAGGATCGGCCACGGGCGTGTCTTTCAAGGCAGCTTCATAAGCAGACATCTGCCCTTTGGGGTCTCTGGGCGAGGCATTCCAGGTTGTTGGCACAACGAGCTGGTAGTTTTTGATCTTGGTGTCTTCAATTACGATCCAGTGTGCCAGGGCGCCTCTCGGTGCTTCGGTGAAACCGACGCCCCGGGCTTGCTTTTCCCATTTGGCCGGATTGAATTTATCCGTATTTGCCATGCGGTTGTCGCCGTTTTTCAAATTTGTTATGAGTTGGTCGTAGAACTCAAGGGCCCACTGTGCAACGAGGAGGCTTTCGAGGCCACGTGCGGCTGTTCGGCCCAGTGTTGAAAACAAGGCTGTGAGGGGCACTTTCAGTTTCGCCAGGGCGCTGTCAACCACTTCTTTAAAGTCTTCCCTTCCTCTTGCATAGCCCACCAGCATTCTGGCCAGTGGTCCTACTTCCACCGGATTACCCTTCCACCTCGGGGTTTTGATGAAGCTGTATTTTTCATCAACGTTGAGGAAGTCATAAGGAGGTTTTGGGCCGGTGTAGTTGATTTTACTTTCTCCCATCCAGGGGTGCAGCCCGGCATCATCACCGGCTTCGTAATTGTACCACGAGCGGGCAACGAATTCCTGTATCTCTTCATCATTGCGCAGGTCAACATCCATGACGTTGTTGATATCTTTATTCAAAATGACGCCGGAGGGGAATTTGAAACTTGTGGGATCATTAAAACCATTGGTGGGCAGGTCGCCATAAACCATGTAGCTGCCCAGCCCGCCACCGATCGAAGCCCAATCGAGGTAGTAGGGTGCTACGGCCAGAATGTCGGGGATGTAAACCTGCTCGACAAACTCTTTGGCGTCTTTGAGGAGTTGATGAACCTGTGCCAGACGGGTGGCATTGATGCCGCTCACATCGTCCAGGCCTATGGCGCATGCCATTCCGCCTACCAGGTAGTTGGGATGGGGATTTTTACCACCAAAAATTGCGTGGACTTTGACAATTTCCTTTTGCCATTCCAATGCTTCCAGGTAATGTGCCACCCCAATGAGGTTAATTTCCGGCGGCAATTTATAGGCTGAATGGCCCCAATATCCGTTGGCGAAAATTCCAAGCTGACCACTTTCAACGAAGCGGGTCAGCCGTTTTTGAAGATCGGAAAAATAGCCCGGCGAACTCCTGGGCCAGTTAGAAATACTTTGGGCAATTCCCGAGGTCTCGTCAGGATCAGCTTTGAGGGCTGAAATCACGTCCACCCAGTCAAAGGCATGCAAATGGTAAAAGTGTACCACGTGATCGTGCAGGTATTGTGTGCAAAACATTATGTTGCGAACCAGCTCAGCATTTGGAGGAATAACAATCCCGAGTGCATCCTCAACAGTACGTACCGAAGCCAGGGAGTGCACAGAGGTGCATACACCGCACACCCGGCCGACAAATGCCCATGCATCACGCGGGTCTCTGCCTTTGAGAATTTCTTCAATCAGGCGGACCATGGTTCCCGCGCTATATGCATCGGTCACTTTTCCGTCTTTAATTTCGGCCTCGATGCGGAGGTGACCTTCAATTCTTGTTACCGGGTCAATGACTATTCTCTCAGCCATGTTCGTTAAAATTTGAATCCGGAAAATCCGGGTGGTTTTTAAATGAGATTTTCTGAGTCAAGTGTCAAGGTTCATATTGCCGGAACCCGTCCCGACACTTCGGGAGGCGAACAATACCAATTTACCCCATTGCGGAAAATATTCACGGCACTTTACCGGAAGGCCGCCCGACGCAGCCCTGTTCCAGGCAATGCGGTGTATTCAGGAGCACTCAATATTGTTGTTGTGAGGGTGCAAGTGCTTTGTACGGGTCACAATTCTTTTTCAGCTTCTTTGCCTTCTTCAATGTGTTCGTCAATCACTTTGGCTTTTCGGAAATTGGTCGCAATTGCATGGGCGGCAATGCCAGCAGCTGTCACACCCGCGGCAACCATACCTATTGTGTCAGCATTGCTCTCGATTCCAAAGCCGGGGAAATTTGCCATTTGACGGTAGAGCGGGCCGTTGTCCCAAAAATTTTCTTCACTACAACCGAAACATCCATGGCCCGACTGGATGGGGAAACTCGTGCCGTTGTTCCATTTTGTCACACCGCAGGCGTTGTAAGTCATCGGGCCTTTGCACCCCACTTTGTAAAGGCAATAACCTTTTTTTGCATTTGCATCGTCAAAAGATTCCACAAACAATCCGGCGTCGTAAAATGGGCGGCGATAACAGGTGTCATGTACCCGTTTGGAATAGAATGCTTTGGGCCGGCCGATGCGGTCGAGGGCTGGCAAACGTCCAAATGACAAAATATGTACGATAACCCCGGCCATGACTTCGCCTATGGGTGGGCAACCGGGCACTTTTACTATGGGTTTGCCCTTCACCAATTTGTGAACGGGGGTGGCAGAAGTGGGGTTCGGTTTGGCTGCCTGAACGCAGCCATTGCAAGCACAACTGCCCCAGGCGATGATCGCTTTGGCACCGGCTGCGGTTTCTTCCAGCACCTGCTCGGCCGTTCGGCCTCCTATGCAACAGTACACGCCATCGTCGGCGGTGGGCACCGACCCTTCCACACAAAGGATGTACTCCCCGTTGTAGTCTTGCATGGTTTTGTGCATGGCTGCCTCGGCACGATGACCGCTGGCCGCCATCAAAGTTTCTGTATAGTCCAGAGATATTTTGTCCAGTAAAATATCAGCCACGATGGGATGAGATGACCTGATAAAGCTTTCGCTGCAACAGGTACACTCCTGAAAATGAAGCCAGATAACGGGTATGCGGGGAGTGGTCTCAAGTGCATTGGCAACCTGTGCAATGCCACTTGCCTCCAAACCAAGGTAAGCACCCATCATTGCACAAAATTTCATGAAATCCCGTCTGGAGTAGCCTTTTGCTTTTAACTCTTCGTAATAAGTGGGACGGCGGGAAGGAGTGATAGCCATGCTGCATAAATTTTTGAAGGAAGTGACAATTAAATTCTTTTAACAGCGGAAACATAAAATTTCATTTAGCATGTTGAGATTGACACCAATCAAATCCATTGGTGATTTTTGTCAACAACCGTTGGCGGGGTTATGCTATAATTTGGCTCATTCAATTTATTGGTTCGTTTTAAAACTCCTCCATCCAATGAAAAAGTTGACAACCATTATTCTGGGTTTTGTACCGTTCAGCCTTTTTGCACACGGGGGGCATGGTTTCTTTGACCCTCACTCATTGATACACTATCTGTTGAGCACTGAACATGCTTTACCGGTTTTGATCCTTTGTGCTATCGGGGTGATGTTTTTAATTGAACATTATCGAAACGAAAAAGCCCGAACGAAAAGCTAAAAAGCACCAAGGCAAATGCATGAATTATCAATCGTTGCCAGCATTGTGGAAATAGCGGAGGAACACGTGCGAAAAGCCGGAGCAAGTTCAGCAACGCATGTTGAATTAGAGATTGGCGAACTGGCTGGTGTTGAGTGGAAAGCTCTGGAATTTGCATGGGAGGTGGCTGTGAAAAACACCGTACTGGAAAATGCCAAAAAGCACCTTGTGCGAATTTCGGGTCTTGCAAAATGTGCAGAATGCTCGGAGGAGTTTAATATGAGAACATTGTTTGACCCGTGCCCTGTTTGCGGTTCGTATTTTAATGTAATATTACGGGGAAAGGAACTCAGGGTGAAAGCACTTACAGTTGTTTGAAACAGAATTTTGAGCTTGTGAGGGCTTCCATGGCCGGCTATCAACCGGGATTTTTTTTGAGTGAGTATGTCTGGAGATTGCCGGCATTTCCCGAGGACCTCTCAGTACCAGGTGGGTTCTATTTACTCACTCTCGACACTTCACGGAAGTTCAAACAGAGTCTTGAAGAATTAAACTACAATATTATGTGCGGAATCTGCGGTTGTGGCCAGGAAGACGGAACAGTCACTATCAAAAAAGTAGGTGAACATACCAGTTCACCAGCTGATGCTCCCGTTGCCCACATGCACAAGCACGGGCATCATCACCACCATCATCGCCATCATGGCAATGAGATTGGCAACGAGAAAGTTTTGCAGATTGAACAGGATATTTTAGGGAAAAACAACCTCCTGGCAGAGCGCAACAGGGGCTACTTTGAAGCCAAAAATATACTGACCCTCAATTTGGTGAGTTCGCCGGGAAGTGGTAAAACAGCCTTGCTGGAACGCACATTGACTGAGCTTAAAGACGAGATACCCTGCTATGTCATTGAAGGGGACCAACAGACAAGCAACGATGCCAGCCGCATTGCTGCAACAGGGGCAGAGGTGGTGCAGATCAACACCGGCAAGGGGTGCCATCTGGAGGCTGACATGGTCAACACTGCCGTAAAGAAGTTGTCTCCTTCGGAAAACTCATTGTTATTTATTGAAAATGTGGGCAACCTGGTTTGCCCCGCTATGTTTGATCTGGGCGAAGCAGTGCGGGTGGTCATCATCAGTGTTACTGAAGGAGAAGACAAGCCGATCAAGTATCCGGATATGTTCCATTCTTCACAACTGTGTATCATCAATAAAATTGACTTGTTACCCTATGTAAGCTTTGATATTGAAAAGGTGAAAGAATATGCCGGGCAGGTTAGCCATATTACTGAATTTATTGAGTTGTCAGCAACGACAGGTGAAGGTATGGACCAATGGTACGATTGGTTGAGGGCAAGGGTCCGGCCCCAAAGGTAGTGGAGGGCTCACACGATGAGAAATAGTGCCTGGGTTAAGGGCACAGGGCTCAATCATAATTTGATTTGAATGCGCACCTATCACATCCATATTGAAGGCCAGGTTCAAGGGGTAGGGTTTCGACCCTTTGTTTACCGGCTGGCAAAAAGCAAAGGATTGAACGGGTCAGTTAGCAACGGGCTTGATGGTGTGCATATTTACTTTAATTCTGACGGAAACTCCGCACGCATTTTTTTGAAGGAAATATTGTCGAATCCTCCCGAAAGAGCTAAAGTGCTGAGATACAGCCTGGAAAATGGCCGGTATGAACATTTCGATGATTTCCGTATAGTTGAGAGCAGTAGCAAGGGCCGGGCTAATCTTCTGATAACTCCTGATCTCGGCCTGTGCGAAGACTGTAGAAGGGAACTCCATGACCCCGCCAATCACCGCTATCATTATCCTTTTATCACGTGCATAAATTGTGGCCCCCGGTATTCAATTATGGCTGCTTTGCCCTATGACCGGGAAAATACCACCATGGATCCATTCCAAATGTGTGTGCCATGCAGGGAAGAATACAACAGTCCCGTCACGAGACGTCATTATTCGCAAACCAACTCCTGCCCCGACTGCTCCGTGCAATTGAGCTGGTATGAAAAAAGAGGAACGGTGTTTCAAAAGGAGGAGGGCCTTTCGGCCGATGAATATATTGCAAGGGTGATTGACAAATTGGCAGCGGGAAAAATAATTGGAATTAAAGGTATCGGGGGCTATCTGCTCATTTGTGATGCTGCCAGCAGGGCTGCAATCAACGAACTCCGGTTGCGGAAAAACAGGCCTTCCAAACCCTTTGCCTTGATGTACCCGGATATAGAATCGTTGAGAAATGACGCCATTTTGAGCGATGAAGCAGCCGCCGCTTTTCAAAGTATCGAAAGTCCAATAGTGTTGTGTTCCCTGCGCAGTTCACCAGCAAGTGGGATAGTTACCGATGCAATTGCCCCTCACCTCAATCGAATTGGAGCTATGCAACCTTATGCTCCCTTGTTTGACCTGCTCTTGCACGAATGGAAAAAACCCATTGTGGCTACCAGCGGCAATTTAAGTGGCTCACCTGTTTTTTTTGACGATGAGAAGGCGCTGGATAATTTGGGATGTATCGCTGATGCTTTTCTGGTTAACAACCGGCGGATATTGGTGCCCCAGGACGACAGTGTGGTTCAATATACACCCGGCTTCAGAAAAAAAGTTGTTTTGCGAAGGTCACGGGCTTTTGCACCAACCTATATTCATCAAAATTTCCACAGTTGGCGGGGGAGCGCTTTGGCGATGGGTGCTGACATGAAAAGCACTTTTTCGGTGCAACACGCTGGCAACACTTATGTCAGCCAGTATCTCGGTGACCTTGAGAGTTTCGAAACCCAGCAAAACTACCAACTGACGCTGAATCACTTTTTACAGCTATTCGCCTCCAAACCCGATCGGGTAATTATTGACAAACACCCCGCCTATTTTTCCAGCGCCGAAGGCCTTCAAATCGCCGGGGAGTGGGGCCTGTCACTCATGCGTGTACAACACCATGAGGCACATTTTGCTGCTGTGATGGCGGAAAATGATTTATTGGAATGCGACCAGCCTGTTTTGGGTATAATATGGGACGGAACAGGCTGGGGCAATGATGGAAATATTTGGGGCGGAGAATTTTTTCTCTACAAAAATTGTGAAATCCTGCGCATAGACCATCTGGCCCGTTTTCCTCACCTGCTGGGTGATAAAATGTCAAAAGAGCCGCGGCTTTCCGCCCTGTCCATTTGCCGTGGAATTTCGGAAGCAGTGCCGTTGATAAAAGCGATGTTCACCCAACAGGAATGGGCCTACTATTCAAGGGTCGTGCAGCATAATGACGGTTTGATGAGCTCCAGTATGGGGCGCTTGTTTGATGGTGTTGCGGCTTTGCTGGGGCTTGTAACGAAGACCAGTTTCGAAGGGGAGGCAGCCATGCGGCTCGAGGCTTTGGCAACTTCATATTCACCCCATAAACAGCCAATTCCATATTCATTGGATACTGGTGTGATGCTGCGTGAGATAATTGCCGAATTGAAAAATGACACAGCCAAAAATAAAATTGCCTTCAGGTTTCATTTCACTTTGGTAAAATGGATAGAAGCGGTTGCCAGAAGGCAACAAGCGAACCTGCTTGCATTTAGCGGAGGCGTTTTTCAAAATGCTCTTTTGGTGGATTTGGCAATTCAGAACCTCAAGACTGACTTTCAGTTGTATTTCCATCAAGAGCTTTCTCCCAATGATGAATGCATCTCCTTCGGTCAACTGGCTCATGCATATCTGAAGCACCGTCAGGATCAGAAAATTTGAAAACCATGTGTTTGGCAATTCCCGGGAAAATTCAATCAATTACAGAGCAGCTGGATGACACTTTCCGGGTTGGGAAAGTATCCTTCGGAGGTATTCAGAAGGTGGTAAACCTTGCAATGGTGCCAGATGCCAAAGTTGGCGATTATGTATTGGTACACGTTGGTGTGGCAATAAGTATTGTTGACGAAGATGAAGCCAGAACCACCTTTGAATATCTGAAAAAAATTGGAGAAGTGGATGAGCTGAATGACGATACGTAATCCAGGGTTAGGGGCAATTGTCAACTCAAACTTTATTTATCATGAAATATCTGTCTGAATACAGAAATCCGGAGTTGGTGCAAGAGTATCTGGCTGAGCTCAGGAAGCTGGTTACCAGGCCATGGACGATAATGGAGATATGTGGCGGTCAAACGCATAGCCTGGTAAAAAATGGCATCATGGATATGTTGCCTCAGGAGATCACCATGGTTCATGGCCCCGGTTGTCCGGTGTGTGTAACGCCGTTGGGGATCATTGATGAGGCCATATATTTGGCAGAAAAGGAAGGCGTGATACTCTGTTCTTTTGGTGATATGATCAGGGTGCCCGGGTCTGAAAAAAGTTTGCTGGAGGCCAAGGCAGCAGGTGCGGATGTCCGGATTTTGTATTCACCTTTGGAAGCATTGAAGGTGGCACATGACAATCCCGGCAAAGAAGTGGTCTTTTTTGCGGTCGGGTTTGAAACGACAGCACCTGCAAATGCGTTGTCTGTGGTTCAGGCAAGGGAAATGGGTATCCGGAATTACTCCATTTTAGCTTCGCATGTATTGGTGCCTCCGGCTATGGAGGCCATTCTGAGTGATCCTGAAAATAAAATAGATGCTTTTTTGGCAGCGGGGCATGTTTGTACTATCATGGGGGTAGAGGAATACATCCCTGTTGTTGACAAATACGAGGTGCCAATTGTAGTTACGGGTTTTGAACCTGTGGATTTGCTCCAGGGTATTCTGATGGCAGTGACGCAACTCGAGAAAGGAGAGGCTAAATTGGAAAACCAGTACGTCCGGGTGGTTAAGCGAGAAGGCAACAGACTTGCAAAAGATACGATCAGGGAAGTATTCAAGGTTGCAGACCGGGACTGGCGCGGCATCGGGACCATTCCGGTAAGTGGTTACGAAGTTGGCGAGAATTACGCTGAATACGACGCCAGAAAGAAATTCAAACTCAATCTTGCACCGGTCGGGGAAAACAGCGAATGCATTGCCGGCGAAATTTTGAAGGGCATGAAAAAGCCATTTGAGTGTCCGAATTTCGGAACTAAATGCAAGCCAGAGCATCCGTTGGGGGCACCCATGGTTTCATCTGAGGGTGCATGTGCAGCATATTACCATTTTGCAGGGGTGTCCTGAGGTATTATTCTTAACAAAGCAACCAGGTTGTATGTCTGAAAAAAAACTGTCAGTACGTTTGAATTGCCCCATGCCTAAGCTTGATTTCGATGTGATAACCCTTGGGCATGGAAGCGGAGGTCTCCTGACACACCGGCTTTTGGATGCCGGCGTTTTCAAATTATTGGAAAATAAGTACCTGAATGAACAGCATGATGGAGCTTTTCTGAACCTTGATGGCCAGGTAGCTTATACCACAGACAGTTTTGTTATTTCCCCGGTGTTTTTCCCGGGAGGAAACATTGGCGAGTTGGCAGTCAACGGAACGGTTAATGACCTGGCCATGTGCGGGGCAATTCCGCAATTTCTTTCCCTGGGCTTTATTCTTGAAGAGGGACTGAAAATGGAAGAACTTTGGGAAATTATCGTTGGGATTCGCCATGCGGCTGCAAATGCCGGGGTCGAGATTGTAACGGGTGATACCAAGGTGGTGGAAAAAGGAAAAGGCGACCAGCTATTTATCAATACTACAGGTATTGGAAAAGTTCATCCGGAGGCTGAGATCAACTTAAACCGGATAAAGCCCGGGGACAAAATTATTGTGAGCGGAGAAGTGGCAAGGCATGGCATTGCGATTATGTCGGTACGTGAAGGCCTTGAATTTGAAACGGATATTTTAAGTGATAGCACCCACCTCAATTACATTGTAAAAAAACTCCTCGATGAGTTGGGCAAGCAGGTTCACTTCCTCAGAGACCCAACCAGGGGTGGAGTGGCAACAACCTTGAATGAAGTGGCTGCCAGGGCCAATGTGGGAATTGAACTGGAGCAAACCAGTATTCCCATTGATGCGCGTGTAGAGGGTGCTTGCGAAATGCTGGGATTGGATCCGCTGTATGTTGCCAATGAAGGAATATTTCTGGCAATTTTTTCCGCTGATGTTGCTGACAAAGCAGTGGAAATATTGCGAAGCGATGAAAAAGGTAAAAAAGCAGAAATAATCGGTACTATTTCAACGGAACATCCCGGAAAGGTGGTTTTGAGAAGCAGCATTGGCGGACGCAGGGTGGTGAACATGCTGCCAGGGGAACAATTGCCTCGTATTTGTTGACCAAAGGTTTATACAGTGCGTGGCTCACTCATTTCACTGCCCCGACGAAGGCGTGGTAATTTTCATTGGTAATTAGTGAATCATCGTCTTTGATAAGTGCATTTTGGATTCAAATCGAAAAATAACACGCTTTTTTTGGATTCAAATCGAAAAATATCGTGTTTTTTTTCGATTTGGACAGCGAGGGCATCTTCATTTCATGATTCAACCGGAGCAATCAAGTGCTGGTAACCGCTCAGGCACAGTCCAGGCACTCCAACAGTACTGAGCAGGCAAAGTCAATTTCCTTTTCGGAAATGGTTAGGGGAGGTGCAATGCGCAGGCTGCGGTCGTTGAACAGGAACCAGTCAGTGATGACCCCTTTTTCCAACGCGGCCATCTGTACTTTTCGTAGCTGTTCGAAATTTGCCACTTCAACGGCCATGAGCAGGCCGGTGCTTCTGACAGCTTTGATTTTCGGGTGGGCCATTTTTCTCCGTAACAATGCTTCTTTTTCTTTCACCTTCGCAATGGTGTCGCTGCTATTGAGGAATTGCAAAGCGGCCAGGGAGGCGGCACAACTTACCGGGTGTCCCCCAAAAGTGGTGATATGGCCGAGGGGGGGATCATAGCCCAGCACTTTCATGATTTCCTGTGGCGCTGCAAAGGCTCCGATGGGCATGCCACCGCCCATGGCTTTTGCCATGAGAATGATGTCAGGCACCACACCCACCTGCTCGAATGCCCAGAAACTTCCGGTGCGGCCAAAGCCCGTTTGAACCTCATCGAAAACGAGCAAGGCGCCCGTTTCGTCGCAGCGTTTGCGAAGCGAGGGAAAATAACCGGGAACAGCCGGCCTGACACCGGCCTCAGCCTGCACCGGTTCCACAATGACGCAGGCGGTTTTTTCATTGATCCGGCCGAGATCATCCGGGTTGTTGAAATCAATGTGTTTGATGCCGGGCAACAACGGGTGGTAGGCCTGGGTAAAATCCTTTGGCCACATGAGGCTGGCGGCACCCTGTGTGCTGCCGTGGTAGGCTTGCCGGCAGACGATGACCTCGTGCCTGCCTGTGTAGCGTTTGGCCAGTTTCATGGCGCCTTCGGTGGCTTCGCTGCCACTGTTGGTGAAGAAAACACTGTCCAAAGCAGGACGCGAAGCAGTTTCTCCTTCGGCAAAAATGGATGCAGGGCTGAGGCTCTCTGCCAACGCTGTGGCCAGCTCCACTTGCGGGCTGAGTGCATACTCTCCGTAAACCAGCGTGTGCAGATACTTTCCGGTTTGGGTCCTGATGGCCTCGAGCACCGACGGGTGCCGGTGGCCAATGGAACTGACGCTGATGCCCCCGATTAAATCGAGGTATTTTTTGCCGGCAGTATCATACAGCCAGCTGCCTTCTGCCCGGTCAATTTCGAGGGCCAGTGGAATGTCGCTGGTCTGTGCCAGGTGCCGGAGGAATAGTTCTCGTAGGTTCATGAAGGTTTTTTTTGAGGTTTTTGAGGTTTTTATCCCGAGGCAAGCTCGGGATTGAGGTTTTTGGAGGGTTATTAGGGATTATGAAGGATTATAAAGGGTTATGAAGGGTTATGAAGGGTTATGACCCCGATATTCATCGGGGATGAAGCCTGCCTGGCGGCAGACAGGGATTATGAAGGATTATTAGGGATTATGAGGGTTTTTGTTTGGGTTTTTCGGGGGGGGCAATCCGTGCAATCTCATAATCCGTGAAAATCTGTGATTCAGACCATCCGCCAAATCCGTCATCGGTTTTTTGTGAGGTTTTTTTCAGGGCTCTCAGTTCCCTGCCTGGCCGGCAGACAGGCTCAGTTCCTCCCCCGATGCCGATTATTATCGGCACGGGGCTCAGTTCCTCAGTTCCTCAGTTCCTCAGTTCCTCAGTTCCTCAGTTCCTCCCCCGATGGCTATCGGGGCTCAATTCCTCAATTCCTCCTCCCTCTTTCCTTGTCAATACCGGGGTTGATGGCCCTGGCCTGTTGGAAGTACTTTTCTGCTTCTTCCGATTGGCCGGCGTTGAAATATGCTGTGCCCAGGTTGTAGAGGGCGTCGGCGTCATTGGGTTGAAGAGCGGCGGCCTGTTTGAAGAATTCCAGGGCTTCGTTTACCCGGCCGCCGATGCCATAGGCCACGCCGAGCAGGCGCAGGGTTTCGTATGAGTTGGGTTTCATTTCATTGGCCTTCAGCAGGTACTCAATGGCTTTGTTGAGGTCGCCTTTTTGTTCTCCGTAATACCTGCCGGCATTGGCGTAGGTAATGGCCAGGTTGTTCCGGGCTTCGGTGTAATTGGGGTCTATGGCCAGTGCCTGCTGGTAGTAATGGATGGATTCTTCGTAGCGCTGGAGGTAGTTGTACGCATTGCCGAGGAGCAAATAGGCATTTTTATAGGTGGGGTGAATCTTCACGGCTTCCAGCAGGTGGGCCACTCCTTCTTCCAGCATTTGCTGTTTTCGGGCGGTGTTTTCCGGTTTGATGGCGTGGGTGACCAGGTCGCCGCCGGCGGCGGTTTGGAGTTTGGCGCTTCGGGGCTGGATTTTTACATCGTGGGTGAACAGGGTGAAGTTGTTTTTCCAGACGGTGTTTCTGACCGCGGATTTTCCGGCCAGCAGCAGTAGAGCCAAAGCCCCTGCAGTGGCAAAACGCTTACTATACCAACGCTCCTTGCCCCAGCGCCAGAGCAATACGGCCACCACCAGTACAAAGCCCAGCGAAGGCATATAAATAAAGCGCTCGCCCATGTTGGTGCCGATGGGGAAAAAGATGTTGGAAACGATGCTCAGTGTGGCCAGGTAGTACAAAATGCCAAAGCTGACGGGGTCTTTCTTCTTGATTCTCAAAAGGGCATATACGCCCATTCCGACGTAAAGCAAAAGGCTGAGGAAGACCTGCCAGTTTCCAAAGTTCATGATCTCAACGGCACGGGGGTAGTAGTCGTGGCAGAGGGGGTGCGGGAAGACCATTAGTTGCAGGTATTTTCCGAGGGTGTAAAAGATCGTCGCAAATTTTTCCCCGGTGCTGAAATCCACCCACTGGCCGTTCACCAGTTTCAGAAAAGGATTGTTCATCAATTCGCGGGGCGGGGTACCACCGAAATCCCACCCCAGCACACTGGTTCTGATGGCCAGAAAAATTGCGGCAGCGACGAAAAAAGGCAAGGTCTGGCGGAGGATGACCGGCATTTTGGCTTTGGTGAAGAAATAGTAGGCCAGGGGCACCACTGCAAGGAAAGTGATGGCGTTTTCTTTGGCCATCAGGCCGAGGAAGAAAATTGCACCGGCGATCAGCGAAAAATGTGGTTTTTGCTCCCGGTATGCCCGCAGCGAGAAGTAGAGCGCTGCTATGCTGCCCAGCATGGTGGCTATCTCATCCCGGCCTTTGATGTTGGCAACCACTTCTGTATGTACCGGATGCACCATGAACAGCAGCCCTGCCGCACCGGCTATCCACAGCGCAGCCTTTTGGGAAGCTCCCGAACTTGTGAAGAGTAAAAAGAACAGATGGACGATCAGCCATCCGGTGAGGCCAAAGAGCAATACGTTGACCAGGTGGCCGATGAATTTAACGGTGTTTGGCCGGCCGTTTTGGTAGGGGTCGTAAATGGTGTTGCCTTCCGGATCGGTGACGAGTTTGCCGTTGGCCTCCCTTTTTTCCGGGGCAAACAAGTGCACTTCCAGCGCAAACATGACGGGTGTCAGTGGGCGGTAACGGCCCCCGCTGACCAACTTTTCTTTTCCGGCTTCTTTGAAAAACCCCCGGAAAGTGTCGTATTTCAACAAGCCGGGAATGCCGGCCAGGCCTTTGGTCGTAAACTCGTTGTCGTAAATGACGATGGCATCATCGAGGGTGTAATCGTGAAAAAGGGTGTTGACATAAACGGCAAAGCCCACAAAGAATGCCAGCCAGGCCAGTTTGCTGACGTTGAAGCCGGTGCCAGATGATGTAACGGGTGCTTTGGCAATTTTTACTTTCCCCTTTTTTGATTTAGCCATAGGTCATCGCGGTTCTTTCAGTGCGGATGTTTTCACGTTTTTTACTGCCCAAAGTTGCCAAATTCTGCCAGCTCTTTGAAACATGTCTTTTCAGAGCCCTGTGGATTGTAATAACTTCGCCTTCGGCAACTTTGCCTTTCACCATTTTCAGAACGGGGAGTTGCTTGGAAGAGCACTCCCTTTGCCTGCTTTTCGATCAACGCCTGACAATGAAAGCCATCATCCCTGTTGCCGGTGCCGGCACCCAGCTTCGACCGCTGACTTATACGCAACCCAAGCCGCTGATACCGGTTGCCGGCAAACCCATCATTTCTTTTATCATCGAAAAACTTCAGGCCATCGGCGTTGAGGATTTTGTTTTCGTGATCGGGTACCTGGGGGAGAAAATCCGGGATTACATTGAGGAACAATACCCGGAGTTGAAGAAAGCATACGTGCAGCAGGATGTCCGGTTGGGTACCGGGCACGCCGTCTGGACGGCCCGTGAACTGATCGAAGATGCCGACAACCTGATCATCTTTCTGGGGGACACCATTGTGGAGATGGATTTCGACAAAATGGTCAAGACCCCGGTTTCCTGCCTGGCGGTGTCAAAGGTGGCTGAGCCGAGGGAGTTCGGCATTGTGGAATTTGACGAAGAAAAACGCATCAAAAGACTGGTGGAAAAGCCCCGCATCCCGCATTCAAACCTCGCCATGGTGGGCCTTTACAAAATCCGGGAGGTGGGTGAATTGCTCCGGGCTTTGGACTACAACATCAAAAACGGATTGAGCACCGAGGGGGAATACCCGCTGACCGACGCCTTTCAGCGCATGCTGGAAAAGGGAATCCCGTTTGCGACGATAGGCGTGAAGAACTGGTTTGACTGTGGCAAAAAGGACTCCCTGCTGGAGACCAACGCCATCTTGCTTGACCAGGAAGGCTATGCCTCACTTGACTTGCCGGAGTATGACAACTCCATCGTCATTCATCCGGTGAGCATCGGCCCCGGTTGCGAAATTGTCAACTCCATCATCGGGCCGCACGTCACCATTGGCAGCAATGTGCGGGTCAGCAATTCCATCGTGCAGGATTCCATCATCGGTCATTACACCATGTTGAACCACGTTGTTTTGAAACACTCCGTCATCGGAAATGACAGCTCCGTTACCGGCCTGCAGCAGAGCCTTAACATTGGCGACAACACCGAAATTGATTTTTCCTGAGGCCTGCATACGAACCGCCTCCGGAGGGTGTCGAAACTTATTGATTTTTGGCGGCAAGGGCCTGTGTGCGCAGCCTTTGAAGGAAGGGGGAGGCGAAGATGAAGCTCTTCAGCTCTTCACTTTCTGTTTCCAGTACCTGGTCTTTGTTGCCTCTCCAGGCCAGGTGCCCCTGGTGCAGGAATGCGATGTTGTCGCCAATTTCCATCACCGAGTTCATGTCGTGGGTGTTGATGATGGTGGTGATGTTGTGTTCGTAGGTAATATCCTGGATGAGCTCGTCAATGAGCAGGGCGGTGCGGGGGTCGAGGCCGGAGTTGGGCTCGTCGCAAAAGAGGTATTTGGGGCTGAGCACAATGGCCCGGGCGATGCCGACCCGCTTTTGCATGCCCCCGCTGATCTCCGAAGGGTATTTGTCGTTGACGCCGGGCAGGTTTACACGCTCGAGGCACCAATTGACACGGTCGTGTTTTTCGGCAAGGGTCATGCCCGAGAACATATCCAACGGAAAACGGATGTTTTCTTCCACCGTCATGGAGTCGAAAAGCGCTGAGCCCTGGAATAGCATGCCCACCTGCATCCGGATTTCCCGGATTTGTTTTTTGTCCAGCGAAAAGAAATCAACGTCGTCGTAATAAACTTTTCCGGAGGTGGGGCTGATCAGTCCGACCAGTATTTTCAGAAATACGGTTTTGCCGGCTCCGCTCCTGCCAATGATCAGGTTGGTTTTGCCGGGCAAAAACTCCATGCTGATGCCTTTCAGCACTTCGTTGTCGTCAAATGACTTGAATATATTTTCAGCTCTAATCACGTTTGGCTGTATTTCTGAATGGCTAAAATTAACTGGTCAACAGGACGGCCAGTAGGTAGTCAGCCAGCAGTATGAGGATGTTGCTGAACACCACGGCATTGGTGCTGGCTTTGCCCAGCTCAATGCTGCCGCCCTGAACGTAATAACCCTGAAAGCAGGAAACAGTGGTGAGGATGAATGCGAAGACAAATGATTTCACATACATCATGGTCACGTTGAATTCGATGAAGAATGCCCGCAGGCCCCGTGCGTATTCATCTGCGGTGATCTGGCCGGTGGGAACGGTGGCCAGGTACCCCCCTCCAATAGCGATGTAGGCCGACAATGTCACCAACAGTGGGATGACCACCAGCGCAGCCACCACCTTGGGAGTGATGAGGTAGTTGGCGGTGTTGACGCCCATGATCTCCATGGCGTCAATGTGTTCTTTCTGGCGCATGCCGCCCAGCTCTGCGGCCATGTTGGAACCTACCTTGCCCGCAAGAACGAGGCAGGTGATGGTAGGAGCAGATTCTATGATGGCCAGGTCCCGGACGATGTAGCCGATGTACCATCGGGGCACCAGTGTGCCATCCAGCTGGTAGGCAAACTGCACGGCAGCCACTGCACCCATGAACACCGATATCAGCGCAACGATGACAATGGACCCGATGCCGATATCATTCATCTGGCGGAGGGTCTCCTTCCAGTACATGCTCCAGTTCTCAGGCTTAGAAAAAGCCTGTTTCAGCAAGAGAATGTAACGCCCAAAGTGGTATAAGAGGTTGATATTCATTTAGAAATGACCAGCTGGGAAAGGGGTTTTACATAGTATGAGCGGCTGCTTTTAAATTTTGCGAAGCGAAGATAAGACACCCCGCAAAACAGCTTTCTGAAACGACGGGCAAAAGTAGGTTTATTTGATGAAAGGCGGTTCGGGCTTTACTCGTGTAATTTGCCTTCCTGCACTTTGCGTTCCAGCGAAGACGAATGGCCGCCGTTTTCCTGTGCTTTCTTCCAGTATTCGAGGGCTTCGGTCTGGTTGCCCAGTTTGAAGAGTACATCACCGTACAATTCCAAAACATCGGCGTGCCGGTTTCCACCGTGCTGCATTGCCTGCCCGAGCCATTTTCCGGCTTCGGCGAATTGTTCCATCCGGAAAAGCACTTCGGCCATGGCGGCTTCGGCATCCGGGTCGCCTTTGGCAACATCATTGAGCTCTTTGGCAACTTTCAGGGCCTGGTCCAGTTGGTCCGTTCTTTGGCTGAGGCAATGGCAGTAGTGCAGCAGGGCCACTGCGTTGCGGTTGCTCATGCTGAGCGCTTCGTTGAAAGCGTTGTCAGCCTTCTGGTATTGGTGCAATTGGCAGTAGGCTTTTCCGGTTTGCACCAGGATGTTGAAGCGCAGGGACTGGTTTCTGGAAGCCATGATGAGCGCCTGCTGGAAGGCGTTGAGGGCTTCCCGGGAATTGCCCGTTTCGTTGTTGGCCACACCGTAATAGAAATAGGCCGTGGCCTGGTTCGGGAAAATATCCAGTGCATATTCGGCCCTTCGGGCCAACTGTTCCCAGTTGCCTTTTTCATGAAGCAAAAACAGGGTTTGTTCCCATACCTGCCAGACCGTGTCGTCAATTTCGAGGCATTTCAGGTAGTGTTGCAGGGCTTTGTCTTTTTGGCCGGAGTAGTACAGCACATCGCCCATGAGGCTTTGCACTTTGGCAGAGCCGGGGTGTGCTTCGTCAAGGATGGATGCGAGCGCCAAAAGAGAATTGCCCAGGTCTTCGTCTTGTGTGGTGGAGAGTTCCTGAACGTAAGGTATGAGTTCTTTGATTTTGGTATCGAGGTCGGTGGAGGGGTCTTCAAACACCGGTTTGAGCGACTGTAGGAAGCGCAGGTCGTCGTTGCCTTTGGCTTCTTCGGCAAGGGCGATTCTGGCTCGTGCATCGTCGGGGTCTATCTCCAGGATTTGCCGGTAGGTTTCACGGGCCTTTTGCTTTTCGTTGATTTGTTCGTAAAAAGTGGCCAGCAAATGCCTGTAACGGGTATTGTCCGGAAATCGTCCGATCAATTTTTCAATTTCCCTTGCGGCCTTCCTGTAATCCCCCATACCTACGTAAAGGGTGTGTTTTTGCCGGATAGTTTCGGCGTTGATGCCCAGTTTTTTTTCCAGCTCGTTGTACACTTTGATGGCCTCTGCCGGTTTGCCTGCCCTCACCAGGTGGTAGGCCCACTGGCGGTAGTAGTCTTCGTTGTGGGGTGCTTGTTTGACCAGTTGTTGGTAAAGCGCTGCGGCTTTTGCGTCCTGGTCGTTTTTCTGGTACAGTCTGGCCAGAAAGATTTTGTACCAGGGGTTGTTTTTGTCCAGTTCCACCGCTTTGGCCCCCAGTTGGAGCGCTTTGTCAGATTCTCCGAGGGAGTCGTACACCTGCGACAGGGTATAGTCTGCGGCAGCGTTGTTGGGGTCTTTTTCCAGAAAGTCTTCGAAAATGCCGGCGGCCTTGTCGTAATTTCCGAGTTGTTTTTCCCGAAGGCCGTCAATGAACATGGCTTCCAGGTTTACGGCTGCTTCGGTGGTGGTGCTGTGTTGCGCAGCGAGGGAAAGAGAAAAAAAGAGAAAGAGCGGGAGGTATGACAGATAGTGTTTCATTCTGAAAATCTTGAGTAATCGCCGATGCTGACATCGGAAAAACGGCCGGTGTAGCGCACGTGGTTTCCGATCATGGCATCCGACAAAATCGCCTTTTGCACGATGGCGTCGTCCTGAATAACGCTGTTGCGAACAATAGTGTTTTCAATGCGGGTATTGGCACCCACGGAAACATGGGGCCCTACCACGGAGTTGATGATGCGGGTGCCGGCACCAATGTAGCAAGGTTGGATGATTGTGGCGTTCTCGAAGACGGCATCTTCGGCAATCAGTTGCTCGGTTTCGGCTTTGATTTCGAGCATGCGCCTGTTGGTGTCAATGATGTTTTGCTTGTTGCCGCAGTCCAGCCATTCCTCGATGGGGGCTGCTTTGAAGCGGGTGCCCTGCGCCTTCATGTTTTCCAGCACGGAAGTGATCTGGTACTCGCCTTTGTCTTTGATGTCTTCGTGGATGAGACGTTCTATTTCGGCGCGCAGATATTCGCCGTCACGCACATAGTACAAGCCAACGATGGCCTGGTCAGAAACGAAAACCGGGGATTTTTCCACAAACTCGGTGATGTAATCCTGATCGTCGGTTTTCACCACACCGAAGGAGGAGGGGTCTTCAACTTTTTTTACCCAGATCACGCCGTCTTCGTTGAGGCCGAAATGAAAATCGGCCTTGAAGAGGGTGTCCGAGAAAGCCAGAAAAACATTGCCTTTGAGGCTGGGCGCCGCACACCCGATGGCATGGGCCACCCCGAGGGGTTTGTCCTGGTAATAGATACTGGCTTTGGCGCCAAAGCTGGCGGCTATATCTGCCAGTTGTTTTTCCACTTCTTTTCCGAAATCACCGATGACATAGGCAATTTCTTCCACCTTTCCGGAGTATCCGGAAGTGAGGTCTTCCACGATGCGCTGGACCATGGGTTTGCCGGCGATGGGGATCAGTGGTTTCGGAAGCGTTAGGGTATGTGGCCGCAGGCGGGTGCCGCGTCCGGCCATGGGGATGATGATTCTCATTGATGATATTGGTTTGGGTTCAAAGCTCAGCCCTTTGCAATTTCCTTCGGCAAAAATACTGCTCAACGTTGATCATTCAGCGCTGAACCCGGGCTTGCACCGTGTTCCGCTTCCCGGATTGCAAAATTCATTCCTCAGCTGCCGGTGCTGCCAAAGCCTCCGGCTCCTCGTTCGGAATCAGAGAGTGTTTCCACTTCTTCCCAGGTCACCTGCTCATAGCGGGCTATGACCATCTGAGCGATGCGTTCACCGGGGGCAATAGTTTGTTCTTCTCCGGAGAGGTTGATGATGATGACCTTGATTTCGCCGCGGTAATCGCTGTCTATGGTGCCGGGGGTGTTCACCAGCGAAAGCCCTTTTTTGATGGCCAGGCCGCTTCGGGGCCGTATCTGTGCCTCATAGCCCTGGGGCAGTTCGATGAAAAGGCCGGTGGGCACCAGTTGCCGCTCCAGTGGCGAGAGCGTCAATTCTTCTTCTATGTTGGCCCGCAGGTCCATGCCGGCGCTGCCGCCGGTTTCGTACCGGGGAAGATCGTGACCTGACGTGTTGACGATTCTGACTTTCATAGTTATTTGCTTAGGTGTGCGTGGTTCTACTCCACTTCTGTGATCTTCAGCATGTTGGTGCGCTTTCGGGCATGCAGGGGCATGGCGCCAACGTTGACGACGTAGTCTCCCTCCTCGAGTTTTCCGTGCTTTTTCAGAATGTCAACCACATCGGAAATGGTTTCATCGGTGGTGGTAAACCGGTCGTAATAGTACCCCTGTACACCCCACACCAGGTTGAGGGTAGCCAGCATGTACATCCGGTCGGAAAAGATGAAGATTTTCCGCTTTGGCCGGCAGGAAGAGATTTTAAAAGCGGTGTAGCCCTGGACGGTCAACCCGATCAGCGCTTTGGCAGCTATTTCTTCGGCAACATCAACGGCGGCAAAACAGATTACGTCGCTGTGGAAGGTGCTCGCTTTGGGAACGGCCCTCGGTGGTTCTACATGGAAGCTCTCATCATTTTCCACAGCGGCGATGATCTTGTTCATCGTCTGCACGACCTGAACGGGGTATTTGCCCACAGCGGTTTCACCACTGAGCATTACGGCATCCGTCCCGTCCAGTACGGCGTTGGCCACGTCCGTCACTTCCGGCCTGGAAGGTGTGGGGTTGTCTATCATTGATTCCATCATCTGAGTGGCAACAATGACCGGCCGGGCCCTTTGCAGGCACTTGCGTATGATGTTCTTCTGTATCAATGGCAGGTTTTCTATCGGCACCTCTATGCCCAGATCGCCCCGTGCGATCATGATGCCGTTGGAAGCCTTGATGATCTTGTCAATGTTGTCAATGGCCTCCGGTTTTTCAATTTTGGCGATGACTTTGGCCGGATGACCTCTTTTCTCTATGCGCCTGCGCAGGTCTTTAATGTCTTTGGCTGAGCGGACAAAGGACAGGGCAATCCAGTTGACAGGCTGGGTCAGGATAAAGTCCAGGTCCGAGAGGTCTTTTTCGGTAAGTGCCGGCAGGCTGACCCTGGTGTTGGGCAGGTTGACACCCTTTCGGGATTTCAGTGGCCCGCCGTTGAGAACTTTTAGCCGGACGGTGTCTTTTTTGTTGGTTTCCACCACTTCCAACCTGATCTTACCGTCGTCAACGAGAACAACTTCTCCCACATGCACGTCAGAGGCCAGTTGTTGGTAGCTCATGTAAATGTGCTCCCTGGTGCCTTCGCATTCGTAGTTCACGAAGGTTATCTCATCGCCATCCTTCAGCATTAACGGCTCGTTCCTGATGGAACCGACCCTGAGTTTTGGCCCCTGGAGGTCAGCCAATATTCCCACGTGGGTGTCATAGGTTTCGTTGATATGGGTGATGTGCTGGATGACCTTCCGGTGCTGCTCGTGCGTTCCGTGGGAAAAGTTGAGACGAAAAACATCCACGCCGGTTTTTACAAGATTGAGCAACACTTCGTAGCGGTTGCTGGCCGGCCCCACAGTGGCCACTATTTTGGTATTATTATGAAAAGTTTCATTCATAAACCTGCTGAAAAGCAAATGGGGAGGTACAACAAATCGGCTTTTTAAAAGCTATCTCCTCAGCCCTCCTTATTGCAAAAGTGTGTAAAGTGCTTGGCAGTATCTGGTATTGCGGGCAACTGTAATGACTACCACTGTTTGTTTTATCAGCAGTACCTTTTGAAGAAGAGGGCCAAAAGTACACTACTGCGCTTTTCTGTCAAACAGCGCGGGGATTTTTTGCCTGTACCTGACTGTTCGCCAACACGGCCTTTGATCAGGTGTGTACAGGCATTCTTGCCCCGGCAGCATCCAAAATGTGTGGCAAATATTTTTTTGAATAGGGGCAGAATCTCTTTCTTTGCGGAAAATTTCACAAACACACTTCTAAAAGAGTTTCGCTTATGTCTAGCATTGCAGAACGCGTTACCAAGATCATCGTTGACAAGTTGGGCGTTGATGAGTCAGAGATCACGCCGGAGGCTTCGTTCACCAATGACCTCGGTGCTGATTCACTTGACACCGTTGAGCTGATCATGGAACTGGAAAAAGAATTTGACATTTCCATCCCGGATGAGCAGGCCGAAAAGATCCAAACAGTAGGCCAGGCCATCGAATACCTGGAAGCCAACACCAAGTAAGCTTTCAGTACCTGATTCATTAAATCAAAAACCGGCAGAGTTTTATCCTCTCCGGTTTTTGGTTTTTCTTCTGAGAAGTTCTTTCACCGGACAGCTTCCGCTATTTACACATTCCGACATTACATCGCTGTCCTTCACAAAATGATCGTATGAGAAGGGTTGTAATAACTGGAATGGGTGCGCTTACACCCATCGGGAACAATACTCAGGCATACCTCGAAGGCCTTCAGAAGGGACAAAGTGGCGCCAACCCCATTACCTATTTTGATACTTCAGCCTACAAAACCAGGTTTGCCTGTGAGCTGAAGAAGTTCAATCCTGAAGATTTTCTCCATCGTCGTGAATTGCGCCGCCAGGACCGGTTTTCCGTCTATGCAATGGTTACCACTGAAGAAGCCATCAACATGGCCGGGCTGGAACCTGAGAAACTGGACCTCGATCGCGTCGGGGTAATCTTTGCCTCCGGTATCGGAGGCATGAAAACCCTGGAAGATGAAATCGAGGCCCATGCCCACCGCGATGGTGTACCCCGTTTCAACCCCTTCCTCATTCCAAAAATGATCATAGACATTGCGCCGGGACTGATTTCCATGAAGTACGGTTTCCGGGGCATCAATTTCAGCACTGTGTCTGCCTGTGCTTCGTCCACCCACGCCATCATGGTAGCCTATGATGCCATCAGGCTGGGCAGAAACGATGTCATCGTAACAGGCGGTGCCGAGGCAGCCGTCACCCAGGTGGGGCTCGGTGGTTTCAGCGCCATGAAAGCACTCTCTACCCGCAACGATGATTACCTGACCGCATCACGGCCGTTCGATGCTGAGCGCGATGGATTCGTGTTGGGTGAAGGCTCAGGCGCCCTCATTCTGGAAGAACTGGAACATGCGAAAAAAAGAGGAGCCACCATTTACGCAGAAGTAGCGGCAGCGGCAGCCACCGCCGATGCATACCACATCACTGCTCCGCACCCCGAAGGCCTTGGCGCGGCCAAGGTCATGGAAACCGCACTTGCCGAGGCTGGCATGAAACCTGAAGATGTAGATTACATCAATGTGCACGGAACCTCCACCCCACTGGGTGACATCTCCGAGATAAAAGCCATCCAGCAGGTCTTTGGCGATGCAGCCTACAAACTGAACATCAGTTCTACAAAGTCCATGACCGGCCATTTGCTCGGAGCTGCCGGTGCCATTGAAACCATTGCCGGAGTTCTGGCAATAAATAATAACTTTGTGCCACCCACGATCAATCACTTCACCGATGATCCTGAGATTGATGCAAAACTCAATCTGACCTTTAACGAAGCGCAGGAAAAAGAAGTAAATGCAATACTGAGCAACACCTTCGGCTTCGGGGGTCACAATGCAACGGTGATAGTTAAGAAATACAAGGGTTGATGAAAAGGGGTGCAGTTGATTCGGAAGTCGAGAACACCAAAAGGGTATGACCAACTGCACCTCCTGCCTGAAAGGAATTTGAATGGTGAAGGCTGTTTTCAGCGCTGTCCTTTTGACAGTGGCATTTGTGAAGCCGGAGTTGCAACAGTTATGCGAGTTAGGGGTCTTCCTTACTGATTGATTTCGACCTGTAACCCGCATCCCTTCCGGCCTTGCCAGCCCTGGACCCCGACAGGTATATCAACCGCATTTTTTTGAGGATCTGCCATGCAACACCTTTGCCTGATGGCAGTGATTTGGCTTTTAAACCGCACAACTGCGCCGTGCAGGACAATGGGCGCTTTGTGCATTAATGATGCAACATGTTGGTAAGGCTACTTTTACGTTTTCGCAACAAGTTCTTCCACAGAGACCAGGAATTTGCGAAGAAAATAAGACCAATTCTCGGATTCACTCCCGCTCGTATTTCTCTTTTCAAACTCGCTTTTTCGCACAAGAGCAACCCCTCTGACAAAGCCTACGCCATGCAAAACAACGAGCGCCTGGAATACCTGGGCGACGCCGTTTTGGGCACCGTGGTGGCGGAGTATCTGTTTCAGAAGTACCCCAATGCCAACGAGGGCTTTCTGACGAAGATGCGCTCCAAGATTGTGAAGCGAAACACCCTGAACAAGATAGGCGACAAGATGGGCCTCGACGTGCTGTTGCAGGAATACAGCCAGACCCGCCTCAGCCGCTCCATGCTGGGCAATGCGGTGGAAGCCCTGGTAGGAGCTGTTTACCTGGAGTCGGGTTACAGGGGAACCAAGCGCTTTGTCATCAATAAAATCCTGCGCAACTATGTGGACGTGCATGAGCTTGAAAGCTATGATGACAACTACAAAAGCCAATTGCTCGAACACTGCCAGAAAAACGGCCAAACCGTTTCCTACAAACTTGTGGCCCGCTACAAGTTTGAAAAGCGGGATCGCTTCAAGGTGGCCGTGCTGGTAGATGGTAAAAAGCTGGCCACCGCCGATGACTTCAACAAAAAAAGCGCTGAACAAACAGCCTCGGAAAAAGCACTTGGTGTGCTCGGGCTGTTGAATGAAAACGGCGATGAATCCAAAGAGAAACCTGCCAAAAAGGGCAGATCACAGCGAAGCCGGCAGGCCAATTGATCACTTGCCAAAGCCCCCGCCTCCGGGTGTTTCTACAATTATTCTGTCACCGGGCGCTGCCCGGCAACTGTCCACACCATCCAGCATCAATACTTCCCCTGACTTTTTGATCAGGCACTGTTTTCCCACCTTGCCAGGCTGCCCGCCTTCCAATCCGTATGGCTGCACCTTGCGGTGTTGGCTGAGCAGGGTCAGTTCCACTTCTTCGAGAAATTCCAGTTCTCTGATGATGCCATCACCGCCTTTCCATTTTCCACTGCCTCCGGAATTTTGCCGAAGGGAAAAACGGAGCAGGCGCACCGGGTAGCGGAGCTCCAGGTCTTCCGGGTCGGTGATGCGGGTGTTGGTCATGTGCTGGTGCACGGCGCTGCGGCCGTTGAACCCCTCCCCTGCGCCGGCGCCTCCGCCAATGGTTTCGTAGTAGCCGAAACGTTTGTTTCCGAAGAGCAGGTTGTTCATGGTGCCCTGGCTGCAGGCCGTTTTGGTCAGCGGTGCAAGGGCCTTCAGCAGGGTGTCGGTAAGGCGCTGGCTCACCTCCGTGTTGCCGCCCACCACTGCCGGGCATTTTTCCGGTTGGTCGTCGAAAAGGGGGGTGAGGAAGCTGCCTTCCGGCAATACAATTTCCACGTCCTTCATCAGGCCCTCGTTGAGCGGGATCTCCCGCCGGCACAAGAGCCGCAAGACGTATATGACCACGCTGTGTACAATGGCGATGTTGGCGTTCAGGTTGAAGGGATGCACGCCCGACGAACCGGTGAAATCTATGCGCACCTTTCCGGCTCCGATCTGGACACGGACGGCGATTATGTGGCCGTCGTCCAAAGATTCTTCGGCGGCGAAAACATTGCCCCGCCAGGGGCGAAGGGCCGTGTTCAAAGACCCGGCAGCCGTATCCTGAAGGGCCTTCATGTACCTGTGTACGGTCTCGATGCCGTGTTTGGCTGCAAGCTGCCTCAGCATGCCGGCACCCTTGCGCAGCGAGGCGTAAGCGGCGTTGAGGTCAGCCAGGTTTTCCGAAGGGGAGCGGCTGGGCCAGGGGCTGCTTTTCAGCAGCCGTTCTGTTTGCTGCCACCTTACTTTTCCTCCTTCGGCAAACAACATGGGCGGGAATACCACCCCCTCTTCGGCCAGGTTGCGGGCGTCGGGGGGCATGGAGCCGGGCCGCCTGCCGCCAAGCTCCGCATGGTGCGCCCGGTTGATGACATATCCGAGCAAGCTGCCGCCGCTTTCTGTTTCGAAAACCGGCATCAGCAGGGTGATGTCGGGCAGGTGGGAACCGCCGTACTTCGGGTGGTTGGTAATGAGTACATCGCCGGGGCCCGGCTGTATTTTTTGCAACATCAGCCTGGCGCAGATGCCCAGGCTGCCCAGGTGAACCGGAATGTGGGGGGCGTTGACCAGCAGGCGGGCGTCGGGGCTGAGCACGGCGCAGGAAAAGTCCAGCCGCTCTTTGATGTTGACCGAAAAAGCGGTGCGCTGAAGCAGGACCCCCATTTCTCCGGCTATGGCTGAAAAGCGGTTGGTGAACAACTCCA
Source organism: Saprospiraceae bacterium (assembly GCA_026993525.1). Classification (GTDB taxonomy): domain Bacteria; phylum Bacteroidota; class Bacteroidia; order Chitinophagales; family Saprospiraceae; genus UBA6168. The sequence continues at coordinate 61,262 of JALWSS010000026.1, forward strand.
GGTTGATGGGATCAATGTTTTGCTTTTGGGCAGCTTTTGCTTTTGAGGGCGCTTTTCTTGTGTGCCTGAGCACCAGATTTTTTCCCGGCAGCACCTCCAGTGTCCAGCCTTCGGGCAGCCAGGCGGTGGCGTTGTCGTTGAGCAGAATGGCCGGGCCATTCAGGGTTTCTCCTTCGGCAAACCGGTCCCAGTGCTTTGCCAACCCGTTTTCCGGAACGGCCCCGGAAGCCTGCCCCGGAGGCAACACCTCAAATGCCTGCGGAGCCCGGGCAAACACTTTGATGCTTTCCACCTCGATGCTGTGCCCTTCGGGAAAATGGTTGAACAGCTCCCGGTATTGCCGCTCAAAAGCATCGGCTAAACGGTTGGGGTCGCCTTCCCAGGTGATCTCCAGGCTTTGCTCCTGGCCTTTGAAACGCAGGTACAGCAACACCTCGCCCAGCCTGGCCATTTCCTCCGCAACGCCTTCCCGGGCCAATGCACGGATGGCCTCCTGCCCGGCCTCGTCAATCCATTGCGCCAGCGAAGGGCCGCAAGCTGAAAGTGCCTGCAAAACCTGACGGTGTACGAAGCGCTCCACCGCCGCCGCACCGATCCCGAAAGCGCTCAAAAGCCCACCATCGTAAGGCAGGATGACGGTTTCGATGCCGAGCTGCCGGGCGATGCTGCATCCGTGCAAGCCACCCGCACCGCCAAAAACCAGCAGGGCGTACTCCCGTGGATCGAAGCCTTTGGCCACCGAAATGCGCCGGATGGCATCGGCCATTTTTTCATCGGCAATGGCTTCGAAGCCTTTTAGCAGTTCCCGTCTGCTGTACTCGATTCCCGACCGGTTGGCAACCTCATCGGCTACCTCCTGGAGGGCTTGCGCTGCGGCCTCCCGGCTCACGGGAATGCCCATTGCCGGGGGAGCCAGCTTGCCGAGGAGCAGGTTTACGTCGGTGATGGTGAGCGGGCCGCCGGCACCGTAGCAGGCCGGACCGGGGCTGGCGCCGGCACTTTCAGGGCCTACACAGAGCTTGTGCCCGTCGAACCAGCAGACGGAGCCGCCACCGGCAGCCACGGTCTCGATGCTGAGGCAGGGCAGGGCGAGCTCCACGCCGCCGACTTTTGTACGGTAGGTGTAGTCGTATTTGCCGTCAAAGCGGGCCGTATCGGTGCTGGTGCCGCCCATGTCGAGGGTGAGCACTTTGTCGTAGCCCAGCGAACGGGCAACGGCCGCCGCCCCGACAACTCCGCCTGCCGGGCCGCTCAGCAAGCTGTCTTTTGCATGAAACTGCCGGGCCGGGTTGAGGCCGCCGGCACTGCTCATCACGTGCAGCCGGCTGCCCCGTGGCATCGCCCCTTCTATTTTCCGAAGGTAATCATCCAGGATGGGGGTGAGCCCGGCATTCACCAGGGTGGTCATCTGGCGGGGGTAGAGCTTGATGGCGGGCATCAGCTCGTGGCTGAGGGAGATGTATTCCCGCTTACCGGAACCGGCATTGCGCAGCGAGGCACCAATGGCGCGTTCATGGGCGGGGTTTTTCCAGGCATTCAACAAGGCCACAGCAACACTCGAAAGACCGGATTTCTTTACTTCCCCGATGAGGGCATCGAGTTGAGGCTCGTCCAGGGCTTTCAGCACGGTGCCATCGGCGGCCACCCTTTCGTCCACCTCGATCACCTTCCGGTGCAGTTTCACCGCTTCGGGGATGTTCAGTTGGAACAGGTTGGGTCGCTGTTGGGTGCCGATGCCGGGCAAGTCGGCAAAGCCCCGGGTGGTGATGAGCAACACCGGAGCGGTTTTGCCTTCCAGCAGGGCGTTGGTGCCTTTGGTGGTGCCCAGCCGCATTTCCATTGCCGGCAAGGGCCGGTGAAGGGGAGTGCCGGTGACCAGCCGGGCAGCCAGTACCGGAGCCTCCTCGCCGGCGCTGATCTCAAAGAAGGCCGGGAGTTTCAGACCAGCCGGCAGCCCGTCATCCAACTGGAGCAGCCCGTTTTTCAGGTCGGTTTTTTTTACCCTTCGCTGCGCAATGTCCGACCCCGGCAGCCGGAAGTGGTACCCTTCGAAAATGTCCTGTCCGGTGCTCCAGTTTTGGCTGATCTTTAGCCAACCATTGCCGCTGTTGCCGGCGATGCGTCCCCGCAGGCAGGCGCTGCTCAGCACTTTGCAACGGTGGATGTTGCCCGAAGGGCCAAGGGCAATACAATCTGTAAAAGTGCCGCCGGTGTCAATCCATATTTTCCAGTGGGGCATGGCAGCTCAGCGTTTTTTCGTCCGGCCAAAGAGCAGGATGAACACCGGAATGAGTGTGCCACCCAAAAGCAGGAACAGCAGCCAGGTCGGCAGGCCCTGCGCCTCACCCATTGCCGTTTTGATCATGAACCAGGTGATGAGCGCAAAGCAAAAACAGATCACGGCTTTCAATAGTCGAATGGCCCGGGTGGCCCGGGTGTATTGCCATTCGGCGTTGTCTTCGGTGATCTGTACCGGATAGTTGAACGTGTGCGGCGATTTGTTGAGAAAGGTCATCAGTGCATAAATGCCCAGACCCAATGCCGGCAGCAACCACAAAAAAGCTTTGCCGCCCCGGCCGTCGGGCTCACCCCAGCTGTTGAAATGGATGGGAATGGTGTCGGGCAGTTCGGAATAGTGTGAGAATGCTATGAGCGGAGCCGATACGGCCGCCGTGAAGGCAATGGCCTCCAGGGCGTAGTCGAGGTAACTCCACTCCAGCTCCACTATGGGTTTCTTGTTTTGCTTCATGTACCTGGGTTTTGGCTTGCAAGGTAGCCAGTCTCCGGCATTTTGAGCCAGACCAGCTCTATTCCCGCTTGCTTTCCGAGCTGGGCGACAGCTTTGAAATACGCAATGAGGAGGCCGCTGAAATGAACAGAACCAAAAGTGAAAAAGAACAAGATGAGTTGCTCCGGCTTTTCCTCGAACAGCCGGAGCTGTTTTGCCGGAAGGAGGGCATTTATTTCCGTAAGGTAGATCAACTCCGCCAGGAAGTTCAATCAGCTTATGCCATTTGGAAAAGAAAAGAAGACGCTATCCTGAATCCCTGATACCCGGCCCCCTTCCCACCTCCCCCTTCAGGTACTGCCCCGTAAAGCTTTTCTTCACTTTGGCCACCTGCTCCGGGGTGCCTTCGCAGACGATGTTGCCGCCCCGGCTGCCGCCGTCGGGGCCGAGGTCAATGATCCAGTCGGCGGTTTTCACCACGTCGAGGTTGTGTTCGATGACGAGGACGGTGTTGCCTTTGTCCACCAGTTTGTTGAGCACCCGAAGGAGGTGCCTGATGTCTTCAAAATGGAGGCCGGTGGTGGGTTCGTCGAGGATGTAGAGGGTGTTGCCGGTGTCGCGTTTTGAAAGTTCTTCCGAGAGTTTCACGCGCTGAGCTTCGCCGCCGGAGAGGGTGGTGGCCCGTTGCCCCAGGGTGATGTAGCCAAGCCCCACGTCTTCGAGGGTTTTGAGGCGGCGGTAGATTTTTGGAATTTTTTCGAAGAATTCCACTGCCTCACTCACCGACATGTTTAGCACGTCGTTGATGTTTTTGCCTTTGTACAGTATTTCCAGGGTTTCCCGGTTGTAGCGCCGGCCCAGGCAGCTTTCGCAGTCCACATACACATCGGGCAGGAAGTTCATTTCGATGACCCGCTTGCCGCTGCCCTGGCAAACCTCACAGCGCCCCCCCTTTACATTGAAAGAAAACCGGCCCGGTTTATAGCCCCTTATCTTCGCCTCCGGCAATCCGGCGAACAGCTTGCGGATGTCGTCAAAAAGCTTGGTGTAGGTAGCCGGGTTGGAGCGGGGTGTGCGGCCGATGGGCGATTGGTCAATTTCGATGACCTTGTCGAGGTGTTCTATCCCTTTGATGGACTTGTACGGCAGTGGTTTCTGAAGACTTTTGTAAAAGTGGCTTCGCAGAATGGGGTAGAGCGTCTCGTTGATGAGGCTGCTTTTGCCGCTGCCACTCACCCCGGTTACACAGGTGAAAGTTCCGAGCGGGATTTTCAGCGTGACATCGTTTAGGTTGTGGCCGGTGGCTCCTTTCAGCAACAGTTTTTTGCCGGAGCCTTTGCGGCGTTTTCGGGGCACTTCTATTTTCCGGCGGCCGTTGAGGTAATCGGCGGTGAGGGTGCGCAATTTTTTGAATGCTTCCGGTTTTCCTTCGGCAACGACCTCACCGCCGTGGTGGCCGGCACCGGGTCCGAGGTCAATCAGGTAATCAGCCGCCAGCATGATGTCTTTGTCGTGTTCCACAACGATGACGGTGTTGCCGATATGGGTCAGTTCCTTCAGGGCCTCGATGAGGCGGTGGTTGTCGCGCTGGTGCAGACCGATACTCGGTTCGTCAAGGATATAGGTAATACCGGTCAGTTGGGAGCCGATTTGGGTAGCCAGGCGGATGCGCTGGCTTTCACCCCCTGAAAGGGTTCTGGCCGGGCGGTTGAGGCTGAGGTAGTCCAGCCCCACATGGAGCAGGAAACCCAGCCGCAGGCGTATTTCCTTGAGCACCTCTTGTCCGATGGTTTTTTGTCGGTTGCTGAGGTGTTGGTCCAGGTTGTTCATCCAATCGGCCAGGGTGCTGAGGTCCATTTCCGCCAGTTCGGCGATGTTCTTGCCACCCAGCTTGAAATGCAGGCTCTCGATGCGCAGGCGCTGGCCCTTGCAAGTGGGGCATTTGGCCACCGTCATGTATTCTTCGGCCCACTGGCGGATTTTTTCCGAAGAGGTTTCCTCGTACCAGCGTTTGAGTTGGTTCACCAACCCCTCGTAGCCCAGGCTGTACACGTATTCCGACTGGGCAAAACTGAGGTTCACCTTGAACGAATCGTCGCCACCGTACAGGATTGCGTCAAGGGCTTTCTTCGGAATGTCATTGACGGGGGTTGAGAAGCTGAATTTGAATTTCTTCGCAATGGCCTTCAGTTGTTTGAAGGTAAAGTTGTCACGCACTTCACCGAAGGGGGCAATGCCCTGCTCATTGATGCTTTTGCCGGGGTCGGGAATCACCTTGTCCAGGTCCACGGTGTTCATCTGGCCCAGGCCGTTGCAGTCGGGGCAGGCGCCGTAGGGGGAGTTGAAAGAAAAGCTGTTGGGAGAGGGTTCTTCGTAGCTGAGGCCCGTTTCGGGGTCCATGAGCATTTTGCTGAAGGCAATGGGCGCTCGCGCCTTTTCCATGTCCAACACCATGATGAGGCCATTGCCCATTCGCAGGGCCGTTTGCATGGAAGAGGAGATGCGGTCGCGGCGCTTTTCAGCCACCGACAGCCGGTCCACTACCAGTTCTATGTCGTGCACCTTGTAGCGGTCCAGTTGCATGCCGGGTTCCATTTCCACCACCTCGCCATCCACCCGCACACGGGTGTAGCCTTGTTTGCGCATCTGGTCGAAGAGCTCCCGGTAATGACCTTTGCGGCCGCGCACCAGAGGAGCCAGCAGCAAAACCTTTTTCCCTTCAAAGCGCTCCATGATCTGCTGCAGCATCTGGTCTTCGTTGTAGCGCACCATCTTTTTGCCGGTGGCATAAGAGTAGGCCTCGCCGATGCGGGCGTACAGCAGGCGCAGGAAGTCGTAAATCTCCGTAATGGTTCCGACGGTGGAGCGGGGGTTGCGGCCGGTGGTTTTTTGCTCAATGGAGATGACAGGGCTCAGACCGGAGATCATCTCCACTTCCGGTCTCTCCATGTTGCCCAGAAACTGCCGGGCGTAGGAGTTGAAAGTCTCCATGTAGCGGCGTTGCCCCTCGGCATAAATGGTGTCAAAAGCCAGGGAACTCTTGCCACTGCCGCTGATGCCGGTAATGACCACCAGTTGGTTGCGTGGAATGCGCACCCCGATGTCTTTCAGGTTGTGCTCTTTGGCACCCACCACTTCTATCACCTCCTCTTCGTTAACAACTTCCGGAAAGGCGGCACCAAGGGTTTCCGTGTTTTCTTTTGCAGACCTGGACATGGATTTTCTGAATATTTCAAGATGGCATAAAACCGGCCTGCGAAGTTAGCCATTCGGCCGGGTTGGCGGGTAGTGCCAACGGACAATGTCCGAAGCCTTTGAACTCAACGGACTGTGTCCGGCTCCGGCGGTGTTTCACCAACAGATGAGAAGGTGCCGGGTTTTTGCCGGGAGCGAATTACCTGGTTATAACCTGTAAAAAAAGGCCGGTGGCGCAGGTCAACAGGGCAGGCATGGTTGTGTCGTAAGAGCAACCTGCACATTGCAATGAGTTTACTTCCCCCTCCCTTCGGAAATTTTTTTTTCATTTTTTTTTCTCCCCTTCGGTAACGCCGGACCACTTGCCGGCAATAAGGGGCGTCATGGCTTGCGGCAGTTCCCTTCCGGGCAGGCCAGGCAACCCCAAAAAACCAATTTCCCACCTCACACCCAATCACAGCCGCCGGCCGGGCCGGTGGCTCCTGCCTTTGGGCAATGACATTCATTGAATTTCTTAACTCATCAAAACCATTCAACAATGAAACGAATGAAAACTTTTCCGATCCTGGCCCTGTTCCTGGGCCTCTTCTTCGCACAAGACCTCAGCGCACAGATCAGCGGGCAGGTGGTTGACCTTTACCTCAACCGCTACAACTCCGCCACCACCGGTGCCAAGTTGCCCGTCGAAGACGGTGAGATACTCGGTACCATGCACTTCCGGGGCTGGACACCCGGCGACGAGTACCAGTCCAGCACCGCCATCAGAACCTATGTGACCGGAAACCCCACACCCGGATTCCTGCCCGGCCGCCTGGCTTTCTACACCGGCGGTTCCGACCTCTTCAACCACGAGCGGATGACCATCCTCGAGAATGGCAACGTCGGCATCGGTCTCAGCAACCCCCAGGAATTGCTCGACATCAACGGCAACACCATCGTCCGGGGGAGGCGCATCTTTCTCGGCCTCGCCAGCCCATTTGCCGACGGCGGTGAGGCTTTCACCCACACCGACACGGATGGCTTCTCAGGCCTGCCCGGCGATGTGCTGGCCATCAATTACAACGGTGATTTCGAAGGGGGGGTGTTCGTTGGCTGCCCCGGCCTCCGGGTTTGCGGAATCCTGGAAACCGAGTGCTTCAAAACCACCAAAAACTTCATCGCTGAACAAGGCAATGTGGTGGCTTTCGGAGGCGCCAGCCCGGCGGTGGACTGCGACACGCCCGGTGAAGGGGATTTCATCGCCTACGGCAACAACGGAGACTTCATAGCAAAACACGGTAATTTCATCGCCGAAGCCGGAGACCTTCAGGCACTCAGCGGCAATGTGTTTGCCGATCAGAACATCGCTTCGCAAAACGGCAACATCACCGCAACGAACGGCGATGTGGTTGCACGCATGAACGTGCAGGCATTGACGGGAGACATCACCGCCCTTTCCGGGGAAATCTCTGCCGATCAAAACATCACTTCGCAAAACGGCCACCTGCTGGCCCCCAACGGAAACCTCGTCGCCCAAAACGTCACCGCCAGCACCGGCGATGTGGAAGCCTCGCAAAACGTAAAGGCCCTCCTCGGCAACGTCTCTGCTGACTTTGGCGATGTAACTGCCGGGCAAAACATCATTGCCGCTAACGATGTGGATGCCGGCAACGATGTATCCGCCGGCAACAACCTGCGGGTAGGTGTGAGCACCGCTAACATGCCTGCCGGCTACCGCGCCGCCATTGCAGGCAAGCTGATCTGCGAAGAGGTGCGGGTTTCCCTCCAGGCCGACTGGCCCGACTATGTTTTCGAAGAAAATTACAAAACGCCCACCCCCGCCGAGTGGGAGGCTTTTATCAAAGCCAACAAACACCTCCCCGGTGTACCCTCTGCCGCAGAAGTGGCCGACCAGGGCATCGCCCTCGGCCAAATGCAGGCCATCCTTCTTCAGAAAATCGAGGAATTGACCCTCATCGTCATCAAGCAGCAGAAGGAGATTGAGTTGTTGAGGAATCGAGGAATCGAGGAACTGAGGAACTGAGGAACTGAGCCTGTCTGCCGGCCAGGCAGGGAATTGAGGGTGCTGGGGAAACCTTAAAAAACCCTCTAAAAACCTAAAAAACCCTCATAAAAACCTCAAAAACCCTCTTCAAAAACCATTTAACAACCTGAAAAATGAAAAAGCTAATCACAACCATAAGCATAGGCCTGTTGGGTTGGATGGGCATTGCCTTCGGGCAAAACGAGGCCCTGCTCCAACTGGCCAGGCCCGGCAGCACGGCCGAGTGGCTGAAAGTGCGGCCGGAGCTGTCACTGCCGGCCGGCGACTTTCTGCAGGCGCTGCGGCCGGCCCTCCAACTACAGGTTTCTGACGAACTGCGCATCAGCAGTGTCAAAACCGATGAACTGGGCATGACCCACTATCGCCTCCGGCAATATGCACACGGCATTCCGGTGCGGGGGCTCGAATACCAATTGCACGAAAAGAACGGCCGCATCCACCTTGCCAACGGCAAACTGGTTGCCGGCATCCCGGCGCCACCGCCCGGCTGGATGAGCGAAGACAAGGCAGTGGTGAATGCACTGGACGCTGTGCCCTCCACCAGCTACCTCTGGCTGGACGAAAAGGCTACCGCCCAATTGCGCCAGCGAACGGAAAAGCCCGACACCTCTTTTTACCCGAAGGGTAAACTGGTGTGGGAATGCGCCGACCTGCGCCAGGGCTACAGCCCCGATAACATGCAGCTGTGCTGGTCTTTCGACATATACACCGGCGACGGGCACTCGGCAACGGTGCTGCTGGATGCCTATACCGGTGAGCTGATCCGAAAAATACCACTCGACATCCACTGCGACCCCGGCACCGGCAACACCACCTGGAACGGCAACGTGACCGTGAACAGTGACCAGTCCGGCTCCAGCTTTATCCTGCTGGACGACTGCCAGGCACCCAACATCCACGTCTTCAACGGCAACGATTCAGCCTCCACGGCCTTTGCGACGGAATACGTGGACGGCGACAACACCTGGACCAACACCAGCGCCGTGCAGACTTACTTCGGCTTGCGCCAAAGCTGGCAGTACTTCCTGACCCAGCACGGCCGCGACAGCTACGACGACAGCGCCGCCAACATCAACGGCTACAACGAGGCCGGCTTCATAAACTCCAGCGGCAACACCTACTGGAGCAACGCCAGTTGGAGCGGCGGCTCCCAGGTGCTCCGATTCGGCGACAACGGCACGGCCAACGCCAATGACGACTGGAATTCGGTGGACATCGTGGGGCACGAGTTCACCCATGCGGTGACACAGTTCACCGCCGGCCTGCAATACCTGGGCGAGTCCGGGGCCCTCAACGAATCGTTCAGCGATATCTTCGGGGAAATGGTGGAGCTGTTTACCGAAGGAAACATGGACTGGCTGGTGGGCGGCGACAGAGGCGCCATCAGGGATATGTCCGCACCGGGCGCCTTCAACGACCCGGACACCTACCTGGGTGCCAACTGGTTCCCCACCACCGCCGACAGCGTTGACAACGGTGGGGTGCACACCAACAGCGGGGTGCAGAACTACTGGTTCTACCTGCTCTCACAGGGTGGCTCGGGCTTCAACGACAACGGCGATTATTTCGAAGTGCAGGGCATCGGCCCGGTAAGTGCCGCCCGCATCGCCTACCGGAACCTGACCACTTACCTGGGTACCACTTCCGGTTATGCCGCCGCCAAAGACGGCGCCATCCAGGCTGCTGAGGATTTGTTCGGTTCCTGTTCCAACGAGGTGTTTCAAACCGCCCGGGCATGGGCTGCGGTGGGCCTGTATACCAGCGATGCACTGGGCTACGACATCGCCATTGATTGCCCCAGCCTGAACGCCATTCACGGCTTGCTGCTGCCTTACAGTGCCGTGGCGCTCAACGACATTTATTCCGATTGCAACATCGCCGCCAACGGCACGCTGGTGTCCTTTCAGGCCGGTCATCATGTGGTGCTGCGGCCCGGCTTCCGCAGTGGCGACGATTTCCACGCTTTCATTGTCCCTTGCGGGGCTTCGTCAGCCGGTCTGGGCAGCCGCAGCGCCGTGCTGACCCTCCCCGGAACACATCCAAACCCCTTGGCTTCTGTAGCAGCTTCGCTGCAATGCAGTGCCTTCCCCAATCCTTTCTCCGGCAGCTTCCGCTTGCAGTACGACCTGCCGAAGAACACCGAGATCAGTATCCTGCTCTACGACCAGACCGGCCACCTCCAGCGCCGCCTGGCCGACCGTGAGCTCCAGGACAGCGGGTTCCACTCCCGAGAATTTGAAACCGCCACCCTTGACGACGGGGTCTATTACCTGGAGCTGATCACCCCTTCGGAGAAACGAACGCTGAAACTGGTTAAACTCCGCAACTGATGCGGCGTCCATGCCGGCGTTGCCAGTTTCTCCAAAGGCAATCTCAAACATTGGGGTAGATGCGAAAGGCCTCCCGCTGTAGAGTGGGGGCCTTTCTTTGTTTGTGGTTGGGAGGGGGGGGGTACAGAATGGTTGCGAAGGATACTGATTTACTGTTTTTCCAGGGTTGCCCCTAAGAGGTTATCGTTCACCGGCGATTGCCGGTTGAGGTCCTTTGGGATGTGCGTGTCCCGGTTGTAATGCGGTTTGGAGTACTCATCGGTCAATTTCAGGAAGAGCAAAAACGTAAGCTGCTCCAGGTATTCGCCGTAGCTATGGCCATCGTCTCGCAGGGTGTGGCAGTAGTTCCGGAGGGGGCGCTCAAAGTTTCAGTTTTGCGATGGGCAACAAGCCTGCATTAACCAGTTCTCGATATTGCCTTGAAGTTTTCAGAATGTTGAATTTCCCCGATTGAACCCAATAAAATGGGGTCCTTTCTTTCGCTTTCAACTGATTGATTGCTGATGCTTTTCCATTCAGCCAATCTTTGAGCCATTGGAGTTTTTTCAAAACGATACTTATTTCACTGGTTTGTGCCGGGTGTATTTCCACAAAATAGGCCTTGCCGTCATAACCAAGCACATAGTCCCAGCGGTTTTCGTCGGGGTAAAGCCTGGCCACACAGGCATCGACATCTAAGCTGCCATCCGCTTTGCGTGTGTCTGAGAGTTCGACTTTGCTGCTGTTCCTTCCCATTGCCCGCAAGCCTTGTTGATAGCAAGCTTTCACATCCGCTGTAGCCAACACTGCCTTCTTGAATTTGTTGGTTGGTTGCTTAGCCTTGAGCAGCAAGTTTGGCGATTACTTCAGCTGCCCGGCTGGCAAATTCGGTAAGTCCGCCCCAATTGGCTTCGGCGTCATCGTCGCTTCCGGAGTCCAAGCTGGAAATGTCCTTGATGGTTACCTCACCTTCGTTGCGCTGGAAGTAATAAGTCTTGAATTCCTTATTGTCAATAATGGTTTCATAAAGCCGTTTGAGGCTTGTCCTCTTTGTATCAAAAAGCTGTGCGAGATCGTTTGCGGTTCCCTTCATGGTTTGGATATACCTCATAGCCCATGACAGTTCCAGAAGAACCGGAGAATGAGTGGAAATGACCACCCTATACCCCCTTTCCATCAATTCAAAACAAAGAAGCAGCACCGCCTGGATGGCCTTTGGGTGCAGGCCCATTTCTGGTTCTTCCATCACTACCCACTCTATTTCGCCTTTACGTGAAACTTTGGACGGTGGTATCAAATGATACAAGGAAAGTAATAAAGGCAAAAATTCTTTTTGTCCCGATGACCATGACATCAAAGGCAGTTCGCTGTCACCGACGTGCAGCATGAACCTTCGTTTCAGGGTTCGTTTGTCCAACTTTACCGATGCCCCATAAAATATTGCCCGGTTTATCTCATCCCGCAAGAGTTTATTCATTTTGCCTCTTCGGGGAAAGACATCAGATTGTGTGGTTTGCCCGTTCCCGGATTCCTTCTCCATGAGAATGCGCAAAGTTTCACCAAATGACTTCATGACGTAGGGGTCTCCAATCTCAAAAGCACCAAAACTCCGGGGCCACCCCTGGAACATGGTGGTAACCCGTTGCGCTGGAATGTAAAAGAGGTTCTCTTCTTTCACTTTCGCCGCTGGCCGACCTGGCTTAGGCAGGAAAAAATCTGATGAAGAGGCGCTCATGTTTTCGAACTCAACCAGGGTATTAGGTTTCCAGATGCCAGACATACCCTCACCAAAAAACAGTTCGAGCAAGTGCTTGCTGTTTTTTCCCCAGTCATATCCAAAAGTTTTCAAGGTCTCGGAAATGTGGTCTTTATCTACAAGAAGTTTCAGTAACTGTAGGAACAAACTTTTGCCGCTCGCTTGCGGCCCAACAAGCAAGGTGAAATCACCGAACTCCACCTGCCCCGAGGCTATCTGGGCAAAATTTTTCACCGATAAAGTGGGCGCCTTTTCTTTGTTTTTCATGGATGAATGCTTTTGTGCAAATGTAAGGTTTCCTGCCAGCAGTAAACGGTGATATCGGATGTGGAGAATTGCCACCGAATTCAATCACATAGATTCATCTGCCCCAACAACACCCCCACCAGCTCATCCCCGGTCTCCTGAGCCAGGTACTCGCCGTAGCTGGGGCCATCGTCTCGCAGGGTGTGGCAGTAGTTCCGGAGGGGGCGCTCAAAGTTTCAGTTTTGCGATGGGCACCAAGCCTGCATTAACCAGTTTTCGATATTGCCTTGAAGTTTATACCCGATTCGAAGTGGTTTGGGAATAATTCATCACTCCCGCCCAGTGTGGATGGGAAGTTTGGGTCCCGGAGCAAGTCCGGGATCGCCGCCCAGACCACTTCGTTTTGAGTATAGTTCGAATTACTTTTTTCTTGGTTTTCGCAGTTTTTGAGGTTTTTCTAATTTTTTCAATCTGTCTTCTAAACTATGTATCAAGGAATTTGTGTCAATTAATTTTTTTAATTCCGGCAGGCCGGGGTGATTGGGCAAAGCTTCCTCCACCATTTTGTAATGCGATTGGGCTGCTTCCAGCATGTCTTTTGACAACCAGAAGCGGATGAGAAAACTGTAGTAGGCATAAAACTCAGTAAAGTGGAACAATTTTCTTTTCGGGAAAGACTTTTTGATGTTCAATGGCGAGCCACCGAGCAGTTCCTCAACCTTGTCATAGTCGCCTTTTTGCCAATGATAAGTGGCTTTATTGAGAACGCCATAGAAGTAATCCGGGTGGTCTTTGTTTATCTGTTCGTTGAGGGCCCAGGCCTCGTCGGAGTGGCCTAAGAGTTGCAGCGCCATGAACAGGTGGTTTTTAAAGATCGGCACCTCTGGAAAACGCCCGATGACTGCTGGCAACTCCCGGGCCGCCTTTTCGGGGTGCTTTTTACTCATCACCCTGTATTTGTTGATGGCATCGGCAATTTCATGCGTTATCTCGAATGTGTATGGATTGAAGTTATCTTCGAAAGTAAGTTCAATGTGAAACGCTTCGAACACTTCGAAGTCTTCAAAGTCTTCGGGTGCCTTCTTCTTTCTCTGCTTTTTCCTTCTTTTCGGTGGTTTTCTTTTCATGATTCAGAATTTTAGGGATCGGGGGAATTACAATCAAAGACGCATCTCAAATCTCCACAAAAAATTCATAAAAACCCCACAAAAACATGGTTTGCTTCGGAAATGGGGGTTTTTGCAGTGGACTCATAATTGATTTGTTCAAGTTCAATCCATTGCTTCCAACCTGGAGCTACGGGCGGTCACTTTGAACGAAAAGGGCCTTTTCTTCCTGGCCGCCACCTCCACGATTTCCTCCCAGTGTTTGGTCATCAGTTTCACAAACTCCAGTCTTCGTCTTTGGCACCCCGGCCAAAATCTTCAGCGATGGAGCGGACATGAATGCTGGTTTGGTTACGAACGTTGAGCGCCTTCTGGAGCAGGTCAAAGGCTTGGGCAAGTTGGTGGGGGATGTTTTCGTCGATGTAGATAATCATGCTGCTTTACAATAGGCTATGGCATCTTTGACTTCTTTTTCGGTGAGTTGGTAGGAGTACGCAATAAAGGGGATGGGTTCGTTGGCCAGGTATAGGTTGTAAACTGTCTCCGGGTAAACATTTGTATTGTTTATAACCGGGTGGCCAAATTGCCGTTCCGGGGCTGTGTGTAGGGATGAGGGATGAGCCTGTCCGGCTGCCGCCAGGCCAGACGGGGGAGTAGGGATGAGGTCTCCCGTTCGTGAAAGTGTTGGGCGCGGTGGCACTTGCAAATTCCCATTGTACGGCAAGTGACGTCTCGCCAGGCTCGACTTAACACTTGCCGGAACGGGTAATAATCAAGGCAATCCCAAAATCAATAAAATCAAGGTCTATAGTTTCCCAATGAAAAACTTCAATAACATGTTCCCCATCAGAAGTATAATCAAGGCAATCCCAAAATCAATAAAATCAAGGTCTATAGTTTCCCAATGAAAAACTTCAATAACATGTTCCCCATCAGAAGTATAATCAAGGCAATCCCAAAATCAATAAAATCAAAGTCCCTCACTTCCCAATACAAAACCTCGAAAAAATATTCCCCAGCAGGTCTTCCACGCCCACCTCGCCGGTGATTTCGCCGAGGTAAGTCAGGGCCCGGCGGATGTCCATGGCGATGAAGTCGGAGGTGATGCCCTGGTCCATTCCCTTGAGTACATCCCGCAGGCTGTCGGCGGCCTTTTCGAGGGCCTCCAGGTGACGGGTGTTGGTGACGACGGGGCTTTCCAGGCTGCCGCCGGCCATCACCATTTCGTAAAGTTTTTCCCGGAGGTAGGGGATGTTCATGCCGTGGAGGGCGGAGAGAGTGATGATGTGTTTAGGGTTTAGGGTGTAGCGTGTAGAGTTTGGGCGTTTCCCTTCGGTGAAAAAGTAGTCCGGGATGGTTGGGTCGGTGGGTTTGGTGAGCCACTTGGGTTTGAAATGGGGGTCGGTGTCCATTTTGTTGCAGACCACGAGGAGTTGCATTTCGTCGCTTCGCAATTTTTCGAGGTCGGAAAGGACTTCGTCCAGTTTGGTGTTTCCGACGTCAAAAACATAGACCAGCAGGGTGGCCTGCCGCACCTTTTCCATGGTTTTTTCCACGCCGATGGCTTCGATCTGGTCCTGGGCTTCGCGGATGCCGGCGGTGTCTATGAGGCGAAACTCCACACCGTTGATGTTGAGCACCTCCTCGATGGTGTCGCGGGTGGTACCGGGCATTTCGCTTACGATGGCCCGCTCTTCGGCCAGCAGGGCGTTGAGCAGGGTGCTCTTGCCGGCGTTGGGCCTGCCGGCGATGACGGTGGGCACCCCGCGCCGGATGACATTGCCGAGGCGGAAAGAGCGGATGAGTTCATCGAGCAGGTTCAGGATTTCTTTTACCAGTTTGCGGAGTTGGTCGCGGTTGGCGAATTCCACGTCTTCTTCAGAAAAATCCAGCTCCAGTTCTATGAGGCTGGCAAAGTCAATCAGTTGTTGCCGAAGCTGTTGGATCTGCTTGCCGAAGCCGCCCCTCATTTGTCGCATGGCCACTTTGTGCGATGCGGCCGAACTGGCAGCGATCAGGTCGGCTACGGCCTCGGCTTGTGAGAGGTCCATTTTGCCGTTGAGGAAGGCCCGCAGGGTGAATTCTCCGGGCTGTGCCATACGGGCTCCTTTGCTGATAAACAGTTCAATGGCTTTTTGCAGAATGTAAGGTGAACCGTGACAGGACACCTCTGCCGTGTCTTCACCGGTGTAGCTGTTGGGGGCTTTGAAAACAGTCACCAGCACTTCGTCCAGCACTTCCCCATCATCGGTCAGAAGGGCCCCGAAATGGGCGGTGTGGCCTGGTTGTTTCGTTAGGTCCTTGCCTTTGAAAACGGACTGGACGATGCTGAGCGCCTCCGGTCCCGAAAGCCGGATGACACCGATGGCCCCCACGCCCGGTGGTGTTGCCAGCGCGACGATGGTGTCGGAAAGTTGATGCCTGGTGTATTGCATTTGTTATTTTTCCTGCGAGAACTGGTTTTATTCGGTTTAGTGGGGGGCTCAAACTTCAACCATCAAATCCATCAAGGAACCGGGGTCTTCTGCTGTGAACTCCGGCTGCAAAGTTCCGAATACTCATGGTCAAACTGATAGGAATACCTTTCGACAAAAAATCCAGCTTCCTGCAGGGGCCGGCCCTGGCTCCTGCCCGCATCCGGCAGGTGTTGCACGACGGCGGCTCCAATTACTGGACGGAAAAGCTTCAAAACCCCATTGAACACAAGGACTTCAGCGATGCCGGTGACCTCAATGTGGATGTTTACGAAGACATTGAAAAGGAACTGAAAAAGGTGCTGCTACCCGGTGTGAAACTGCTCAGCCTGGGAGGCGATCACTCGGTAACTTACCCCCTGATAAAAGCATACAAAGAAGTTTACGGCGCCTTTGACATTCTGCACATCGATGCCCACGGAGACCTGTACGATGCCTTTGACGGCGATCCGCATTCGCATGCCTGCCCCTTTGCAAGGATCATGGAAGAGGGGCTGGCGGCCCGCCTGGTGCAGGTGGGTGTGCGCACCCTGAATCCACATCAACTGGCACAGGCCCGGCACTTTGGCGTGGAGCAGATCACCATGCTGGATTTTGAAGAAAAATGGCGAAGTTTGAAGTTCAACCGACCGCTCTACATCTCAATGGACCTGGATGGATTGGATCCCGCTTTTGCGCCCGGCGTGTCGCACCACGAACCCGGAGGCCTGAGTACCCGGCAGGTGCTGGATATCTTCCACCATGTGGATGCAGCGCTGATCGGCGCTGATATTGTGGAATACAACCCCCACCGGGATGTATCCGGCATGACCGCCGCCGTTGCAGCGAAGCTGCTAAAGGAACTGGCAGGAAAGATGGTTTAGATGGTTGGCGGTTCTCAGTTCTCAGTTGGCAGTTATCAGTTATCAGTTGGCAGTTATCAGTTGGCAGTTATCAGTTGGCAGGGGCTACGGGGTGGTGAGCAAAGCCCACGACCAACACTTCAACTCCCGAAAGCTTTCTGGATCAGCAACATCAACAATTTCAACACATCAACAATTTCAACAATTTCAACAATTTCAACAATTTCAACAATTTCAACAATTTCAACAATTTCAACAATTTCAACACTTCAACACTTCAACACTTCAACACTTCAACACTTCAACTCCCGAAAGCTTTCGGGATCAACAATCCCAAATGGCGAACATCGAAATACGCACCAGCCAGAACGTTGTCATCGAGTACGAGCTGGCTTCTTTGATGGACCGTTTTCTGGCCCTGATCATTGACCTGGCGGTATTTTACTTCGGGTACATCATCCTGTACACCGCTTTTAGCTTTGTTTTTGCAAGGTATTTGGATAATTGGGGCTTAACCTTTTTCTCCTTGCTTACCCTATCGGGCTTTTTGATTTACCTGTTGCTGTTTGAGGCCCTGAGCGGGGGGCAGACCCTGGGCAAGAAAATTATGAAGCTTCGGGTGGTGCGCCCCGACGGCCGCGAGGCAGCCCTGGGCGATTACCTCATCAGGGCCATCTTCATGCTCATTGATTTCTTTTTGTCATTGGGCGTACTGGGGGCCATGCTCATAGGATCCACCACGCGATCGCAACGCTTTGGCGACCTGGCAGCCGGCACCACGGTGGTACGCCTTCAGAACAAAACCAGCTTCACCCTGGAAGATTTGTCGCGCATTGTAACGCTGGACAGCTACCAGCCAAAGTATCCTTCGGTAAAACAGCTCACCGAAGAGGACGTGCTGGTGCTGAAACAACTGCTTCGCCGCTACAGCAAATGGCCCAATGCTGCACATGCTTCCGCCGTGGACCTGGCCGTTGACAATGTGAGCCGGCGCCTCGGAATACAGCCGCCCCAAAACGGAAAAACCGAGTTTTTGAAAACCGTAATACGGGATTACATTGTTTTGACGAGGTGAAAAACTTTTTGACTGCCTCCACTGCAAACCCATTGGCTATGAAATATTCTTGTGTTCACTTCCTGCTTTTCCTTTTTCTGCCTCTTTTGCTTTCGTCGCAAACGGTGACCGTCTCCGACCAGCTCATTCTGAAGGATGAGGCCTATTACGAAGTGATTCCCGATGGACGGGGCAATGTGCTGCTCTTTCTGGACCAGCAAAACAAGGTAGAGGTGCGGGGCTATGACATTGATTTGCGCAAGCGATGGGAAAAGGAATTGCAACTGGACAGAAAACGGCCCAGGGTCATCCAGGCCGTGCCGATGGGGAGTGACTTCTGCGTTTTTTACGAGTTCAGGTACAAAATGCAACCCGTGCTCAAAGTGCACCGCTACAGCCCGGGAGCCAACCTCGTGGATTCGACCACCATCCGGATTTTTGAGAAACTGTTTTACTCGCCCAACTACGAAATCGTCATTTCCGAAGACAAACAGACCGCCCTCATCTGGTTCATCGAAGACATGGACAAGTTCAACGTCTTCTCTTTCAGCATGAAAACCATGGAACTGAACTGGGAGTCGCAATTCACCGTTGATGATTTTTTGTACCAGCGGGATTTTGTGCAGATGCTGACCGACAACGATGGCAACATGTTCCTCGTCCTGGACCGCAAAAACCGGAAGGCAAAAGCCGATGAGCACCACTTCGAGGTCTTTGTGCAGGGGCAGCGCACCGGCGGCCAGATGCGGCGCCACCTCATCAACATGGCGAACTACCTCACCTTTGATGTGCTTTGGTCTTTCGACAACATGAACCAGAACCTCGTGGCAGCAGGGCTTTACTCCCTCAACAACACCATGCGGGCAGAAGGCTATTTCTTCTTCCACGCAAGGGCCGACGATTTTACCAGCCAGCAACTGAAGTTTTACGAGTTTGAAGACGAGTTTGTGAAGGTGCTTTTGGAAAGTGACAAGGAGCGGCTGAAACACAAGAGCATTTCGGAAGTGACCGTGCAGGATATCGTACACCGCAGAGACGGCGGCATTATCATGATTGCAGAGCTGTACAAGCGCTTTCAGCGGGGTGTCACCAGCAACAGCTACTACGCCCGTACCGGCATCCGGCCCATCACAGACTATTATTACGACGATGTGTTCATGATTTCACTGCACCCGAATGGCAACGAGCACTGGAAGATCATCCTCCACAAAAAGCAATACAGCCAGGACGACGACGGCATCTATTCCTCCTATTTTCTGGCCAAAACACCGGCAGCCCTGCGACTGGTTTACAACGACGAAATCAAAACTGAAAACACCGTCAGCGAGTACATCGTACGGGGCGACGGCAGCTTCGACCACGACTCCGTCATGAACACCGAGCGCAAAGACCTGGGGCTACTTTTCCGTTATGGGGTGCAGGTGTCTTCCGATACCTTCATCGTGCCCAGCGAACGCCGGCACCGGCTCAAACTGGTGAAGGTGGTGTTGTGAGGGCAAGGTTCATTGCTGCACCACGAGTTTTTCAACTCCAAGGATGCGTTTATCATCGGCCAATTCAACTAAATATATTCCAGTTGATAGTTCATGCAAAGGCACCTTTACATTTCTTGTGTTACCCTGTAGCTTCTTTTGTAAGAGCAGTGCCCCTGTGACGGATTTTACATTCAACTGATAATGGCGTTGAGATGACAAATTAAAAAAGTTAATATTGATCTCGTCTGTGGCAGGATTGGGAGATATTTTGAAAAATACCGGAAAGGATCGTTGAGGTTCACTGGTTGCGGTCGGCAGGGAATCTACCGTTACATTTTGACAAAAAGTGTCACTGTCAAATTGGTTGCTGACGGTCAGGCAGACTTCGTAGGTGCCCGGTGAAGGGAATTCATGGACGGGATTCACCTCGGTGCTGGTGCCCGTACCGGCAAAATCCCAAAACCAATCCGTAGGTTCGTAAAAAGAATTGTCATAGAACCCTATCAGAAATGGGTTGAGGCTGTCGGCCACCTCCCAGTTAAAACCCGCCAACGGATGGTTGTCAATGCCAAGCGTATCGCATACACTACCATCTATGGGGCCCAGGCGGTAGTTGGGGAAGTAGGGAGCTCCACCAGCTGGATATTTGTCGGGAAAAACAAAACCTTTACCAAATTCAAAATGGCAGTCTTCGCCTAAATTGTCGGGATGTTGTATTACATTGATGGCAACCGTGTCAACCAGGCCTCCTATATATAATTTTCCATTTGGTGCAAGTATTGGCCATCCAAGTTGACATGTCCAATTTGGACTGCCCGGAGGGCATGTAGAAATAACTTTGGAAGAATTTTCAATATCATCGGATTCAATGTCATATTGAACCAATACATGGCCTGCTAATTCGTTATGATAGGCAAGGTAGAACCTGTTACTTGAAGGCGAATAACCAATGCCTACGTTTTCAATTCCCGCGCTTGGTTCCACAGGAGGGATTTCAATCAAAGTAGAACCACTTAACAGACCGGTACAGCGATCAAAGTCATATAATTGCAGCATACCTGTTATCGGCGGGAAAGAGTCGTTGTGGACAACGTAATTGAACTCGGCATATTTAGTGCCATCAGGTGAAAAAAGGTTGTAGCCGAGGTAGCGATTGGGGTTGGTAGTAGGTGGTTTGAAACCAATTTCTTGAACCTGGGGCAGGGAAAAACCTTCAGGTGTTAACAAAATCCGGTAAAATTCAGGCCTCATGCGGTCGGGTACAATGATCCACCAGTCCCTGCCATTGGCATGGTGCACAGCCCCGGCGTGGTTAAAATTGAGTTCCAAACCTCCGGTTATTACCGGAACATTCTTTTCCAATACCTTACCCAGGCCGTTGTTGGCTGTCCTGTCAATGAGGGCATATTGTACCTTTACAGGAAGTGGGAAGGTCCCCGGATATTTTTCAGGGTACATGTAGATGAGGTAACAACGGGAAGTGTCGCCTGGCGCAGGTATAAAAAAGCTGCCGTTTTGTATGGGATAATGATTGAGGCCAAAATAATATCCCACATTAAGACTATCTCCATTTTCAAGCAACGAATCTATTTTATTGTTTATCTGAAAGCTGTTGGTATAATACAGAAGATTGCCTGCTTCATCGGAAAAAACAGAATTACCTGTTACGGATAATTTCATATAGTGATCTTTCTGAATAACAGAAGGAGCCTGTGTACGGAAGTCAACGTGAAAAAGATGAACAGCGTTTTCAGAAATCCACATATTGTCATGCAATTGGGCTTGCACCTTTATGAAGATGAAAAAGGTAAATATAGTTAAAGTGTACTTCATGGGGATTGTACGTTAATAGCACAGGTGTCAATCAGTCTGGTATGGCACCTGTGCTATGATATTTTGTGGAATTAGTTTCTAACCAATTTTTCTGTCTGAAGTGTCTTACCATTGACAGCAAACCGGATGAAGTAAATGCCCGATGGTAAGGGTTCCAATTGGATGGCGGTGTTACCTGGATGGAGCTGGTAGCTTGCCAGCTGTTTGCCGGCTATGTCAAACACCGCAAGTTCGGCTGTTTGGTTTTCCTGTAAACGGTATTGAACCGTGGTGATTCCATGGGCAGGGTTCGGATACAAAGTGAAATGGGTGTTGTCGGATGGTCTGGTTTGATCAGTCGAACGCCCTTGTGTGCCACACTCTGATGTTTCAAGCAAGTTGCCGGTGAGGGCCCTGTATAGGACAATGGCCTCCAGTACACCCCGGCCACCTTCTTCAGGACATTGGGAGGCAATGCTCAGCAAAGTATCCAATTGGGCTGTTGTAGCTGTGGTATCTCCTTTACCCAGGGTGTTGAGAAAGATAGTGCCGTCCTCAAAGTCCCAATTGTTCAATGTGCCGGAGGGATATGGGCTGGTAAAAGTGTAACAGAGCCCTCCACAGTCTTCTGGCAAACAATCTGTGGTTAGGGTCTGAGCGGAAGTGGCTAATGGGACGAGAAGGAGAGTCATTAGTTATGTCGTTAGCCGGAACCCAGGGGCATTAAATGAAGACAAAATAAATCTGGGGGGGGTAATGACTTTGCTTTCATGGTGTAAAAGTTTAATGGATGAAATGAAATGATGATTTTGAGGTGTTTTTGAAAACGAGTATCTAAATTAAAAATAAATGCTAATTGATTTGGCTCCACACTGTGCTTTGTCGTATTGATGACAAATGTGGATAGGTGTTTCTTCTATTCGGGAGAGATCTTCACAAAGTACCTCCCACCCAACCACCCCCATTCCCGCTTTTCCTACCTTCGCGCCGTTTTTTGGCCATGTATTCAAATGAAGGGATGACCCGAAGTCATCACTTCATCACACAAACGGCACCTATGATCACCTATGTAAAAGGTCAAATCACCTTCAAGGCTCCCACGCACATTGTGGTGGAGGCGGGCGGTATTGGTTATTTCATCAACATCAGCCTGCACACCTATGCCCGGATAGAGCCGCTGGAGCAGGTGAAGATACTGACCTACTACCACGTGAAAGAGGACTCGCAGCAGTTGTACGGTTTTTCCGACGACGATGAGCGCAGCCTCTTCGTGCGACTGATCTCGGTGTCGGGGGTGGGGCCATCCACGGCCCAGGTGATGCTGAGTACTTTGCCGCCGGAAGAGCTTCGTGCAGCCATCGTTGCGGAAAACGAAGCCTCGCTGTGCAAGGTCAGGGGCATTGGCCGTAAAACGGCGAAGCAGATCATTTTGGACCTGAAAAATGTGTTGCTGAAAGAAAGTGGTTCATCGGGTGTGGAGGCACTTTCCGCTTCGCCTGCCGGCAATGCCATGCGGGAGGAGGCACTGGCGGCCTTGATGTCATTGCAGGTGAACAAGATACAGGCGCAAAAGGCCCTGAACAAAGTGCTTCAGGACAACCCTGCCGTGCACAAAGTGGAAGACCTGGTGCGCCTGGCCCTACAGCAACTGTCCTGACAAGGCTGCGGGGTAAAAACGTTAAAGTCCGAAAGCATAGAAAATAGCCCTGTTGCAAGGCGTTCAGGGCGTGTCAAAAAATTGCGGGCAACTGCGGGATTTGAAAACCAATTTCACTTACTGGAGATAAATTACATTTTCAACCCAACCATTCCGGTAACCTTGCGTACAACCCTCATTTCAGGATGAGGGTAGGTTTCTTTCCTGCCTTGCCTATCTGCAAAACGAGCGTGTGCTACCCTGAAGAATTCGAAGCTATTGCCCACTACGATTATGATGAAGCGTACAGTTTTACCCGGCGTATTAGTTACAGGACTGGTTTTCTCAATTAGTTATTGGCTGTTGGCAAGCCCTAACCTTCCTGCCAATCCCTTCACCCCGGCCAATGTGCCGGCCACTTCCGATGAGAAGGACCCGGTAAAGGAAGACGCCAACCCAGTGCCCCCGACCCCGCCACAAGACACCATCCCCATTGAAGAACGCTACGACGATTTTCTTCACAGCCCCGCCAATCCCTTCGACCTGCACGACCCTCCCGCCATTGAGAAAAATGTAGAATACGATCCGGAAACCGGGCAATACATAGTGACCGAAAGCGTGGGTGAGTACTACTTCCGCCCGCCCACCTACATGACCTTTGAGGAATACCTGGATTACCGCTCCAAACAGCAGGAAACCCAGTACTTCCGAGACCTGGCCGGCCTCAGCTCAGGCGGCAGCAGCACCGGCAGGTTGGACCCCATCCAGGAAATTGACGTTAAAAATCAACTCATCGACCGCCTCTTTGGCGGCACCGAAGTGGACATCCGCCCACAAGGTAACATTGACCTGACTTTCGGGGTGGAGTTTTCCAACATCCAGAACCCCAGCTTCACCCAGCGCCAGCAGCGCCAGGGCGGTTTCGACTTCGACATGGGCATCCAGATGAACGTGCAGGGCTCCATCGGTAAAAAGCTGAAGCTCTCCACCAACTACAACACCCAGGCAACTTTCGACTTCGACAACACCATGAAGCTCGACTACAACACCGATGCTTTTGGCGAAGACGATATCATTAAAAAAATAGAGGCCGGTAACGTGAGCCTCCCGCTGCGCGGAACCCTCATCCAGGGCAGCCAGAGTTTGTTTGGTCTGAAAACGGAAATGCAGTTTGGCCGCTTGCGGCTGACCACCGTCGCTTCGCAACAGAAGTCCGAACGGGAAGAGATCACCCTTCAGGGTGGCAGCCAGTTCCAGACTTTTGAGGTGTTTGCCGACGAGTACGACGAAAACCGCCACTTCTTCCTCACCCATTACAACCGCAACCACTTTGAAGATGCGCTGAGCGAACTGCCCCAGATCAAGACCCTGTTCACGGTGCAAAACATCCAGGTGTGGGTAACCGACACCCGCAACGCCACCGAGAACATCCGCAACATCGTGGCCATCGCCGACCTGGGTGAAACCGCCCGTACCACCAACACCAGTCCCGATCTGCAACCGCCGGCAGTGCCCGTCTTTACCGACCTGAACGGCGATCCGCTGCCCGACAACAACGCCAACCCCATCTATGGAAAACTGCTGGCCGACCGCCGCACCCGTACCGTGGAAAAGGTGGTGAATGAACTGCGCGGACCCAATTTCAACCTGCAACAGGGCCGCGACTTTGAAAAGGTGACTGCCCGCCAGCTTTCTCCGACGGAGTTCACCTATCACCCCAACCTCGGTTTCATCTCTCTAAACGTCAACATCCAGCCCGACCAGGTGGTGGGTGTGGCTTTTGAATACTCCTATGGCGACAGTGTGTACCAGGTGGGTGAAATTGCCGAAGACATTCCCCAGAACACCGACACCACCACCCAGAATGTGCTCTTCGTAAAAATGTTGAAGAGTACCACCCAGCCGGTGGACCTGCCTACCTGGGACCTGATGATGAAAAACGTTTACTCCATCGGCGCCTTCAACGTGTCGAGGGAGGATTTCAAACTGGACATTTATTACGAAGACCCCGGTGAGGGCAAAAAGCGTTTCCTTCCGGAAACCAACCTGGCGGGCATTCCGCTGCTCCGGGTGTTCAATCTCGACCGGCTCAACGTGCAGAACGACCCCCAACCCGACGGGGTTTTCGACTTTGTGGAGGGCGTGACCATCAACACCCGCAACGGCCGCATCATCTTCCCGAAACTGGAACCCTTCGGCAGTGCCCTGGCCGATCAATTCGACAACCCGGCGGACTCTGCCAAATTCGTTTACTCGCAGCTCTACACCAACACCCAGTTTGTGGCCCGTGAGTTTGCCGAGTTCAACCGTTTCACCATCGAGGGCAGCTACAAGAGCAGTGTTTCTTCGGAAATTTCGCTCGGCGCTTTCAACATACCTCCGGGTTCCGTTTCCGTGAGTGCCGGCGGGCAGATTCTGCGTGAAGGCGTGGACTATGAGGTGGATTACAACATCGGCCGGGTGAAGATACTCAACGATGCCATCCTGAATGCCGGGGTGCCCATCAAGGTTTCTTTCGAAGACAATACACTCTTTGGTTTTCAGACGAAAACCATGCTGGGCTTGCGGGCGGATTACACCCTCAACAAGCACGTGACCCTGGGGGCCACCTACCTGCACCTCTTTGAGCGCCCCTACACCCAAAAGGTGAACATCGGCGACGACCCCATCAACAACCGCATCTTTGGGCTGGACATCAACTACAGCAACGAAGCCCCCTGGCTCACCAGGCTGGTGGACAAGCTTCCGCTCTATTCCACGAAGGAAAAATCAACCATCACCTTCTCTGCCGAAACGGCAGCGCTGAAACCCGGCCACTCAAAAGCCATTAACGAAGACACCGCCGACGACAAGGACAAAGGAGGAGTGGTGTACCTCGACGACTTTGAAGGCAGCGTGTCCAGCATTGACCTGCGCAGCCCTTTCATTGGCAACAATGGCTGGGTGCTGGCCAGTGTGCCCCGCAACGACGAAAACAACAACAACCCCATGTTTCCGGAAGCGGAACGCACCGATACTACCTACCCGGGTGTGAACCGGGCCTATGTGAGCTGGTTCCGCATTGACCCGAGTTTGAGGAACCAGGGTGTGGACCAGGGCAACCCCTACACCCTGCCCATCCGGCAGCAGGAGATCTTCCCCAACTTCACACCGACACAACAGTTTGGCGATACGTATGCGCAGATATTTGACATCAATTTCGATCCAGCACGCCGGGGCTCTTACAACTTTGACGTGCCGGGCGGCACGCCGTATTCTGCCGGCCTGGATTCCGACGGCAGCCTGTTGGAACCCGAAACCCGATGGGGGGGCATCATGCGGGCCCTCAACACCAACGACTTCCAGACGGCCAACATCGAATTCATAGAATTCTGGATGATGAGCCCCTACCTGGATACCACAGGTGCCATCGGCGGCAACCCCGAAGCTGCCGACGGCGGCATGGACGGATACATCTATATCAACCTCGGAAACGTGTCGGAGGACATCCTGCCGGACAGCCGGAAGTTCTTCGAAAACGGATTGCCGGGCCCGAATACGGAGGGCCGCCGTACCACCGAGACCCAGTGGGGCCGGGTGCCCTTGTCGCAGCAGATCACCAATGCTTTCGACATTGACACCGAAAACCGCCGGGCACAGGACGTGGGCCTCGATGGTTTGAGCGACGAGGCGGAGAGGGTAAAATTTGCCAGCTACCTGGCTGCCGTTCAGGGCGGGGTTTCGCCGGCAGTGTACAGCCAGATAGAGGCCGACCCTTCCAACGATGACTTTGTCCACTACCGGGATTTTCCGGACAACACACCGGTGCTGGAGCGCTACAGCCGCTTTTTCGGAACGGAGGGCAATACCCCGGAAAACACCGGCAGCACCTTCGTGATGTCGTCCACGCAGCTGCCCGATGCCGAAGACCTGGACGGTGACCGCACGCTGAACGAAACAGAAAGTTATTTCCAGTACCGCATTCCCATCAAATACGATGGCGACCGGGGAATCGAGACGGAGGGCAATCCCTTCATAACGGAATCGATTACGTCAGAAGATGACCGCCGTATCTGGTACCGCTTCCGGGTGCCTCTGAACCTGCTGGAGACCGACCCGAATTTCAAGCGGGTGGGAGGGATCCGGGATTTCCGCTCCATTCGCTTCATGCGGATGTACTTCAAGGGCTTCCGCAAAAAGGTGAACTTTCGCTTCGCAACGCTGGAACTGGTGCGCAACCAGTGGCGCCGCTACCAGCAGCCCCTGGGTGAGACCTGCCTCGGCGTTGATCCCAGTGATTTTGACCAGACCCAATTTGAGGTGAACGCAGTGAACATCGAGGAGAACAGCCAGCGCCAACCCTTTGGATATGCGCTGCCTCCGGGCATCAGCCGTGAGCAGGCACTGGGTGTCAACATCAATGCCCTTCAGAACGAGCAATCACTGGCCATTGAGCTTTGTGACCTGGAAGACGGCGACGCCCGCGGCATTTTCAAAAACCTGAACCTGGACCTGCGCGTCTTCTCAAAATTGAAGATGTTCGTCCATGCTGAACCCAATGATTGTGGCAGTGGACTGGAAGACATCCAGGACGGGGAACTGAGCGTTTTCATCCGCATCGGTTCCGACTTCAAAAACAACTTTTACGAATACGAGATTCCACTGAAGATCTCCAACAACTTCACGGTGCCGTACAACGCACCGGAATATCCGAGGGTGGTCTGGCCGGCTGAAAACGACTTCAGTATCAACTTTGAGTTGCTGAAGCAAATCAAGATCAACCGCAATGGCAGCGGGGTTGCCGTAGGCGACCTGTACATGGAAAACGACCCCGACCGGCCCGATGCCCGGGTCAGCATCAAGGGCAACCCGAACCTGGGCCTGGTGAAGGCCATCATGGTCGGTGTCAGAAACCCGATTGAAGGTTCGGGCTGTGATCCTGCCGACAAGAAAAGCGTGGAAGTGTGGGTGAACGAACTGCGTGTCTTCGGCCTCGACGAGCGGGGAGGGGTGGCAGCCACCGCCCGCATTGACCTGCAAATGGCCGACCTGGGAACTTTCACCTTCTCCACCAAATATTCCAGCATCGGTTACGGAGCGCTGGACCAGCAACTGGCCGAGCGGAGCCGGGAAGAGATCACCCAATACGACATTGCCGCCAGCCTGGAGCTGTCCAAATTCATCCCCGGAAATACGGGAATCCGGCTGCCTTTCTATTTCCAGTATTCAAAGGAAACCCGCAACCCGCAATACGATCCTTACGACCTGGACATCGAGTTGAAAGACAAATTGGCGGCAGCCGACACACAGGAAGAGAAAGACCAGATCAAAGAACAGGCACAAACGGTGACCGAGATCAAGAGTTACAACTTTACCAATGTGCGAAAGGAGCGGACGCGGCAGGACAAAAAGCCCATGCCCTGGGATATTGCCAACTTCAGCTTTACCTATGCCTTTGATGAAACCACCCGCCGCGATCCCATCATCGAAAGCGATGTGCTGACGAGGAGGCGGGGCGCCATTGATTACACTTACAGCCGCCGGGCAGGCTACATCGAACCTTTCAAGGACGTCATCGGGAGCGACAACAAAGCGTTGAAATGGGTGCGGGCCATCAACTTCAATCCCTTGCCCAATTCGTTCAGCTTCAGCACCGATCTCGACCGGCGTTTCAACACCACCAAGTACCGCTTTGCCGGTACCAACCCCTTGTTCAACACCTATTACAACAAGCAGTTCCTCTGGACCCGGAACTACGACCTGAACTGGGATTTGACGAAGAACCTGAAGTTCCAGTTCAATGCCGACAACAGGGGTGTGATCGATGAACCCGACGAAACCCGGATGCTGGAACGCTCCATGCTGCCCGCCACTGACCCGATGTACATTTCCGACATCGGGCAATACCGCAGGGATTCCGTTTGGCAAAGCATCCGGAATTTTGGCAGAACCAAGAGTTACCAGCACAACATCAACCTGACCTACAATGTGCCTTTGAAGAATTTCCCATTCATGGATTGGGTGAATGTGAAGGCCAGCTACCGCGCCAGTTACGGTTGGGACGCCGCCAGCCAGGCACCCAGTGCCCGTAGCCTCGGCAACATCATCCGCAATGGCCAGAACCGCCAGATCAACGGTGATTTTGATTTTGAAAAGCTGTACAATTATTCCAAATACCTGAAGAGCCTCAACACCCGGCGCCGTGGACGGGTGCAAAGCCGCAGCCGGAGCCGCCAGGGAGCCGATGACAAACCCGACCGCCGCCGGCCCAATACCCAGGCTCGTGGCAAACAGCAGAAAAAACAGGCCGGACCCAGTACCATCGAAAAAGCACTCATCCGGCCTTTGATGCTGGTTCGCAAACTCCGCCTCAACTACCAGGAGGACTTTGCCACCGTGGTGCCCGGTTACCTGCCCAATACCGACATCCTGGGTATGAATGATTTTGATTCTCCGGGTTGGGGCTTTGTGGCAGGTTTGCAGCCCAACATTGACCTGAATGATTATTACGGCCCCAACGACTGGCTCTACAACAACTGGGACTGGATCACCGGTGACCAACTACTCAATGCACCTGTGACGCAGAACTACAAACAACAAATGGATGGCAAGCTGACCCTGGAGCCATTCAACGACTTCAGGATAGACGTTGAAGCCAGCCGCAGCAAACAGAAGAACCACAGCGAGTTTTTTCGTCGCAACAAAATCCTGGGCAACCCCGATGAGCGCTTCCAGGAAGAGTTTGAACACCTGATACCGAGTGATTTCGGTTCATTCACGGTTACTTATTCGGCGCTGAAAACCCTGTTTGAAGATGACCTGGTGGGCTTGTTCCACCAGTTCGAAAACAACAGGGTCATCGTGGCCAAGCGCATCGGCACCGGTACCCACGACAACGACGAAGACGCATCCCTGGGTTATCCGAAGGGCTATGGCCGCTACCAGCAAAACGTGCTGGTGCCGTCCTTCCTGGCCGCCTACACCGGTGAAGACCCCGCCACCATGGATGTCAGCACGGATTTTATCAACGACGTGCTGATCAAGACCCTGCCCAAACCCAACTGGCGCCTCACTTACAATGGACTGTCGAAGTTGCCTTTCTTTGAAGACATCTTCTCCAGCTTCAGCCTCAGCCACGGCTACAAGGGTACCCTGACGGTGAACTCTTTCCAGAGCAACCTCCAGTACGACTTCAATGACCCCACCAAACAGGACCAGACTAAACTGGATTTCTACACCCGTTTTGAGGTGCCGAACATCATGATCCAGGAGCAGTTCAGCCCGTTGCTGGGTGTGGACATGCGCCTGAAGAATGACATGTCTTTCAAGGTGGATTACAAAAAGAGCCGTACCCTCAACATGGGCTTTGTGGACAACCGCCTGCACGAGACCAAAGGCTCCGAGCTGACCATCGGTTTTGGCTACAAGCTGAAGGAAGTGGATTTCGGATTCTTTTCTTCGAAGAAAAAGCGCCGCCGTCCGGGCACGAACAACAACCAGCCGTCGCAGTCTTCCCGCCCGGGCGCCACCCGAGGCCAGGGCCAGGCCGGAGACCTCGACATCACTTTCGACTTCTCCCTGCGCGATGACATCACCAGCATTTACGAGCTGGATACCGACCTGGTGGAGCCCTCCCGTGGCAACCGCACCCTGAGCATTCTGCCGCAGGTGACCTATCAACTCAACAAACAGCTCAGCATGCGCTTCTTCTTTGATTATCGTCGCAATGAACCGAAAACCTCGCAGGGTTATCCAACCACCAACATCCGAAGCGGTGTGACGGTGAGGTTCTCGCTGAATTGATGAGGATTTTACATAATCAAAAATGGCAGCCAGATTGACTTTGGCTGCCATTTTTATGTTGGGGGGGCAGGTGTAGTCAAACGATTGACTCAAGTGATTCCAGGCTTTTAAGTCCACCGTTACCCCTGCTTTTTTTCACTGGTGTGCTTTTTTCCAGGATACTGACACATGACTTAATGGCCTGAATGATGCTTTGATTTTGATCCTCAATTATCAACAACTCGATCAATAGCTTTTTAACAAAAGAGTTTCTCCTGTAGGTGTACTGATCCACCATAAACTCATCACCTTGCCCCTGGTGTAACTTAACCATCTTCTGAGCATTCAGAATCTGTTCGATTAGATCGTCTATTTTTATTCTTTGAGTTTTGGTCATGGTTCAAACAGTAATTTGATGAATCCCTTTTGGTACCTTTTTCCCCTGCTGTTTCTGGCTGTATTTGAGAAAAGATGATACCAGTACAATCTGTCCGATTTTGTGAATATACTCAAAACGAAGTGGTTTGGGCGGCTCCGCCGCCCAAACTCCCCATCCACGCTGGACGGGAGTGATGAATTATTCCCAAACCACTTCGAATCGGGTATATATGATGTTTGTGGTTTTCAGGATAAAATTTTACAATGTTTGAATCGACTCCATAATCCGAAAAGGTAGTTTCACCTGATAAGTTTTTAAAAACTTGGGGATTTGCATCCACGATCTACCAATCAATAAACGTGACTACATCAATATCTTGAGGAGATAGCTTTTTACTGATAAAACTACCGTTTATCCATTGTTCAAAAGACGCATTTACAGCTATTTTTAGCTTTTCCAGGAATCTTAGATAGCCAATGAACAATTCCCTTCTGGAGTTTACATCCGGGATACCTTCAACAAAGTTTTCCTCAAGGAATGATAGCTCACATTCTAACGGGCGAGGAGGAGTCAAATATCCTCTGCGGTCAAACATTGCTTTCATTGGTCCATAGTTTCAACTTCAACTAAAGGTACTAATTCCTCAGGGCACTGCAAAAAGGGCGGGTTCAAAAAACCAGGAACGCTGGCAGGGTTCCAAACCGCTGCCAGCGTCGATTCTTCGATTCTTCAATTCTTCAATTCCTCGATTCCTCGATTCCTCCCCGTTTCGGCAAGTGTTAAATCGAGCCTGGCGAGACGTCACTTGCCGTACAAAGGAGAGTTTGCAAGTGCCGCTGCGCTCAACACTTGCAAGAACTGAGGACTCAGTCTTCAAATTTCCGTCGGAATTAATGAATTGGGGGTTTTTGCAGTGGACTCATTCCTCAAATCCTGAGTCCCCTGCAAAAAGGGCGGGTTCAAAA
>JALWSS010000027.1 GCA_026993525.1 Saprospiraceae bacterium
GTTGTAGGTTTAGCAGGGGTACCCTGCTCAACTCTGTTTTTAACTCCGCTAACTCTGTGGTTAATTTGGGCTTATGGGGATTATGAAGCCTGCCCTGTCCGACGGCCAGACGGGCTGCCTGCCTGGCAGCAGACAGGGCGGCAGACAGGGATTATGAAGGATTATCGAGGGTTATGAATGATTATCGAGGGTTGTAGGTTGTAGGTATAGCAGGGGTACTCTGCTCAACTCTGTTTTTAACTCCGTTAACTCTGTGGTTAATTTGGGCTTATGGCCCCGATATTCATCGGGGATGAAGGATTATGAAGGGTTATGGAGGTTTAGAACGGGCATTCATCGTCCTCGTCGTCGTTCCAGTTGATGCGGGGATCATCCTCGTCCATTTCATCGCCCAGGTTGTCCAGGTGGATGTCGAAGAAGTACCTCAGGAACATTTCTTCGGGCGATTCATCGGCTTCAGAAGCATTGCTTTTATTGATGAAGGGATTGTTGTCAGAGGGGTTGATCCAGGGCTCATCCGGCTCGTCGAAATCAGCGCCGGGCAGGTAGGAGCTGATGTCGTTCACCTGTTCATCGTCGTAATCGTAAAAAGAATCAATGAAGTCGGATTTGTACTGGCTGCAGGTGCATTTGCCCTCATCATCGTGGTAAGGGCAGGCAGATTCGGTAAACAGTTCACACAAATCCAATTCGCCACCAAACTGTGGATCGTAAAGAATGGTGGCATCGGCAAAGGCTTTTCTGGCGGCTTCGTACCGGTTGCGAAGCGAGATGTTGGGTGGAATGTGCCAGTGAATGCTGTGTGCTTCAAACAGCCTGCGGATGTGTGAAAACAGAGAGGATATCTGAACCCTGCTGAGCATGTGTGCAGGGGGAAATACTTCGGCTTCGAATCCGGTGATGGTCGAGAGATGCATGGGAATCTGCTGATCCAACGCTTCTGTGGGGTCAAAGGAGACAGCTTCCGATTCAATGAATTGGGTGCCAGCCACTGCGATGGCTTCCTCGATATCCGATTTTAAATAGCGCAAGTACTTTTCCATGGTCTTGTGTTCCTGAATGATAGGCGCCGGGGGAAATGAAGCCTCAATATAAAGCAATTCTTTTTTTCCAAAGAAATTGCCCGGTGCAAAGAACCGCAAATTACCCGGATTGTGTTAGTTGTGGCCCCAGACATTAATGTGAAAGTGATGAATGCGACATTTTGCGTTTTGCGGGCACGCACAATGCCAGCCTGCCATATTCCTTTTACCATCAATACGGGTATCTTTGCCCGTCACCTCCAAAAGCTGTAGAAATTTGGACAAGCTGAAAGCATTTTTCAAAGAGTTGTGGTTGTTTGTCAGCAGCCGCATTTTCCTCCTGAATTTTGGTAAGATGCTGCTCGTAGCGGCACTTCTTTTCTTCTTTGTCAGCACCTGGCTGAAGTGCTACACCCATCATGGCGAGTCGGTTTCTGTCAACGACTTCACCGGCATGCACCTGCTCGATGCCAAAAAAGCCTCTGCCAGCAAGGGCTTTGAGTTCGAAGTGATTGACTCGGTGTGGATGGATGGCCAGCCCAGTGGCATCATCATCCAGCAAGACCCCAGGCCCCTGGCCAGGGTGAAAGAAGGACGGAAAATCTATGTTACCGTGACAGGCCGCCCAGGCCCCGTTCGACTTCCGCAGCTTTCTGACAGCAGTTACGACTACGAGCTGTATTCCGCAAGGCTTTCCCGGCTGGGCATCAAAACCAGGATCAAAGAGGAGGTGTACGATTCGAGGCAGGAACCCAACACCATCCTTTACCTCATTTACGAAGGAAAAAAGGTGACTGAAAGCGACATCAAAAATGGATTTGATGTGATGATGGGGTCCACCGTTGAATTTGTCATCACAAAACGATACAGCAACGAGGTAGAAATACCCGACCTGGTTTGCCGAAGCCTGGACGAAGCGGTCTTTCTGCTTTCATCCGCCGGCTTCAGCCTGGGCGAGGTGTTCGAAGATGAAACCATCACCGACCGGAACAGTGCCTGGGTGTACCGCCAGGAACCCGATTACATCCCCCGGCAGTTGTTGCCGGTGGGCTCCCAGTTCAACCTCTGGGTCACACAGCAAGTGCCCGCAGGCTGCCCCACCGATGGAGGTGATGAAGGATTCTGACGATGATCACAAACTGCAATAAAGGCAACTTTAACACTGCAACAATTGAATTTGCACCCCGTTTTTTGCCGTACTCACCTTTTGACTTTCCAGGCTCATATCTGAAACTTATTTACACGCAATGAACAGAATTGTAACGCTCGCAATAGCTCTTCTTCTTTCAAATATCTCCTTCGGTCAATCACCGGGCATTGCCCCGGCACCTCAAAACGGCATCCTGCAACAGGCGGCTGCACAGGAGGATGCAGCTTTCCGCAACCAACTGAAAGCGCAGGGAATTATACTGGATCAGAACACCAACCGCTCGGAAGATTGCATGCCGGAATTCCTGGGTAACCTGGTACACGCCGGTGATAATCTGGAAATCCTGCTCGACACCTTTGACTTGTCAAACGATACCTCAACCCCGGTGTTGACCCTCTTGCCGGTGCCGGCTCCCAAATATGGCACAGTTGACCTGGACGGGATCACCCTGAACTACACCGCCGACTCAAATTTCAACGGAGCGGCCCTGGACACCATCCTGGTTGAGTTCAGCCAGCAGACCGACAAAGACACCATCCTCGTTGAAATTCAGGTCGTCCGGGCCGGCAGAACCATCGTTGCCGATGGCATGGTGATAGGCCCTGAGGACTTCCAGTCCTATTGCCTGGATGACGAACTGGATTTCCCTTCGGAAAAATTTTGCAGTGAATTTCTTCCTTCGGCAATCAGCTACGATGGCAGGGGCCGGCAGAATTTTTATTTCACCTCTTACCACTATGCCGACACTTGCATGGTGTACTGGTCGAGCCGTTTTCCCGGAAAGGACACCGTTTCAGTCAGAATTTGCGACGATCTCCTGGTTTGCGACACCTTCCTGATTCCGGTAACCATCACCGGCGATACCATTGCCGGCCTTCCTTTTTTCGACGATTTTTCAAAAAACCGGGGCCCCTGGCCAATGGCGGAGCGCTGGTTGGACAAGGACGTGTTCATCAACAACACCCTGGCCCCCAATCCGCCTTCCGTTGGCATGGCCACTTTCGACGGCCTTGACCGAAGGGGAAGAACCCTGGAAACTTTTGAAGGCAAGGGCGACCAGCTCACGTCCAAAGCCATTGACCTGTCTGCTTATTCACCCAATCAGGGCGTGTTCCTGAAATTCTATCTGGCACCGAAGGGCTACGGCCTGGAGCCGGAAAAAGTGGACAGCTTCACCGTTGAATTCCGGAACAAAAACCGTGAATGGGTGAGGGTGGGAACCGTTTTGGGCATGGAAGACGTGCCCCTGGATTCTTTCCCGCCGTTTTTGTTTTACAGCCTGCCTGTTGATCAGAGCGAGTTCTTTCACAGTGCGTTTCAGTTTCGCTTTACCAATTACATCTCACCCGGGGGCTTCGGCGATTTGTGGCACCTCGACTATGTGCGGCTGGCCGCCGGTGAGGGCAGCAGCAACGATTTCGAAGACCTCGCCTTTACCCGGTTGCCCTCCAATGTCCTTCGGAAAAATACCGCCATGCCCCTGTGGCACCTGACCGGTTTTGAGGCACAGGAACTGACCGACACCTTGTATTCTCATTTCTTCAACCATTTTCCGGATGAGCGGGCCATTTCCAACTCGGCCGTTGATTTCCGGGAACTGACAACGGGAACCAACTTCAATCAGGGCTTCACCGTAACGGAAATGAACGAGGAAAACAAAATGCCTCCCAAAGAACACCAAACCCGCAAACGCATCATTCCCGCCAGCAAATTTTCCGACCTCATCCAATCGCTTCAGTCCATTCCCGGCGGCGCACCCAGGCTGTTGGAAACGACGTATGTGTTCAGCCAAACCTCACAAACCGGTGGGTTCATGGTGAACGATACG
Source organism: Saprospiraceae bacterium (assembly GCA_026993525.1). Classification (GTDB taxonomy): domain Bacteria; phylum Bacteroidota; class Bacteroidia; order Chitinophagales; family Saprospiraceae; genus UBA6168. Next base: position 4,001 of record JALWSS010000027.1, read on the forward strand.
GTAAGGCGACACACCGTCTTTGACAACTATTTTGCCCACGACGACGGCAGCGCCGAATGGCAGATCTTCGTAAAATTTGCCGGCGGAGCCGGTGAACAAATTGCAACGAAATACACCGCCAACGTGGACGACACCTTGCGTGCCGTGCAGTTCATGTTTCCCCATGTGAACGGCGACATAGAGTCCCAGGTCTTCAATCTGAAAGTATGGGTCGGCTCGCTGGATTCAGAACCCGTTTACCAGCGTGACCTGGTGAAGCCCTTTTACCCCGACAACGTATGGGATACCCTGCAAGGATTTACCACCTACCGCCTGGAGGATGTGCTCGGCAATGAAACCCCGGTGCTGATACCGGCCGGGGATTTCTATGTGGGCTGGCAGCAGGTGACCCCCGGTGAGTTCGGGGTTCCGGTGGGTTTTGATTTGCAGAACCCCTGCAATTGCAACTATTCCAACTTTACGGGCCAATGGGTGGCATTTCCTGAAGCCATCGCCGGTTCATTGATGATCAGACCGGTTTTCGGAGAGGAAGCACCGTCAAACACCACGGCTCCCGCAAATGAAACCATTCTGTCAGCAGCCACTGTGGTGGACTTGTTTCCCAACCCTGCTTCCGGTTTTCTTTACCTGAAATTGAGAGAAGGAGCGGAAATCCCCGATCAATTAAGGGTCATCAATTCACTGGGGCAAACGGTGCTGGAGTCAGCTTTTACAGACAGGATTGACCTTTCGGGAATAGCCGATGGCGTTTATTTTCTTCAGCTTCGCAATCGCCTTGCCAACCAGACATATATTCAGAAATTCATCATTCAAAGGCTTTAGATCATTGCAGCTCTTTGCCGGAATGGCACAATTGCAGGCAAAGCAGGGAAGGGCCTTTTCATCGAAAGGCTAAAATGAGCGTGCCCGCTATGCAATGGTTTTGGGCATTTGCAAGGCCCTGGCACTTGTGTTCAGGTATTTGGAAATGGTAAAGTAAAAAATGCTTCCCTTGCCAGGTGTCGAGGTCACCCAAATCTCACCTCCGTGCCGGTTCACAATCCGCTTGCAAAGACTGAGACCCACACCGGTACCTTCAATGTCTTTATCGGCATCCAGCCTTTTGTAAAGCCCAAAGACATTCTCCACCTGATCTTCGGGAATTCCCTTTCCGTTGTCCTCCACAGCAAACAGCCAGCTGTTGTCCTGTTCCGTGGCGCTTATCCTGATCATCGGCGCCTCTTCCGTGCGCCTGTATTTAATGGCATTGCTGATGAGGTTTTGCAACAGCGACTCAAATTTGAGTGGATCAATAGCAATTTCCGGCATTGGAAACAGCACATCCAATTCTGCCTGGTTTTCCTGAATTTGCCGGGCCAGATTCCTGCAGACAGTGATGATCACATCAATCACTTCTGTTGATTTTAATGCCATTTGACTGTTTCCTATCCGGGAATATTCCAGCAGGCCATTGATCAGTTTTTCCATCCTGTCAACACCGCTTTGAATGTAGTCCGCAAATTCAAAAACCTCGGGTCTGGTTTCTTCCTTCGGTAAATAACGCAGCATCAAATTGGTAAATGAGCTGATGGTTCTCAAGGGTTGTTTCAGGTCATGCGAAGCCGCATAGGCAAACTCTTTCAGGTGTTCGTTGCTCTTCTTCAGACGGGTGGATTTCAGTTTGAGATGTTCTTCCTGTTGTTTTCTGGCGGTGATGTCCAGCACCATTCCGATCAGGTGTGAGGCCTTGCCGGCAACCCTAACCAACTGGAGCGCAACCAGGGTATGGAGCACCTTGCCGGATTTGTGTATGTAGCGTTTTTCCAGGGTGATGAACTCTAACCCTTTGTTCCATGCCTCTTCGATCAGGGGCAAAGCTTTCAATTTATCTTCCGGGTGGGAGAGCTCAGCAGGCGTTTTGGCCAAAAGCTCTTTGCGGGTATATCCGAGTGCGTGGCAAATAGCATCGTTCACCTCGATGAATTGTGAAAAGCAATCTTTTACCATCATCATGCCCACCGGAGCCTTTTCGAAAATGGTTCTGAAGTGCTTTTCGCTTTGTCTCAGTTTTTCTTCGAAGCAAATCTGTTCGTGAATGTTTTCAACGGAGACGACAACTCCCCGCCGGTGGGGATGATCAAAAGTGTACGCCTTTTTAGTGATCTTGAACCATTGGGGGTAGGGTAGCCCCGGCAGCGACAGTTTTCGGAGCGAGGGTTTCATTTCTTTCCCTGAAAGAATTTCCAGGTCTTCCTGCCACATGGCTTCGGCCATTTCCTTCGGTAAAATTTCATTCAGGTTTTTGCCGATGAGGGTGTAGCGTGTAGAGTTGAACAGCGCAGCCGCTGCCTGATTCAGGTTCACCAGGTTGTTCCGGTCGTCTTTCACAAATACCGGAGAGGCCATGTTTTCAAAGAAAAAATTCAGCTCGTGAAACTTTCTCAATTTCTGACGGTAACGGCGGCGAACGGTGGATCGCTGTTGCCGAAGGAAATGCAACATCAGCAGACAGAGGCCTATGCTCTGCAAACCGAAGAAGAGGTAATTGCCTACGTTTTGAACGGGAGAATGGGGTGTTTTCCCCAACAGAATGGCCATTGCAGTACTCAGCAAAGTCAATAACAACAGGGTTCCTGATTTGAGCAGGGAAGGCGTCATGGCGGCCACTGCTGTAACATAAGCCCAACTGAGCCAAAGCCATGCCCCGTGGTTGCCATTTTTCATGATCTCAAAGGCCGATTGGAATAACAACAACAATGCAGCGGCAAAGACGATCTTCTCTTTTTTTCTAAAGTTGGGATTGCCTACTCGTACTTTCAGAAAAAGAATAGCTCCGAGTGAAATCGTGCAGATACCCAGAATGGGATTTGAAAGCGGAAAAGGCGCTTTATCCATAAAGGCATTGAGCAGCAAAGCAACCCCCAACTGAAATGGCACAAATGCCACCATCATGCAGGCGGTGTGTCGCTCTATCCAGTCACTGATGTTGTGATAGTTTATTCCAGTAAGCATTATTTTCATCTATCGAAGTATTCTCCCGCTTACCAGATGAAGGCGTGGCATGGTACCCGGCAAAATGCAAATTGTGAGCCAAGGGTTTGTAACACAACACTTTCATGAAAAAGGGGAGCCCGGGTGACATCCACCGGGCTCCCCTTCTCATGAACCTGCAAAAGCAGGTATTACCGTTCGATCATCAACCTGGCAATGGCGACCTCGTTGGCCGATCTCAATTCGATCAAATACATTCCTTCGGGCAATTTGGACACATCAACGGGTTCTCCGATGGCGTAAGCCTGGATCACCATGACCTGCCCGTTGAGGGCACTGATTCTCAGGCTGCCTTCCTGAGCGGCGTGGTCCAGCCGGATGGCGTCGTTTGCAGGATTCGGGTAGATGTTCAGGTTGTGGGTGATCACTTCGGTAGTCGCCGTTGGCAGGTCTTCCACCTGCTGGTGGGTGCTGAAAAAGAGCAGCGTATAAAAAACGGCCGGTTCCACACAACTGCCGTGGTCGCCGGCGGGGTAGGGGTCGTAGGCTATCACTTCGGCGGCGCCATTGGCCTGCATCACGGATTCTGCCAGCAGTGCATTTTCAAACGGCACCTGGTCGTCGTTCATGCAATAAACCAGGCGGGTGGGAGCCTGCGGGGCCCAGTCGTACACGTTGTTGTCTTTCAATGCCAGGTTGATGGGATGCAGGCTGTCGCTCATCACCGAATCAACCACGGCCTGCTGCATCATTTTAACCGGAATGGAGGCCCCTTCCTGTGCTTGCAGGGCGAGGACCAATGCCAGGTTCAGGTTGAACAGGTCCACTTCTTCGTCAATGTATTTCTGGATGAGCGAAGCGTACTCGGGCTTGAATACATCCGTCAGGTCGTTGTACAGATTGCCGTAGGCAGTTTGGTAACCGACGATGGTATTGGGGATATAGGCAGGGAAATAATACACCTCTTCCTGAAGTATCAGTTCCCGCATCACTTCACCGATGCTGTAGGGCCCGGACATGGGTGCAGCTGCCGCCACCTGAAATTCCGACGAGAGTTCCGTTTCCAGTTTGCGGTGCAGGGCCATGGCTGCATGCCCTCCCTGCGAATAGCCGGTGACAAAGACCTGCTCGTTGATGGCAATGTCTTCCTGTTGCGCAAATTCACGGCCGGCCCGGATCATGTCCACGCCTGCCGAGGCCTCGGTTTCCGCATGAACGTATGGATGGTAACCGGGTGAATCGCCCAGCCCGAGGTAATCGGGTGCCACCGTCAGATAGCCCATTCCGCAAAAGAGAATGGGCAGGTCGGCCTCGCCATTCAGGCGGCTGGGCACGTCTTCCCGGTCGGTGGAGGTGCCGTGCTGGTAGCACAATACCGGGTATTTTTTGGTCAGCACGTCCGGTACGCACAACAGGCCTGAAGCTGTTCCCGGCACCCCGTTTACATCGGGGGTTGTGTAAACGACTTTGTAAAGGTTGACGCCGTTGGTGAACATCGGCAAGCCGAACTGGTCAATCAACTGCTGTTTGCTGCGGTGACCCAGGTAGGTACTCGACTGGAGCACCTGGGCATTGGCAGTTGCGATGAAAAAAACAAGGGACAAAAACAAGAGTAAGCTTCTGATCATATCAAGATGTTTGAGGTGAGTGAGGGAATACGTTGTAGTCTATCAGCCTTCGATGAGCAGTTTGCTGACGGCCGAAGGTACGGACATCCGGCGTTCGGCCACTGCGGTTTCCATTTTTTTCAGGCGGGCTTTCAGGTTTTTGTCTTCAAAAATACGCTTCCGCAATTCCGAAATAATGGCTTCGTGCAGCCAGGATATTTGCTGCCGGCGGCGGTTGGCCAACAGCCAGCCGGAGGCTTCTGTTTGTGAAAAGTACTCCCCGACCTTTTTCCACAGTGTTTCAATTCCCGTGCCCGTCATTGCCGAGCAAGCCAGGGCCGTCGGATTCCAGCCGTTTTCTTTGGGAGGAAAAAGATGCAGGGCCCGGTTGTACTCACGGCGGGTTTTTTCGGCTGCGTCGGCCAGTTTGCCATCGGCTTTGTTGATGGCAATGAGGTCGGCCATTTCAACGATGCCCCTTTTGATGCCTTGCAACTCATCCCCGGAAGCCGGTTGAAGCAGCAACAGGAAAAAATCCACCATGCCGTACACCGCTGTTTCCGATTGGCCAACGCCCACCGTTTCAACGAAGATGGTGTCAAATCCTGCCGCTTCGCAAAGCAAGATGGATTCACGGGTGTGGGCCGCCACACCGCCCAGCGTTCTGCCTGCCGGACTGGGCCGGACAAAGGCTCCCGCACTGGCAGCCAGGTACGGCATACGGGTTTTGTCGCCCAGGATGCTGCCACCACTGCGCTGGCTGCTGGGGTCTATGGCCAGCACCGCAAGGCGCCGACCTTTTTCTATCAGCATTTTCCCGAGGGCCTCGATGAAAGTACTCTTGCCGACCCCGGGTGTGCCGGTGATGCCAATCCGCTTTGAATTGCCGGCATGGGGCAGACAAGCTTCCAGAATCTCGTTGGCCAGTTTCCGGTGACCGGGGTTTTCACTTTCCACCAGGGTGATGGCCTGCCCCAAAACGATGCGGTTGCCGGAGGTGATACCCCGGTGGTATTCTTCAACGCTAAGCAGGCGCTTTTTGCTTCTCTTGCTTTGTTTCGATATGCCTGGATTTCGCTTCAATGATTTCCGATTGGGATGTTAATGGCTTTTAACGGTTCTGGCTTTCCGTCTTAACACTATGCATTTTTGCCTCGTTTTCAATGCTTTATGATCTTTGCCTGCGTTTAACTTTTGGCTTCGGGGCGTTAAATTACATTAAAGGCGGCTGACTGATGCCCTCGTCGTTTGCCGGTTCTGTTTATTTGCCCAATAACCCCAAAGAACGTTTTTCATCTGTCGGCTGCCAACGGGCAGCTTTTTTTTGAAGCCTGTCATTTATTTTCAACAATGTGGCAGCCAGTCCTTGCATTGAACGGCTCTCTCCTTTCGGGTGCATGACTGCGCTGCCTTTTTTTGTTGAGGAACTGAGGCCCCATGCCGATAATAATCGGCATCGGGGGAGGAACTGAGGAATTGAAGAACTGAGGAATTGAAGAACTGAGGAACTGAGGAACTGAGGAACCGATGCTACCCCCTAAACCCGGCGAAGCCGTTTAAACTCCGCCGAAGGCGGACTAAACGCAGCGCAGCTGCCTAACCGCACGAAGTGCCTAAACTACCTCCCAGATTATTCCACTCCTGTCATCGCTGACGGAGACCAGTTTTTCATGTTCTTCCAGCCAGAGCAGGCGGTTCACGGAATGGCGGTGGCCGTCATCCCGAATGGTTTCCAGCACTTTCAGTAATTCCAGCGATTCGCTGTCCCAAAGCTTCACGGTTTTGTCCCGGCTGGCCGTTGCCAGGTATTTTCCTTTGCAAATCAATTCCACGGCGTTGACGGTGTAGTTGTGTGCCGGAACTGATTTGATCAATTGCAGTTCCGGGGCCAGTTGCCAGGCGTTCAGGATGGCGTCTCTGCCGCCGCTGTACAGCACCTGTCCGGACCGGTCGTAGGCCAGCGTAAAAACCGAGCTGTTGTGCGCCTGGCCGATCACCTGCCGGGTTTTCAGGGATTCGGAATCCAGCAGGTAGATGTTGTTGTCGCTGCAGCCCAGTGCCACCTCATTGCGCAGCGAAGAAAAAGCCATGGCCCGGATGGATTTGTCTGAAATCTGCCGGGAGGACATCAGTTCCTGCCGCTCCAGGGACCACACATTCAACTTGCCTTTGCCGCCGCCGGTCAGCAGCCTTTCGCCGAGTGGCAGGATGCTGAACACGCCGCAGGAGTGGCTGGTTTGGCGGCGGATGTTTTTTGCATCAGCCAGGTCAATCCAGTGCAGCCCCCCGTTCATATCTCCGGCCATCACCAGGTTGTGGTCAGGCACGGTGGCCAGGGAGAATACCTGCACACCGGCATTGGCCAGGGCCACGCCTTGCTCCGGGTTGTCGAGCTGCCACCTGACCAGCAGGCCGTCACCGCCCGAGGTAAAAAATTCACCGGACTGCATGCCCCTGCAAAGGGCGTAAACGGAGGCCTTGTGTCCACCTATGCGGTGCTTGTTTCTGATCATGTTTCAAATGCTACTTTTGCGGCTCCGGCAAAGGTAGCATTTGCCCTTGCCTTTTGTCGTAGCCCTTCGGGCAATGCTGAAACCAGTTCAAATGCCATTGAATTTCCAAACACAAATCAACAAAGGCGAGCTCTGCACCTGGCAGATCGGGGAACCTGAGAACTGGTTCAGAGAAAGGCTACAATTGGTGCCGGCCGAAGCGGCTGAATTGGAACAAATAAAAGGTAAAAGACGGCTGGAGTGGCTGGCCTGCCGGTGGCTGACGCATCACATTCTTTGCGACCTGAAGCTGAGCAACGACTACCACCGCATCCCGGTTTTGAAAGACGAATTCGGAAAACCCCACCTGAAAGAAACTCCGTTTGATGTCAGCTTTTCACACAGTCATGGCCGAGTGGCTGTGCTGTTGCAGCCCGTGGCCTGCGGGGTGGATATTCAGTTTTTCGTTCCGAAAATTCAGCGGATCGCCCACAAATTCCTGTCGGTAAGGGAAGCAGAATCCCTCGACACTGCCAATCTGCTGGAGCACCTTCATTTCTATTGGTCGGCAAAGGAAGCGGTTTACAAGGCCTGGGGTCGCAAGGCACTCGAATTCCGGGAGCACATCATTGTGGAACCATTCAAATACGGGGAAGCCGGGAGTACCCCGGTGCAGGTCGTCAAAGATGGAGAAAGGAACAGCTACCAGGTGGAGATGCTCCGCCAGGGTGATTACTTCCTGGCCTGGTGCCGGGAAACCACCGGGGATCTGCCTTTTCAGCAGTTGAACCCACTTCATCGAACATGAACGATTTGCGGCTCTTCGAGCAAGGGTTGGCGCCGGTACCTGAAAAACAATTGAACAGTGGCCAGCACATCTTTCTCGCAATAGAGCGAAATCCTGTCAATGTCGTTTTCTTCCCAGAAAACCCTCCCCACATCGCTGCCGTCAATGTCGTCTTTGGGTGAGGGGAAGCCCAGAATTTCTGCCAGTAATTTGAGCGAAGTGTAGCTCTTGTAATCCCCGAACTTCCACATCTCCATGGTGTCGAGCAGGTGGGTTATTTCCCAAGGTTTTTTACCGTGCAGTTGCAGCACAGCCGGAAACGCCATCTGGTGCACCACCAGCCGCCGGCAGATGTACGGGATGTCGAACTCTTTGATATTGTGGCCGCAGAGGTAGGAGTTGCCGGGGCTTTTGTAGTGCTTGTTGAGCAGTTGGCAGAACCCTTCCAGAACAGTTTTTTCGTCTTCGCCGGCAAAAGACTTTAGCCGAAGGAGCGGCTTTTTGTTTTCGTCCAGGGTGATAAACCCAACGGAGATGCAGATCACTTTTCCGAACTCCGCATAAATGGCGGCTTTTTGTTTGTACGTGTCGGCGTAGTGCTCATCGGTGATCTCTTCCTTCGGCAAATGCCGCAACAGGTATTTGCTCTTGATCCGCCAAAGCTCCTGCATGTTCTCGCTCAACCCGTCGAAGGCAGGGCTGGCTGATACACATTCAATGTCGAGGAACAGTATCCGGGTAAGCTTGATGTTTTCCAGCATGTGGTCAGTTTTTTTTCGGTCGCAAGGTATGGAATGGGATTGTTGAATTGTTGAATTGTTGAAATTGTTGAATTGTTGAAATTGTTGAATTGTTGAATTGTTGAATTGTTGAAATTTCTCGGGATCGGCTTTCGGGATTGAAATGTTGAAAGTTGCCGGGCGGGAAATTACAGGCAACTTCCTCTTCGGGGGCAGGCAGGTGGCAGCATTTGGCTCTGGGGCAAATAAGACATAAGACAGTCTGATTAAAAGCAACGCATTATCTTTGTTTGATTCCGATGTGGTTCTGATTTTGGCATGGAGATGTCTCAATCAATTTTAATCAAAAACCTAAACGGGACCCAATGACAAAAAATCCACAAACATCACGCAGGCTGTTGAGCATCGCCATCACGGTGGCCATCATTCTGCTGGCACTCAATGCCTGGCTGTTGTACAACAAATCACAGCAGGACAAACTCATTGACGAGCAAAACAAGGAGCTGCTGGATGCAGACCGCCTGACAGTGGACCTGGAAAAGCAGTACTACATTGCGCTGAACGATCTTGAAGAATTGCGCAGCGAAAACGAGGAGATCAGCGAACTGATAGATGCGCAACGGGAAGAATTGAAAGTGAGGAAAGACCGCATTGAACAACTCATCAGGGAAAAAGGAGACCTGTCGGCCGCAAAAAAGGAAATCGAGGAATTGCGGCAGCAGATCAAAGGCTACCTCAATACCATTTACAACCTTCAGGAGAAGGCGGATTCTCTCGGCCTGGCCGTGGATTCCCTCAGCTTGCGCAGCGACAGCCTGCAAACCCGCCTCGACAGCGCAACGGTGATCAACAAAGCCCTGGAGGCACGCAACCTGGCCCTGCAAAAAGAAAAGGAAGTATTGGCAAAAAAAGCCACCTACGCCTCGGTGGTCAAAGTGGAAAACGTAGAAGTGACGGGACTGAAATTGCGCAACAATGGCAAAGCTGCCCGCAAACGCTATGCACGGAATGTCAATTTGCTGAAGGTCTGTTTCGACGTGGTTTACAACGACCTGGTTCTGGACGATGAAGAGTTTTTCCTCATCAGGATCATCAATCCCAGGGGGGAAACCCTGGCGGTGGAACAGCTGGGCTCCGGCGTTTTTAAACGGCAGGACAACGATGAAGAAATCAGATTTACCTTTGCTGGCAGCGCAGCCCATGAACCCAATGCCCGGGAAGCTTGTCTCACCTGGGCTCCCCCGGCAGGTGGCCTTTATCCGGGAAAGTACACGGTTGAAATCTACAACAAAGGATACCTCGCCGGCACCGGCAAGTTCTCATTGAAATAAACTTAATACAGGGATGAGGGATGAGGGATGCCCCGTGCCGATAATTATCGGCATCGGGGGAGGGATGAGGGATGAGGGATGAGGGATGAGGGATGAGGGATGAGGAATGAGGAATGAAAGGTCTAGCTCTCCCTACTCTCTACTCCCTACTCCCTACTCCCTACTCCCTACTCCCTACTCCCTACTCCCTACTCCCTACTCCCTACTCCCTACACCCTAAACCCTACACCTTTGAACCTGTTTTTCAAAATCCTCCTTTCCTCTTTTGTCTTCCTCGCTGCGCAACAGCAGCCCGTACAGTGGCTTTCAGGAACGGACGTGGACATTGGCGACCTGAAAAAAGACCAGCCCAAAACGACGGTGTTTTCCTTTGTAAATACCTCCGGGAAAGTGCTGACCATTGACAATGTTCGTTCAACCTGTGGGTGCACCACACCGGATTGGGAGCAGCTCGCCATCCCTCCGGGTGACACTTCTGCCATTGAAATTACCTACGATGCTGCCAAAGAGGGGTGGTTCAGAAAAAAGATCACCGTCTATTTTTCCGGAATAAGAAAACCCGAAAAGCTGTTTATTCAGGGTTATGTCGAATGAAGCGCTCACTTTATCACAGCATGCGGTTTTATCACTTTCAAATAAAACTATCTTTGCCCGCCTGTTTTCAGGCTGTGCGGTATTCATAAATAACACGCTGAGCGCAGCCTTCTACCATTCAACGAATAAGCAAATATCAACATGGCTATTCTGATCTTCCTGTTAGTGTCCTATGTGCTGTTCAGCATCAGCATGATGAAACTGTTCGAAAAGGCCGGTGAAGCCGGCTGGAAAGCGCTGGTGCCGGGGCTGAACTTCATCGTGATGTGCGAGCTGGTGGGCCGAAACCCTGCCCATGCACTCTGGCTGTTGGTTCCCATCGTCAACATCTTCATTTTCGTGGGTTTGTGCATTGATCTGGTGCGCAGCTTCGGTTACCTGAAACTCAGGCACAGCGCAATGGCTGTCATCTACGCTCCGGCCATTTTCTTGTACATCGGCAGCAGGGGCGACAAGTACCTGGGCCCGACACTTGAACTGGAAAGGGAGTACACCGGGAAAATAAAGGCCGCCATCGAGGCCGGAAAAGAACGGGAAGCCCAGCGACTGATCAAAAAGAGCCCATACCACAAATCTGCTACCCGTGAATGGGTTGAAGCGATTGTTTTTGCCGTGTTTGCCGCCGCGTTTATCCGGATGTTTTTGATAGAAGCCTACACCATTCCCACCAGTTCCATGGAGGGCACCCTGAAGGTCGGAGACTTTCTTTTTGTCAGCAAGGTGCACTACGGCATCCGCACCCCACAGACCATCATCATGGTGCCCCTGCTTCACAACCGGATTCCCGGACTGAATGTGGAGAGTTACATCGCCAGGCCCAGCCTGCCGTACTATCGTTTGCCGGGGTTGCAGGAGGTGGAGCGGTACGACCCCGTGGTGTTCAATTACCCGGAGGGTGACAGTGTTTACGTTTTTCCGGAACGGACTTACAGTATCTACGATTACCGAAGGGGCGCCATCACTCCACAGCGCTACAACCAGATCAAGTCCGGCAGGGCCAGGCTGATTGTCAGACCCGTGGATAAAGAAGACCACTACATCAAGCGTTGCATCGGCATGCCGGGTGACAGCCTGCAAGTCATTGACCGCCAGGTTTATATCAATGGAAAGCCGGCCCGCAACCCCAGGCGTATGCAATTCCGCTACCGGGTCACAGCCGGTTCCGGCAGCCTCAACCTGAAACAACTGGAAGAGTGGGATGTGAACCTCTCGCCAACAGAAGCCAATCCGGCCACCGGGGTGTTCCACCTCGATTCCATGCAGGTTGAGAAGATCAAAAGCCTTGGGAATGTAACCGTTGAAGTGATGGCCCAAAATGCGCCGGCTCCGAACATCTTCCCGCACGAAGAGCGCAAGTACCTCTGGAGCATGGACAATTTCGGCCCCATTTACGTTCCGCAAAAAGGCGCCACCGTCAAACTGGACATGGAAAGCCTTCCTTTCTACCGCCGCATCATCGATGTTTACGAAGGAAATGACCTGGAAGTGAAAGACGGGAAAATCTTCATCAACGGCGAGGAGGCCGATTCCTACACCTTCTCGATGAACTACTACTGGATGATGGGTGACAACCGGCACAACTCGGAAGACAGCCGTGTGTGGGGTTTTGTCCCGGAAGACCACATCGTAGGCAAACCACTGTTCATCTGGTTCAGCACCAAAAACGGCAACATTGCCAACGGCATCAACTGGGACCGCATCTTCATGAAAGCCGGGGAGATGTAGGGGCTGGGGGCAGCAATTTCCCAAAGCGTTATTGCACCGTTAACGGCGGGGATGTAAATGTTGTGTTTAATGGCTATGCCCGACTTTTGCCCGTCTCAATTCTCGTTCTACCAAAACCGTTCAGACCATGCTGAGAAACATTTTTGCGCTCTTTTTTCTCTTTAGCTTCGCAATGCTGCATTCCCAGGAAAAAGTGGGATATCAGATCAAAGTGAAAATTGACAATTTCGATCAGCAGGAACTCTACCTCGGTTATTACTACGGCGACAAACAATACCTGAAAGACACGGCCTACCTGGCCGGCAATGGCTGGTTCTATTTTGAAGGTGAGGAAAAACTGCCCGGTGGCCTTTACCTCGTCGTTATGCCTCCCGACAACAACTTCTTCCAGGTGGTGATCAACGACGATGAAGACCAGTGGTTTTCGATGGATACCGATGCCAAAGATGCCGTCAATAAAATGAAAATTGAAGGCTCGGCTGACAACAAACTGTTTTACGACTACCTGCTTTTCCTCGAAGAAAAAAGGCCTGAGGCCGACAAGCTGAAAGCCGATCTGGAAGCATTGCCGGAAGGCGACAAAAAAAGGGAAAAGGTGGAGGCCAAAATCAAAGCCCTGGATGACGAAGTGATGAACTACCAACACAAGCTCATCGGGCAGCATCCGAACACCATGACGGCTGCTATCATCAAGGCCAACCTGCCGCTGAACCCTCCCCAATTCAAAGACGATGAAAAAGGAATGAAAGCCTTCCGATGGGCCCGGCAACACTGGTTTGACAACATCAACCTCGCCGATGAACGCTTGCTGAGAACGCCCATGCTTCAGCAAAAGGTAGATCATTTCATTCAGAAAATGACCGTGCAGCATCCCGATTCAATTTCCCAGGCGATTGATCAGGTGCTGGAAGCCATGCGGCCGGCTGAAGAAAACTTTAAATACTTTCTGATCCACTTCCTCAACGAGTACGCCAAGAGCAAGATCGTCGGCATGGATGCGGTGTATGTACACCTGGGGTTGAAATACTACGCCACCGGCCAGGCACCCTGGACGGAACCCGATCAACTGGAAAAAATCGTTGACAATGCCAGAAAACTGGAACCGCTCCTCATCGGCAAAAAGGCCCCGGACCTGCTGATGGAAACCCAGGATGGGTCCCACATGAGCCTGCACCAGTTCAAATCCCCGATCACGGTATTGTTCTTTTGGGATCCCGATTGCAGCCATTGCAAAAAGTCCATGCCCGATATGGTGAAATTCGCGCAGGATTACAAAGACAAGGGAGTGGCAGTGTTTGCCATCTGCACCAAACTGGTGACCCGGGACGACCAGGGCAATCTCAGCCTGAAAGAGGTCAACAAATGCTGGGATGCAGTGAAAGAGCGAAACATGGATGTGTTCTTCAATACCGTTGACCCCTACCACCGCTCCAGGTACAAATCCGTCTACGACATCCGGTCCACACCCCAGATCTATGTATTGGACGAAGACAAGACCATTCTGTCAAAAAGGATTGGAGCTGAGCAACTGCCGGAAGTGATTGATTTCATCCTGGAAAAAAAAGCCAAAGAGGCCCGTGAGTCCGGACAGTGATCTCCTCGCTTCGCAGAAGTCTTCAAAAGTGCACCGGTGGAAGAATCCCTCCGCCGGTGCACTTTTTTTAGCTTTGCAACCATGACTCGTGAACATCTGCTCCCGGAAAACGATGCAACAGGCAAACAGTCCGTATTGGACCGGTACGACCTGTGGGGGCAGTATGTCTATGGATTCCTGTTGCGGGCATTGTCATCGCCTTCCCTGGCTGCTGAACTCACCGTTTCAGTTTTTGACGCCTTCAGGGAGGCGAAGGAAACCGGGCTGACGGACCTGTTGGCCAGGGCCCGTGAAACAGCGGTGGCCGCTTTGCAAACAGCCAATGAATTGCGACTGCAGGAAGCAACCAATTTTGATTTCAGAATGGCCCAGCGCCAATCCTCAGACGATGGCCTGCTCCTCAACGAAAAGCTGGGTAAGGCGCAATCTGCTTTGGAACCCAAATGCAAAACCATCCTGGAAATGGCTTATTTTAACGGCCTTTCCCAGAAGGAAATAGAAGGAGCCCTCAATTTGCCCGACGGCAGCACCGGTACCCGTTTGCGGCGGGCGGTAAATGACCTGCGGCGAGTGTTTGCCCTTAATTGATCGAATCAAACTCAGCGAATGGACCTAAAGGCTTACATGACCTCTGGCATGCTGGAACTTTACGTTTTGGGCCTTGCTTCCGAAAAGGAAACCCGGGAGGTAGAACGCCTGGCTGAAGAACACCCCGAACTCAAAAAAGAGATCTCCACCATCCGAAAAGCACTGGACGAGTACGCCAAACTTCACGGTGTGCAACCACCCGAAGAGCTGAGGGAAAAGCTGGAGAAAAGCCTGGATGGCCCACCCACTCAAGCGGCTGTAAGCTCCCGCCCAATGGTGAAACCGGCTCACAGACCCCGTAACAAAAAATTCCAACTCGGGTGGAAACACCTCTTTGCCCTGGCTGCGGTTTTGATGACCATTGTGGCCATTGGCATGGCGGTGCTGGCATTTGATTACAGCGACCGCCTTGCAGTGGCCACATCAACCAACGTTGAGTTGAAAGAAGACCTGAGCAAGGTGTCGGCCGAGCTTGTGGAAGTGAAAAAAGCAAACACCAACCTACAGGAAAAGCTGGGTTTTCTTGCTTCCATCAACACCCGGCAAGTGCGCCTGAATGCCACCCGCCGTGCCAAAGGAGCAACGGTGTTGATTTACTGGAACACGGATCAGGAACGGGCATTTGCACAATGGGACCAATTGCCCGAATTGCCCGAAGGAATGCAATACCGCCTGTGGGCAATTGCCCGCCGGAATTTTGAACCCCTGTCAGACATGCAATCGGTCTCCTCACCAGCCGGGGATATCCACCAGATCGCTTTTGTGCCCGGGGCTTCTTCTTTTGTCATCACAATGGAAAAAGCAGACGGACCCGATTATCCGAACCTGAGCCGCATGTACCTGCAAGGCTCTTTGAATTGATGAATGAGAATACTTCAACGAAAGTTTTCATCGGGTTGGTTCCGAATACCGAACGGAAAAATTCCGGGATCGGCTTCGGCTTCGGGAGTAGAGAGGGGGGCCCAGTGCCTGCACAGACGAATATTTTGAAAAATGATTGTTTACACGAGATTCACACATTCAAATTGGAGTAGCACGCCCCCCCCTCTACACCCTACACCCTACACCCTACACCCTAAACCATCAAAATGCCTCACCTCGTTGCACCTTCGATTTTAGCCGCCGATTTCACGCGTCTTCGGGAAGCGTTTGACATGGTCAATCGTTCCGAAGCCGATTGGTTTCACCTGGATGTGATGGACGGGCGCTTCGTCCCCAACATCACCTTTGGCATGTTCATCGTGCGGGCCATGAAAAAGATGGCTGAAAAACCACTGGACGTTCACCTGATGATTGTGGAACCGGAAAAATACATTCAACAGTTCCGGGATGCCGGTGCGGATGTGATAACGGTGCATTACGAGGCTTGCCCCCATTTGCACCGGGTGGTCCAAATGATCAGGGAAAGTGGTGCAAAAGCAGGTGTGGCCATCAATCCCCACACGCCCGTTCATTTGCTCGAGGACATCCTGGAAGACCTCGACCTGGTCTGTGTCATGTCCGTGAATCCGGGCTTTGGCGGGCAGAAGTTCATCTACAATTCCCTTCTGAAAATAAAGGCCCTTCGGGAAATGATCATCCGTCAGAACACCAATACGCTCATAGAAGTGGATGGCGGTGTGGGGCTGCAAAACGCCGAAAAGATCCTGCAGGCCGGAGCCAATGTACTGGTGGCCGGCAGCAGCGTATTCCGTTCCGAAAATCCCGCGGAAACCATTGCGCAACTGAAACAGATAGGACAGGACAAGGGGATTGCGGTGTGAACTGGGGATTATGAGGATTATGGAGGATTATGAGGATTATGAGGATTATGGGAACCTCTCTAAACCTCTCTAAACCTCTCTAAACTTCTCTAAACTTCTCTAAACTTCTCTCAACCCCTTCTCATCTCAAAGAAAAGTAAATCCCGTAGCCGGCAGTACGCCAGATCCGTTTGAGGAACGTATGGCGATTTTGCGAAGCGAAAAGAAAAGTGAGCAGATGAGTGAACCAACAAAAAATGTTCGAAAGGGGATTTGTATTCAGGCCTTGTTGCTGGCACTTTTCATTTTCTTTTCCGTCGGCCTTTTCGGCCAAAACAAGCCCGCACCCCAACCGGCAGCCGATAGCCTGCCTCCGGCCGATACCCTGAAAAAAGAATTCATTGACATCCTTTATTCCGGCGTCTTTGAGAGCATCATTGAGGCGGGTGACACCATCATTAAATTGCAGGACGAGGTGGAACTCCGGCAGGACACCGTGTACCTCTTTTGCGACAGCGCCACGGTGAAGAACAAAACTGCGCTCAGTGCCACCGGTAATTTCATTCTGAAACAAGGCGATTCCACCACGGTATTCTCCGATTCAGCCACCTACAACGGAACTGTGAAGGTGGCAGAGCTGTACGGAAACGTAGCCATGATGAAAGGGGTGCAAAAACTCTTCACCGAACGGCTGACTTACGATACCAAAACCAAAATAGCGACCTATAACACAGGCGCTACCCTGACCGACGACACCACCTTCATCACCAGCAAGGTCGGGTATTTCCATGCCGAAACGGACGAGATGTTCTTCAAAGACAGCGTGCGGGTGGTGAGCCCGGATTTCAGCCTGAAATCGGACACCCTGAAGTTTGATACGAAGAACAAAATCGTGTATTTCCCAGGTCCGGTGTTGATCACCATGGACTCGGCCAGGATTTACACCGAGCAGGGCTTTTACGACATCAACAATAAAAAGGCGCAGTTTACCCGCAATCCGCAATACCGTAAAAACGACCAGAAGGCCTGGGCCCGGGCCATTCTTTACGACGGAAACACCGGCGAAGTGACCCTGCTGGTGAATGCCCATTTCGAAGACAGCAACACCGTAGCCACGGCGCAGTACATCCGCCACAACGAGGATAGCCAGGTGACCACCCTGGCCGGACACGCCTTCATCCGGGATGAAGACCGGATCATCACCGGCGACACGGTGGTGTACGACGCCAATAACGGAACCTACTCAACACGCGGCCGCTCCACCATCGTGGACGGGGCCAAAACCCTGGAAGCCGATTTTGTGGATTACGACAAAGAGCAGGACGTTGGCATCGCAAAAGGCAACATCATCTGGCAAGACAGCACGGAAAAACTGACCGTGCAATGTGAATACGCCGAACATGCAGCAAAGCGAAATTTCCTGAAGGCCAGCGGGGGAATCTTCGGTCGCCCCCTGATGATGAAAATTATTGACGAAGACACCCTCTTCCTCAGTGCCGACACATTGGTGTCGTACGAGATTTTACCGAAGGACACAGCTACCGTGGTCATGGTGGATACCCTTGTGACAGATAGCCTTTCCGCTTCAGAACCTGCAATAATGGACAACGGCGACACCACAGGCATTCAGCCCTTATTTGAGCTGCCTGACACTACCGGCACCGATACACTGGCGGTTGCACCCGTCCCGGCGGATTCGACCAAAGCCGTTGCCGCCGGCGACACCATCCGGATGATCCTTGCCTACCACGATGTGCGCATTTTCAAATCCGACCTGCAGGCGCTGTGCGATTCGTTGAGTTACAGCAGCGCCGATTCCATGTTCCGCATGTTCCGGCAGCCGGTCATGTGGTCGGATTCATCCCAGTTCACGGCCGACACCGTTTTGATGCAGTTGGCAAACGATAAAATTGACAAGGTTTTCCTTCGGGAAAATACCTTTATCGTAAACACCCCGGACGAGTTGTTTTTCAACCAGATCACCGGAAAGAACAGCACCGCCAATTTTGAAGACAGCCAGCTTCGCAATGTGCGGGTCTCCGGTAATGCAGAGTCGGTTTACTATGCGCTTGACGACGACGATGCCTACATCGGCGTGAACAAAGCCATCTGCTCTGAAATGCTGATCCTCTTCGCCGATGACAAAGTGGAAGGCATCGTATTTTACGCCCAACCCCAGGCCAGCCTCATGCCCATGAAAAGCACCGACCACGAGGCCATAAAACTCAAAGGCTTCAGATGGCGTTATCCCGAAAGACCGAATAACGTGGAGGATATTTTGAAGAGGAGATGAAATCGATGGAGCCGGTTTAATCGGTAAACCGGGAAGATGTGGGAGAAGTACCAGTTGCCCCCCCCCACTCAAAAACCTCAAAAACCTCAATCCCGAGCTTGCCTCGGGACAAAAACCTCAAAAAACTTTTTAAAAACCCTTCATCCCCGATGAATATCGGGGTCATAATCCCTGCCGAAGGCAGTCCCGGGCGAAGCCCCGGGAATAATCCTCATAATCAAAACCTTCAACATGCGAATTGCCGTCGGAACAGACATGGACATGCACGTTGCCAGGGTAGTGGTGGCGGAGCTGAAGAAAATGGGACACGATGTAACGGAATTTGGGGCGCTGGTGACCCAACCGGCTCCCTGGCCCAGGGTGGCCATCGAGGTGGCCAGGAAAGTGGCTGCCGGGGAGTTCGACCAGGCCGTGCTCTTTTGCTGGACAGGCACCGGCATCAGCCTGGCGGCCAACAAAGTCAAAGGCATCCGTTGTGCCCTCTGCCAGGATGCCCGGACCGCCGAGGGTGCCCGCAAATGGAACGACGCCAACATCCTGGCCATGAGCCTGCGGGCCACCTCAGAAGTGGTTGCCAAAGAAATCCTGGAGGCCTGGTTCTCCAACGGCCCCAGCCAGGATGAAGAGGACCAGTCCTGCCTGCGCTGGCTGGATGAGGAGGAGGAGCGGCTTTTTAAGTGATGGTGGGTTTGCAGTCTTCGACTGTATTGGATTGTGATTCCCCCGTTCCGGCAAGTGTTAAGTCGAGCCTTGCGAGACGTCACTTGCCGTACAAAAGGGATTATGAAGGATTATGAAGGATTATGAAGGATTATACCCCG
The DNA here is from genome assembly GCA_026993525.1 of Saprospiraceae bacterium. Lineage (GTDB taxonomy): Bacteria > Bacteroidota > Bacteroidia > Chitinophagales > Saprospiraceae > UBA6168. The sequence goes on from JALWSS010000027.1 coordinate 23,285, forward strand.
CTGCGCTCAACACTTGCACGAACGGGAAGCTAAAGGCCCTCATCCCTCATCCCTCACTCCTCATCCCTCCTCTGCTCCCCGTTCCGGCAAGTGTTAAGTCGAGCCTTGCGAGACGTCACTTGCCGTACAAAGGGGATTATGAAGCCTGCCCTGTCCGGCGGCCAGACGGGCTGGCGGCAGACAGGGATTATGAATCTCTGGCGGACGGGGAGGGACAGCCCCCGCTGCGCTCAACACTTGCACGAACGGGAAGCTAAAGGCCCTCATCCCTCATCCCTCACTCCTCATCCCTCATCCCTCACTCCTCATCCCTCCTCTGCTCCCCGTTCCGGCAAGTGTTAAGTCGAGCCTGGCGAGACGTCACTTGCCGTACAAAGGGGGCGGAACTTGAAATGACTGGGTTTACCCTCATCTCCCGGCATTCGCAGGGACAACGTTTGCTCACTTTCGCTCAAGCATGGAAATCTAATTATTCTCTTCTGATCTTTGACCCTCAAAATGTTTCAATGAGAATCGTCTTCACAATTCTGTGGGTAGTTACATTTTCGGGCCTCCTTACCGCTGCCGGACCCGACCTCCGGCTCGATTCCGCAGCGGTGGCTTACAACAACGGTGATTACGGGCAGGCTGTAAAATTGTATGAAAGTATTTTGGAAGAGGGCAAGTTCAGTGCTGAGCTTTATTACAACCTCGGCAACGCCTGTTTCAATGCCCGTGACCTGGCTTGTGCCCGGCTCAGTTACGAGCGGGCGCTGAGGCTCAATCCCCGGGATGAAATGATCCGGGAGGACCTGGGGTCGCTCAAAAAGGAACTGCCCGATCAGTTTGCGGAGGTGGCGCCTTTTGCTCCGTTGGTGTGGTGGCGGTCGTTGGCATCCTTACTACCTGTGGATGGATGGAGTGTTTTGCTGGTGCTTTCGGTATGGTTGTTCAGCGCCCTGGTCTGGCTCAGGTGGAAAGGCAGGTGGAAATGGTCCGGAAAAAGATGGTGGCAATCGGTTGCAATGGCAGGGCTGATATTTTTCCTTTCGATTTTGTTGCTGCTGACCCGTCTGAAAATGCTGAACGATCACCCAGCCGCCGTGATCATTCAAAACGAAGTGGTGCTGAAAAGTGCCCCCGATGCTTTCGGAACAGAAATGCTCACCCTCCATCCGGGAACCAAAATTTTCATCCTCGATCAAATCGGTGGTCAGCTTAAAGTGGAACTCCCCAACGGCGACACCGGCTGGCTGCCCGAAGATGCCCTGGAGCGCATTTGATCGCAGGGATGAGGGATGAGGGATGAGGAATGAGGAATGACATAACTGGGCACCCCCATAGTCAAACAGAGTAGCGCTTCCAAACCCTAAACCCTACACTCTACTCCCTACTCCCTACTCCCTACTCCCTACTCCCTACTCTTTTAAAACCACAGAGTCAAACAGAGTAGCGCTTCCAAACCCTAAACCCTACACTCTACTCCCTACTCCCTACTCCCTACTCCCTACTCCCTACACCCTACACCCTACTCCCTACTCCCTACTCCCTACTCCCTACTCCCTACTCCCTACTCCCTACTCCCTACTCTTTTAAAACCACAGAGTCAAACAGAGTAGCGCTTCCAAACCCTACGAGACTCTTTAAAACCACAGAGTTGAACAGGGTTTTACATGGAGTCAAACAGAGTAGCATCCCCAAACCCTACACCCTACACCCTACACCCTAAACTCTACACCCTAAACTCTACACCCTAAACTCTACACCCTACTCCCTACTCCCTACTCCCTACTCCCTACTCCCTTTCTCCTTCCCCAAAAGGTCTTTCCCCTTTCTGTTATCCAAAACAGGTTCCGGCCGGGGGGCTTCGTCGAGGATCTGGTTTTCGATGTAGGGCACCCAGACCCAACGGCCGTTTTTCAGTTTCAGGGCTTCGTAGGTTCCGTCGGGCACCAGGGTCATTCCCTGGCCGTAGTTGCCACCCATGGGGGTCAGGTGGTCGTACACGATCATCCCGAGGGTTTCGTCATAGTTCATTTTGAAGGCAGCTTCGGCGGAATAGGTGAACACCACCCGGTTTTTCACGACTGTGCTGTCATTTTCCGGAAAATGATAGACGAAGACAGGCGCTCCGAAAGTGGCTTCGCCGTTTTTGAGGGTCAGTACATCAATTAGTTTTTTGTGGTTGAAAAAGCTATAGGCATTGTAGCCAAAGAGGAGGTACTTTTTGCCCTCGGGAGTGTCAAAATCATAAATGTTGTAATAAAGCGCCCCATACCAATTCCTGGGTTCGAGGATGTCCTGTTCTTCTGCTTGCACGTTAAAGGAGCGGTCTGCCAATGGGATGAGTTGCAGTTCGGGGCTGTTGAGTTGGATGGCTCCGTAATAGTGGTATTCGTTTACATCTACATAAAGTTGCCAGGTGAAAATCCGGAAAGTGCTGTCGGCAGGGTATTGGATGGAAACCGTGCGCATTCGCTCAAAGGGGTAATGGAAAGAGTTTTCAGTTTTCAGGGCCTTTACCAGGGTCTTGATCAAATTGCGACAGGCCAGGAAGCGGTTTTCCGGAAGGGAGTCATTGACGACGAGAAAAGAAAGCAGACCGAGTGTGTCCTCGTAGCTGCGCAAGGTTTGGAGTTCCGAAGAATCGAATGGGGGTTGGGTTTGCGACCGGCCGGCCTGTGTGGCAGCAAAAAGTATTGCGACGAAAAAGAAAATTCTGATGAGCATGTAAATGGACTTGTCGTGGTTGGATGCCAGGAATTGAGAGGTACTTCTCACGGCAAAGAACGGTCTTTCGGGGTGATTATTTCATGCCTGATCCTGCCTGGAATATTCAGTTCAAATTGATAGTTGTTGGAGAGAAGTTTAGAGGGGTTTATGAAGCCTGCCCTGTCCGGCGGCCAGACGGGCTGGCGGCAGACAGGGATTATGAAGGATTATGAAGGATTATACGCCGTTGCCCGTCTGTCCAGTCTGTCCGTCGGCCAGACGGGCCGGACAGGGACAGGAAACAACGGGATACAAGATGGCTGGTGTTGCCAGATATTTTTACCATTGCCAGGTACCAGTGTAGAAAAATGATTTTTTTCACATCCTATGAGGTTGTGTTTTGGAGTGCCATCCCGATGGGATTGGAATTTGTGGCTGATTGATAGTGATTAAAAACCGCACCGACCGAACCCGTTTCAACCTCCCGTCCCGAACTTGATTCAGGATCGGTACCAACCCCTCTCAACCCCCTCTAAACTCCTCCCAACCCCTCTCAACCCCTCTCAACTCCTCCCAACCCTCAAGTGTCAAAAATCAGTGGCGAACATTCGCTGAAGCCGTTTACGGTTCTTGCCCATTTGGGTATATTTGCGCCGCTTTGATCGTCCTGTTCGCTTCGCAAAATGCAGGGCGAAAACGATTCGAAAAACTTTACCCTTTCCAAAATGAAATTACTCGTTTGTATTTCAAAAACCCCGGACACCACGGCCCGGATAGCTTTTACCGACAACGACACAAAATTCGACGCCAACGGGGTTACCTTCATCATGAATCCTTACGATGAGTGGTATGCCCTGGTGCGTGCCATCGAGTTGGTTGAAAAAGCCGGCGGAACCGTGACCGTACTCAATGTCGGAGATGCTTCCAACGACCAGATCATCCGCAAGGCCCTGGCCATCGGCGCCAACGACGCCATCCGGGTAAACGCCGAGCCTGCGAACTCCTGGTTCGTGGCCCATCAGATCGCCGGCATTGCGAAGCAGGAGAACTACGACATCGTTTTCCTCGGTAAGGAAACCATTGATTACAACGGCTCCGAAGTGGGTGCCATGGTGGCTGAATTGCTGGAGCAGCCCTTCGTGAGCTATGCCAGCAAAATGGACATGGAAGGCAACACTGCCACCATCGAGCGCGACATCGAGGGTGGGGTAGAGGTGCTCCAGGTGGACACACCTTTCGTACTCAGTGCCGCCAAAGGCCTCGCCGAACAGCGCATCCCCAACATGATGGGCATCATGAAAGCCAAAAGCAAGCCCTTCAAAGTTGTGGAACCGGTGCCTGTGGAAGAACTGGTCGAAACGGTATCCTTCGAGCTGCCCCCGGCCAAAACAGGCGTCAAACTGGTTGACCCTGAAAACATGGAGGAACTCGTAAGGCTTCTGCACGAAGAAGCGAAGGTGATCTAGGGCCAGAGGCCGTTTAATCGCCTGCGGCGAGTTTAGTCCGCCTGGCGGCGGAGTTTAAAAACCTTCGGTTGGTTTAGTCCGCCTGGCGGCGGAGTTTAGTCACCTTCGGTGAGTTTATCAGTTCCTCCCCCGATGCCGATTATTATCGGCACGGGGCTCAGTTCCCAGTTCCTCAAATCTTCCCCCGATGCCGATCCCGAAGAAATTCGGGATGGCACGGGGCTCAAATCCTCAACAAATGGTTTTAGTATTTGCAGAAAGCGTAAACGGAAAATTCAAGAAAGCTGCCTTTGAGGCGGTTACTTACGGCTATGAAACCGCCCGGGCAGTGGGTGGAGAATGTGTGGCCCTTGTTTTGGGCCCTTCGGAAAATGCCGGCCAGCTCGGAGAATACGGAGCCGCAAAGGTGCTCAGTGTTTCCGACGAAAAACTGGCACAGTTTGACAGCCAGGTGTACGCCGCTGTCATTGCCGAAGTAGCCAAACGGCAGGGCGCCAAAGTCGTGGTCATGAGCCACACTTCTACCGGCAGGTCGCTGGTTGGGCGCCTGTCAGTTCGCCTCAATGCAGGTGCAGTATCCGGTGTGGTCAGTGTTCCTTCGGTAAACGGCGGGTTTACGGTGAAAAAAGGCGTTTTCTCCGGAAAAGCCATCGCCACCTACCGCATCAAATCCGATGTAAAAGTGCTGTCACTCATGGGCAACGAATGCCGCCCGGAGAAAACCGGCAGCGCAGTGGCAGTGGAAGAAGTCAGTGTCCCCGTTCCCGAAGGCCGCATCAAAGTGCTGGAGGTGAAGCGCCAGGAAGGCACCGTGCCCCTGCCCGAAGCCGAGTTGGTGGTGTCTGCCGGCCGTGGACTGAAAGGCCCCGAAAACTGGGGTATGATCGAAGAACTGGCCAAAGAACTGGGGGCCACCACCGCCTGCTCCCGCCCCGTGGCCGATGCCGGCTGGCGCCCGCATCACGAACACGTCGGACAAACGGGCATCGCCATTCGCCCCAACCTCTACATTGCCATCGGCATCTCAGGTGCCATCCAGCACCTGGCCGGGGTCAACAACTCCAAGGTCATCGTGGTCATCAACAAAGACCCCGAAGCTCCCTTCTTCAAAGCCGCCGACTACGGCGTGGTGGGAGATGCCTTTGAGGTGGTGCCCAAATTGACAGAGGCGGTGAAGAAGTTTAAGGCGGCTCATTGATTAACGGGTAATACAAGTTGAAAAGCGACGTGGGATCCATTTCCTTCGTCGCTTTTTTTGTTGGTTATCGTCGCGGATACATTGTTGCAACATATTCCACCTGACAATTTCGAAAAAAATGCCCGCCATATTTGGAATTAAAAAGACAATGCCTTATGTTTGGTCACATCTTTTAACCAAAACCGATCAATTATGAAATCAATTACCGCTTACCGCTTACCGCTTACCGCTTACCGCTTACCGCTTACCGCTTACCGCTTACCGCTTACCGCTTACCGCTTACCGCTTAGGCCGTAACCTCGCTTTTTCGGTAGTGTTTTTAACCGCCTTGACAATGCTGACCGGATGTGCCACAGACC